>NZ_MSDP01000011.1:0-191297 GCF_001937155.1 Salinicola sp. MH3R3-1 | reverse complement strand
GTAGCTCGTAGCTCGTAGCTCGTAGCTCGTAGCTCGTAGCTCGTAGCTCGTAGCTCGTTACCAATCATTACAAACATCTACATCAAAAAAGCGAAATCGTCCTAAAGCGAACCCGGGTAGCGCCGATAACTGGATCAACGGCGACGGAGCCGTTGCAGCAAGGTCCGGCAACACCTGCCATGAGCGCAGCGGATCAGGCCTAAGGTTGCGGTCTCTTTTGAGAAGCGCCCTCTTAACCGAGATAAGGAATCACGACAATGGCAGTTATCAATACCAACATCACCTCGATGATCGGTCAGAACAATCTGAACAAGTCTCAGAACGATCTGTCGACCGCCATGGAGCGTCTCTCTTCCGGCCTGCGCATCAACAGCGCCAAGGACGACGCCGCCGGTCAGGCCATCGCCAACCGTATGACCTCTCAGGTCACCGGCCTGAGCCAGGCAAGCCGTAACGCCAACGACGGTATCTCGCTGGCTCAGACCACTGAAGGCGCGCTGGACCAGATCAACGACAACCTGCAGCGCGTGCGTGAACTGACCGTGCAGGCAACCAACGGCACCAATTCACAGAGCGACTTGAGCTCCATCCAGGATGAAATCAACGCTCGCCTGGAAGAGATTGACCGCGTTTCCGCTCAAACCGACTTCAACGGCACCAAAGTCCTCGATGGATCAAAAACGACTATCGACATCCAAGTTGGCGCCGACGACGGTCAGACAATTTCCATCTCGCTGCAGAAGATGGACTCTGACGAACTCGGGCTTACGGGGTTCAACGTAAACGGCAATATGACTGCTACAGTCGCTACTGATCAATCTCGCTTCACCGCTGAAGAGAGTTTGGTTTCATATGATGACGCTGACGGTAATACCCAATACGCAGTTAAGACCGATGATGGCGCAGGAAACGTTAGCTACAACGCGGCTAACATTGATCCAAACTCTGGCGCAGTAACATCAGGCAAAGCCTTGGAATATGCTCCGGCCGGTGAAACCACAATTGCTGACGGCGATAATGTTACAGTGTCGACCAAGAGTGCATCGCCTCTTTCAACTATCGACGCCGCACTCAGTAAAGTCGACGGCATGCGCTCTGATCTCGGTGCGGTTCAGAACCGTTTCGAATCCGCCATCGACAACCTGAGCACCACGACCACCAACCTCTCCGCTGCCAAATCGCGCATCGAAGACGCTGACTATGCGGTCGAAGTCTCCAACATGACGCGCGCGCAGATCCTGCAGCAGGCCGGCACCTCGGTTCTGGCCCAGGCCAACCAGGTTCCGCAGGGCGTTCTGTCTCTGCTACAGTAATTCGCGACACGCAGTTGATGTGGTAATTAAAGGCCGGCGCAAGCCGGCCTTTTTGCATCCAAATTTAACCCACGATGAAACGCTTAAACGACCCTTTCATCGGTTTAACCACTCACGCTTGCCCGTGATTCAATGCACCTAAAATGTCGGTACCCAGGTCGACCCCAATGACAATAGAAGATTACGAATTCATTATCGAGGAACTGCAAAAGGTTATCGATGATGCCAAGGCATTGGTGGCAAAGTTCGAAGCCGAGAATGCCGACCAGTCGATGCCGGCGGAATACCATAAAGTGCACGCGCTATATCAACGTGCGGTGAAGTCACAAAAGGCTTATACGCACGCGATGCTCGATCTTGTAGAATCCGAGCCATCGGTACTAAATCAGCTCTGCCGTGAATCTTCACCGATAGAAAAAAGCCGACAGCCCTCCATGGATTAGACAGACATCTCGATGGAAAACATCGACTGGCGGCTAGGCCGACGTTTAATACTAATGCCCGTTGAGACGCGAACGCGGCCAGTGAGTTTGCACCCGCCTGGACCGTCCCCCTTCAGATTATCGCATCGCCGTCGATAACCCTAGAGACTGGTGTCGTCAGCCACCGGTAGATGCCCCGTCGCTTTTAGACCGTGGATAGGCCCTAACAGTACGGGCCGAGCGACAGAGTCATCAAGAGCGCTTGTCGCAATCGTGCGGTACCCCGACCTTTCGGATTTTATCCCTCGAGGAAAATAGTCATGCCTACCGCAGTCGATATGGCGACACTCCACCTGGATCTATCATCGAACGCGTCACCCCAGCAACGGCTCGATATCTTGATTCAGAGCACCGGGCCTGTGCTCGATAGTGACAGCGCCGCCCGGGGGGCCGATTCCCCGACGATCTTCAGTGGAGCGATGGGCGATCAGGTCCGCGAACTCAATGACGTCATGCGGCAGTACGGTTTGCGCTTCGAACTCAGCGAGTTCGATAGTCGCGTCATTACGCAGGTGGTCGATAGAGAGACCGGCGAGATCATTCGGCAGATCCCCGCAGAGGAAATGGTGCAAATTGCCGAGGCTTTCACCAGCGACAACGGCGGTCGACTGCTCGACGCTTCGGCATAATCAGCCGTTCGACGTGATCGGCAAACTCGGTATCTTCGGGCGCCGGCATGTCTTGCTCGACTTGCCCGGCTCCATCACCTTCACCCGATTTCTGTTTCAGATACAGTGTTAGAGTAAAAGCTAATGAATATTGAAGACTACAAGTCAGTATTGAAAGCATTACAGCAGATCATCGATGACGCTAAATCCTTGATGACCCAATTTGAAGGCAACAATATCGATCAGAGCCTCTCGAGCAGAAACCATACGCTGCACGAACTGTATCAGCGCGCAGTGAGTTCGCAGAAGACCTATACCCACGAAATGCTGGATATGCTGGAAAAGCAGGCGATCGCTGACTGAGCGGGAATCGTCCACTTCCGATTGGCACTTCATCAGCGTGGGCCCTAGGCTAAGTCCACTTAACCGTTTCAAGGACCTGGCTGATGCCCAAGCGTTTCCCATTCCCGAGACTGTCGGCGACAGCTCGTTGTCTATTGTCTGCCCTGCTACTGCCGCTGGCTCTGGCCGGCTGCACCACTTACGTCAACGCGCCCGACGATGATTTGCCCCCGTCGGCGCAACAGCCCCACGAGCTCGACTATCGAGTCCTTGAGGATCAGACCTACACCCCACCGGACTGGCCGCAGGCGCTGCAGGCGGATGTCTATCTGCCTGAAACCCGAGATGAGGCCCGACGGCCAGCGGTAATGATGGTGCACGGCGGCGGTTGGGAAGGCCGCACGCGGGATGATATGACGCCGATCGCCGAGCGGTTCGTGAAACGCGGCTACGTGGTGGTCAACGTCAGCCATCGGTTTGCACCCGAGTATCGTTTCCCGGCGCAACTGCAAGATCTGCAGGTCGCGCGGCACTGGATCGATGATCACGCGAAGCAATGGCGCATCGACCCGCAGCGTATCGCTGGATTCGGTTACTCTTCCGGCGCACACCTCGTCAGCCTGCTGGCTCTGGTGGCGGGCACGGACAGCGACCTGGATGCCCCGTACGGCGGGCGCGACACCGGGTTCGCTGCGGTCATTTCCGGCGGCACACCGGCAGATTTACGGCTGTGGGACAGCGGTCGCCTATTGATTCAACTGATGAACGGCACCCAGGCCGAGCGCCCGACGGCATACGCCGAGGCCTCGCCGATCTTTCACGTTCATTCGGATGCGCCGCCCTTCTTTCTGTTTCACGGCAGTTGGGACGACCTGGTACCGCCCGAGCAGCCCGAGAAATTCATGCAGGCACTCGAAGATGACGGCAATCACGTCGAGCTGCTGTGGATGAACGGCCGCGGACATATCACCACGTTCCTGTTTCGAGGCAGTGCGGAATCGGCGGCGCTGGAATTTCTGGCGCGCGAGATGCCCGACCTAAAAATGAGTCCGTGACAGGCGGTTGTGGGATAGCGCCTTGCGAACAAGGCGCGGCGACATGATTCGAATGGCTCATCGATTTATTTGCAACCCCAGTTGCTCTCGCCGCGTAACATCGACTATCAGGTGCTTGGTCGAAACAGCTCGATTTCGAGGCCATCGATATGGCGATAGTGGCGATCGTTGGCCGTCATTAAAGTGGTCCCTCGATCCAATGCCGTTGCCGCGATGAGGGCACCTGCCATCTGCATGTTGTGACTCAAGGCGTATTCTTCGACAAAAAACATCGCTCGAGATCAATAGTGGTACCGGCACTGGACGATAATGATCGCTTGCTCGGTCGGCTTGTACACCAGGCGATGCTCGCGATCGATACGCCTCGACCAGTAGCCCGACCAGCCGTGCCTCAACGGCTCGGGATCTCCAAGGCCACTAAAGGGCTGCCGCTGGATGTCCTTGATCAGCATATTGACCCGTTTCAGCGTCTTTTTGTCTGTGCTCTGCCAATAGAGATAGTCTTCCCACGCCTTCTCGGCCCAAGTGAGCATCATTCTTCGATCAGCCCGTGCTCCTTGGCTCCACCGCTTTCGATTTCGGCGATCGCTTGGCCCAAACGCTCGGCATTCCTGGGGCTGGCCATCAAGTAGGCGGTTTCTTCGTAAGATTTGAAGTCTTCCACCGACATGACAATGGCCGGCTTGCCATTCTGACGGGTAACCAGAACAGGCGTGTGGTCGTCGTTGACTTTATCCAACGTCTTGGCCAGCTGACTGCGGAAGGCCGAATAGCTCAGCGTATCCATTGGCTCTATCTCTCAGGACTTTAGGTACGCTATAATGTACATGTACAACAATAAGTACGCAACAGCATTGCCACTCGAATCAGACTGCGAGAAGCAGGATTCCAGCCGCCCACCGGCTTGCACCCGTCACCGAGTACGCGCACCATCTAACGCCTTGATTATCCTGTTCAACGATAAGCTTATTACCTGGAGCCGGACGAGACGATGAGCCTTTGGCGCCGATTGACGGGAACCGATGCGCGCGAGCAGATCCGCTTGCGCGCCCGTGTGGCACGCTACTTTCCGATCATCAGCTGGGTGCCCTACTACAACCGCCACCTCCTGAGCGAGGATCTGGTGGCGTCGATCATCGTCACGCTGATGGTGATCCCTCAGGCACTGGCCTACGCCATACTCGCCGGGCTGCCGGCGATCACCGGCCTCTACGCCAGCATGCTGCCGCTGATTCTCTACACGATCTTCGGCACCAGCCGTACCCTGGCCGTGGGGCCAATGGCGATCGTCTCGCTGATGACCGCAGCCGCATTGTCGCCGCTGTTCGAAAGTGGCACCCCGGCCTACAGTCAGGCCGCCGTGACCCTGGCGATGCTCTCGGGGCTGATTCTGGCGGTGATGGGTCTTTTGAGACTGGGGTTCTTCGCCAACTTTCTCAGCCATCCGGTGGTCTCCGGCCTGCTCACGGCTTCCGGCGTGCTGATTGCTGCCAGCCAGTTCGCGAGTTTGATCGGCATCGGCGGTTCCGGCTTCACGCTGATCGAGCAGTTGACGCATCTGCTGACCCATCTCGGCGGCGTTCACTGGCCGACGCTGGTGCTCGGCGTCTCCGCGCTGGTCTTCCTGCTGCTGATGCGCCGCGCCGGCCCATGGCTTCAGAAGCTCGGGCTGAGCGCCGGTACTGCGACCTTCATCGTGCGCCTGGGGCCGGTCATCGCGGTCGCAATTACCACGCTGGCTTCCTGGGCACTGCATCTTCCTGGACTTGGCGTGAATGTCGTCGGTGACATTCCGGCGCATTTACCGCCGCTCAGCCTGCCGTCGTTCGAGCCGGGGCTGCTGCGCGACTTGCTGCTGCCTGCGTTCCTGATCAGCGTGGTCGGGTTCATCGAGTCGGTCTCGCTGGCGCAGATGCTGGCCGCACGGCGGCGTGAACGGATTTCACCGGACCAGGAGCTGGTCGGGCTGGGGACCGCCAACCTCGCGGCAGCGTTCACCTCCGGCATGCCGGTGACGGGCAGCCTATCGCGCACGGTGATCAACTTCGATGCCGGCGCCCGCACTCCGGCTGCCGGGGCGTTTGCCGCCCTCGGCGTGGGGCTGGTGATCCTGTTCCTGACCTCGCTGATCGCCTATCTGCCGATCGCCACGCTGGCCGCCAGCATCATCGTCTCGGCGATGACGCTGGTCGACCTGCCCGGCCTCAAAAGGACCTGGCACTACTCGCGCAGCGACTTCGCGGCGATGTTGATCACGATTCTACTGACGTTCGTCGAGGGCGTGGAAGCCGGCGTCATGGCCGGGGTCGGCGTGTCGCTGGCGCTCTATCTGTATCGCACCAGTCGGCCGCATACGGCGGAAGTCGGGCGTCTCGCAGGCACCGAGCATTTCCGAAACATCCAGCGCCATGAAGCGGAGGTCGATGACGAGATCGCCCTGCTGCGGATCGACGAAAGCCTTTACTTCGCCAACGCCCGCTATCTGGAAGACACCGTCTACGGTCTGCTGGCCGACCGCGAAAACATGAAGCATCTGGTGCTGATCTGCTCGGCGGTCAACCTGATCGACGCTTCGGCGCTGGAAAGCCTGGAGGCTATCAACTCCCGGCTCAAGGATTCCGAAGTGACCCTGCACCTGGCCGAGGTCAAAGGCCCGGTCATGGATATGCTCGGCAACAGCGACTTCCTCGAGCATCTGACCGGCGAGGCTTATCTCAGCACCTTCGCGGCCTGGACCGATATTCGCCACCGCCTGGATGACGAACGGGCCGCGCTTCTGAAGTCGACCGAAGCCTCGACGGAAGCTTCGAAAGAGGCGTCGACCGGGGCTTCAGAAGAGGCGTCGACCGGGGCGTCAAAAGAGACGGCGATCGACTCTTATGCTGATGAGACGCCGCCCGCGACAAGCCCGACCAGACCGTCAGACCGATGACGCCGTCTTACGCTCGCCGTGCTGGCGCTGCATGATCGGCAGAATGTCGCAGCACGCACCCAGGATCTGCCAGTCGGTCTTGGGAGCCGGGCTCTTCTCTCTGGAATAGCGGCGATTGTCCGGCGTCAGAATGCGATACCAGCCGCCGTGCTGGTGGTCGATCAGGTGCTGCCAGCAGTAGTTGGCGATTCTGTCGTACCAGCGCCAATAGCGGGCTTCGCCAGTCAAATCGCCGAGCATCGCGGCGACGGCCAGGCCTTCGGCCTGCACCCAGTACACCTTGTCGCGATTGAGAGGCTGGCGATCGAAGTCCACGCCATAGACCAGGCCGCCATGGCGGCTATCCCACCCCTTTTCGACCGCCTCGATGAACAGCCGCCGGGCCGTGGGAATCAGCCAGCTTTCGGCCGGGCAGTGGCGTGCCAGCCCGATCATCAGTCTGGCCCAGGCGATCTGATGCCCGATCTGAAAGCCCCAGGGCCGGAATAGATCGTCGGGCTGATCGCGGTGATAGTCGAAGTCGATATGCCAGTCGCGGTCGTAATGTTCCCACAGCCAGCCATCACCCATGGGCGCGAGCTTGTGCCACAGCGTCCGGGCGATATTCAGCGCTCGCTTCAGAAAGGCGGCATCGCCAGTCGCCTCGAAGGCCGCGATCAGCGCCTCGCAACTGCGCAGGTTGGTGTTCTGCCCGCGATAGCCAGTCAACTGCCAGTGCGTGTCCGCCTCATCGGCGTACAGCTGCCAATGCGGCTCAAAGAAGTGCCGGGTCTGTAGCGCGTGAACGTGATCGAGTCCGGCTCGGGCTTCGCCGATCCCCGCCTTCAGCGCCGTGGCGTAAGCCAACATCACCGAAGCCCACCCATAACCGCGGTGGGTGGCATCATCCGGCTTGCCGTGCTCCAGCGTCCAGGCATAGCCCTGGGTACGGGTTTGATAATGCTTCTCTTCGATGAATTTCAGCCCGTGTCGCACCCATTTCAGCGCCTCGGGAGCGCCGGTATGGATGGCATGGCGCGCGTAGAGAATCACGTAGCCGGCGCTGGAAACGAGATGCCGATGGTGACGGTTATAGCGCTGCCCGTCGTCGGTGAGATAATGATAGAAACCCGCCTGGGGATCGATACAGCGCGGGTGGTAGAACGCCATGGTCCTGGCGATATGCTGCTCGATCTGGTGCGGCGTGGTCAGCGGCATGGCTATCTCCCGGAAGACGAAGGCGATGACGATCTCGCCAGCACCGCTTGCCCGACATTCTGCGCGGTCGCTTATCCGGCATTGTGGGCGGTCGCCGATAGCGCAGCAATCCGCCACTGGTCGAACGCGGCTAGCCCTGGAGGCCCTTCCCCTGGCGTCGATATTCCCGTTCAATATCGACACATTCTCGTAATGGCCATTCGCATGACCCTCGATGCCAGCCAGTCCCCGACCGCGCTCGAAGCCTATCGCCGGCTCAAGGGCGATATCGTGCGCGGCCACTACGCGCCGGCAGAAAAATTGGCGATGAGTCAGCTCAGGAGCCGTTACGGGATCGGCGTCGGCCCCCTGCGAGAGGCGCTGACGCGGCTGATCGGCGAGCAGCTGGTCACCGGCATCAGCCAGCGCGGCTACCGCGTGGCACCGATGTCGATCGCCGAGCTCGACGCCATCTACGACGCTCGCGCGGAACTCGAAGGCCTGCTGATACGGCTCGCCATCGAACGCGGCGACGACGAGTGGGAGGCGGCGATCCTCGCTCGCGCCCATACCCTGAGCAAGATCGACAGAGTGCAGGACGCCGACGAGATGCTCGAACGCTGGGATACCCGGCACCAGGCGCTGCACGATGCCATGGTCGCCGGCTGCGGCTGTCCACCGTTGCTGCAAGCTCGTGCGGCACTGTTCGATCAGGCCCAGCGCTATCGCCATCTCTGGCTGCGCCAGACCGTCTTTTCCGAACAGGCGCTCGCCGACAAGCAGCGCGAACATCAGGCGCTGCTCGAGACGATCCTGTCCCGCGACGTCCCGGCCGCCAGCCGATTGATGCGCGAACACCTGATGACGCCGGTGCCGATCATCCGGGGACGGCTCGAGGAACGGGGCTGGATTTAGAATTCAGGGATTAGACACTCGGCAACCTGGCCAGCGTCGATCAGACAATCGCACCATGGCGACGCAGATCGGCCATTGCCTCGCCATCCAGCGCCAGCCAGTCCTGCAGGACTTGCTGCGTATGTTCACCCAGGCGCGGCGGCGATTGTTGGGATGTCATCCGCTGGCCGTCCAGCGTGATCGGATTGGCCACCAATCTCGCCCGATGGCCATCGGCCATGGGGCTTTCCACCGTCATCCCACGATGGCGGACCTGCGGGTCGTCGAAGACCTGATCGAGGGAGTTGATGGGACCGCAGGGCACGCCGTGGGCTTCCAGCAACTCAAGCCATTCATCGCGGGGCCGTCGGATCAGCCGCTCGCTCAATAGCCCGACCAGACATTCACGATGGGCGACACGCCGCGCGTTGGTGGCGAAACGCGGGTCGACTCCCCATTCGGCTTCGCCCAGCGCCTCGCACAGGCGGCGAAACTGGCTGTCGTTGCCCACGGTGACGATGAGATACCCATTTGAGGCGGCAAAAGCCTGATACGGCACGATATTGGGATGAGCGTTGCCCATGCGTTGCGGGGTCTGTCCGCTGGTCAGGTAATTGAGCGCCTGGTTGGCGAGCACGCCGACCTGAACATCCAGCAGCGCCATGTCGATGTAGCCGCCCTCGCCGGTGGCATCCCGGCGACGCAGCGCCGCCAGAATGGCATTGGCGGCATAGAGGCCGGTAAAGATATCGGTGATCGCCACGCCTGTCTTCATCGGCCGGCCACCGCAGTCGTCGGGCTCGCCGGTCAAACTCATTAGGCCGCCCATGCCCTGAATCAGGAAGTCGTATCCGGCACGGCCGGCATAAGGACCATCCTGACCGAAGCCGGTGATCGAGCAATAGATCAGATCCGGCTTGAGCGACTGGAGACTCGCATAGTCGAGGCCGTAGGCGGCCAAGCCGCCGACCTTGAAGTTCTCGATCACCACGTCAGCCTTCAGCGCCAGCTGTCGGACTAGATCCTGCCCCGCCGCCGTCGAGAGATCGATAGCAACCGAGCGCTTGCCGCGGTTGGCGCTGAGGAAATAGGCCGAGTCTTTCCTTTCGGCACCTGCCCCCGTGCTGACGTCTTCGAGCCACGGCGGGCCCCAGGCCCGGGTATCGTCGCCTCGCCCCGGCCGTTCGATCTTGATCACCTCGGCGCCGAGATCCGCCAGCTGCTGGGTGCACCAGGGGCCAGCCAGTACCCGCGAGAGATCCAGCACCTTGAGCCCGGCCAGCGGCTGAGTCACTTCGCTGGTCGCGCTCATCCGAAGGCCTGGATGCCGGTCTGGGCGCGCCCCAGAATCAGCGCGTGGACATCGCGGGTGCCCTCGTAGGTGTTGACCGTCTCCAGATTGAGCATGTGGCGGATCACCCCGAACTCCAGCGAGATACCGTTGCCGCCGTGCATGTCCCGCGACTGGCGAGCGATATCGAGGGCCTTGCCGCAGTGATTGCGCTTGATCAGCGAGATCATCTCCGGCGTGGCCTGGCCGTCGTCGAGCAGGCGCCCTACGCGCAGACACGCCTGCAGACCCAGGGCGATCTCCGTCTGCATGTCCGCCAGCTTGACCTGCACCAGCTGCGTGGCGGCGAGGGGCCGGCCGAACTGGTGGCGATCCAACGTGTATTGCCGCGCGGCGTGCCAGCAGAATTCCGCCGCCCCCATGGTGCCCCAGCTGATGCCGTAGCGGGCCTTGTTGAGACAACCGAATGGCCCGCCGAGGCCGGAGGCGCCGGGCAACAAGGCGTCCTCCGCCACGAACACGTCATCCAGCACGATTTCGCCGGTGACAGAGGCACGCAACGATGCCTTGGCCTGAATGGTCGGCGTCGAGAAACCCTCGGCACCACGCTCGACCAGAAAGCCCTTGATCTTGCCTTCGTGGGCGTCGGATTTGGCCCACACCACGGCGACATCGGCAATCGGGCTGTTGGTGATCCACATCTTCTGGCCGCTCAAGCGATAGCCGCCATCGACCTCTGTTGCCCGCGTCTGCAGGCTGCCGGGGTCGGAACCCGCGTTGGGCTCGGTCAGGCCGAAGCAACCCACCATCTCGCCGCTCGCGAGTTCGGGCAGATAACGCTGCTTCTGCGCCTCGCTGCCGTAGGCCTCGATCGGGTACATCACCAGCGAGGATTGCACGCTCATGGCGGAGCGATAACCGGAATCGACACGCTCGACTTCCCGCGCGATCAGCCCGTAGGCGACATGATTGGCGCCCGCGCCGCCGTAGGTTTCAGGAACCGTCGCCCCCAGCAGCCCGAGCCCGCCCATCTCGCGGAGAATCTCGCGATCGAAGCTGTCCCGCTCGAAAGCTTCGAGTACCCGCGGCTGCAGGCGCTCCTGGCAGTAGTCTCGCGCCAGCTGCTGAATCTGGCGCTCCTCGTCGCTGAGCTGCTGGTCGAACAGGAAGGGATCGTCCCATTGGAAACCGGCCATGATAGGCGCTCCTGGCATCGTCGATGCGGTTCGGAAAGAGCGACTACGATAGCGCCATTCACAATGTCGACACTATTGGCAAAATGTCTACGTTTTACTTGCGCGACTTTCTTATTCCGGACCTGTCCGGTTTTTTCCCGCCAGGCTCCGATGCGCGGCGTGCCGAGGATCTTCGTTCAGCAGTTGACGCGTAACACCGTTGGTCCAGCCGAAACCGTACTGAAGCGGATATTCGCCACCCCCGCCGCCGAACGCGCCCGACTGGGTGGGAGTCAGAGTATATTTCTCGACCAGCTTGCTCTCGCTCTCGTAGAGATTGCCAACCGTCGTCAGCCAACGGTGCGCGATATCCCGCGCCAGGGTCATCTCGCCATAGCGGGCGAGCCCACGCATCGCCAACCATTGCAGCGGTGCCCAGCCGTTGGGGCGGTCCCACTGCTGGCCGCTGAAAACCTCGGTGGTGGCGATCCCTCCGGGAACAAGCAGCCGGGCCCGGATCACCTCGGCGATACGCTGCGCCTGCTCGTGACTAGCGAGGCCGACATACAGCGGTGCCACTGTCGCTGCGGTTAGCGCCGTGCGTCGCTGATCACGCTGCCAATCGAAGTCGAAAAAGGCGCCGATGCTCTCGTCCCACAGCAACCGGTTGATTGCCTCGCGGCGGGTTTCCATCTTGTCCTGAAAACGCTCGGCGGTCTCGACATCACCGTTCTCCGCGCTCAGCCGCGCGATCTGCGCTTCGAGCTTGAATAGGAAACTGTTGAGATCGATGGGCAACAGCGCCGTGGTGCGGATACTCGACAGCTTTTCATCGTCGAGCCAACGCGAGCTGAAATCCCAGCCCGAAGCCGCGCCGGCACGCAGATCGCGATAAACCTCCGTTGCCGGCCGTGCCGTCTGCTGCGCCGTCAGGACATCTTCGAGATAGGCTTCCTCACGCGGCGTGTCGCATTCGTCCCAGTAGCGATTGAGCAAGGAGCCGTCGTTCAAGCGGACACAGTGGAGGTGCGCTTCACCGCAACGCAGCGTGTCGGCACCCGCCATCCAGTAGGCATGTTCCTTGCGCAGCTGCGGCAGGTAATCGCGCGCATGCCTGACGCCGTGATGCTCGAATAAATCGACCATCAGCGCGAATACCGGCGGCTGTGACCGGCTGAGGTAGTAGGTGCGGTTACCGTTAGGCACATGCCCGTAGGTGTCGATCAGATAGGCGAAATTGTCGCCCATGGCCCGTAGCAAATGGGGTCGGCCGCTCTCGGCCAGGCCGAGCATGGTGAAATACGAATCCCAGTAATACAGCTCGCTGAAGCGCCCGCCCGGCACCACGTAGGCATAGGGCAACGGCAGCAGCGACGAGTAACGAGGGTGCTGGCGCGGCTGGCGGGTGAGAACGTCCCACAGACCATCGATATGGACCATCAGCGACTGATTCGGTGGCGAGACGTAATCGCGTGTCGGCACAACCTCGTGAGTGAAATGCTCCTGCACGAAGGCGGAAAGATCGAACCCCGGTGCATCCCTGCCGGCGCGGTAGGCAGCCAGAATCTCCTCGGGTGCCTGGCGCGGTACGCAGTCGACGAAGGTCTTGCTGTCCGCGAAGACCCGGCGAGATTGCACATCGACGAATAGCTCCGCATAGCGTTCGGCGGGCGTCAGCGTGTCGGCGGGTTCGATGGAGCTCACCTGCGTCCGAGTGTCGATCTTGTGCGTGTCGATATCGTAAGTATCGATATTGTGAGTATCGATATCGTGAGCATCGGTATTGCCCGTATCAGGCACATCCTTGCGTTGATCCCATGGCTGAGCGTCGGGCTTCATGTGCTTGATCCCTCTGAATGGTTCGGTAGCCTCGGTCGCCTGATCAGGGCCCTGAATGATGTGGCAGTTGAGGCGACGACTGAGGCGACGAATGAACCCATCCTAAAGCAAAGAGGATGAGACAGAGAGACAGCGTCAGACCAGTTCGCTGCCCTGCTCGCCGGGCATCAGCCGCCAACAGTGGTCGCAGGCTGGCAGCGCCTGACGGTCATGCCCCAGCAACAGCACGGTGCGGCCGGCAAGCCAGACATCCAGCGTCTCCTTGACTGCCGCCGCGGTGTCGGCATCGAGACCGCTCAGCGGTTCGTCGAGAATCACCAGCGGGGAGTTGCGCAGCATCACCCGCGCCAGCGCGACGCGTCTGGCCTGCCCGCCGGAAAGCTGACGCCCCTGCTCGCCGACCCAGGTCGCCAGCCCTTCCGGCAGCGTCTCCGCCCATTCCTTGAGCTCGACCCGCTCGAGGACATCCCATAGCTCGGCGTCGCTGGCGTCGGGATCGCCCATGCGCAGGTTGACCGCCAAGGTATCGTGGAACAGTTCGCTGCGCTGGGTGAGATAACCGATCCGTGCGCGCAGCGAGTCGGGGGCAAGCCCGGCGATAGCCTGGTGATTGAATTCGACACACCCGCCTTGCGGGTCGAAGGCCCTGACCGCCAGTTGGGCCAGCGTCGACTTGCCGATGCCCGAGGCGCCGATGATGCCGATACGCTGGCCGGGGTCGATGGCGAGATCGAGGCCACTGAACACGGCTCGTTCACCGTGCACCACGGAGACGTCTCGATAGACCAGCGACGGTGCGGCGCCGCTCGAGCTCGATGGCTCGTCTTCCACCGGCGTGCCGCTCAGCGGTGTCTTCAATTCGGCCTGCGCATTGAGCCGCTCGGCCGCTCTCACTGTCGCGCCCAGCTGCGTGAATGCCATCGGCAAATTGCCCAGCCCTTCGCTTACCGCCAGCGTTCCCAGCGCCAGCATCACCATTACCGGGCCGCTCACCTGGCCTTCGCGCAATGCCGTCAGCCCCAGCAGCAGTACCGCCAGGGTCGCCAGCTGGATGCCCAGCGTGACGACGAGATTGCCCGCGGCGGTGCGTCGGCCCAGTCGGCGCTGGTCCTCGACCAACCCCTGCTCTTCCCGAGCCCAGAGCTCGCGATGGGCCGCCAGCGCGCGGTAGCTGGTCAATTCCGCCAATCCCTCGACCTGCTCGATCGCGCGTACGCGCAGCCGCTCCTGGCGCTCGACCCGGCGGTGGCTGGCGTGCCAGCCCCACCATGCGCAGCCGGCCATGGCAAACACGCCCAACGGCAGCAGGATGGCCAGCAGAACGATGCCGGCGGCAGGCAGGAAGACAAAGGCGAACAGTGCGAACGCCACGACGCTGACCAGCGCGACCAGCGGCGGCGCCAGCAGCCGCAGATAGAGGTTATCGAGGGTGTCGATGTCCGCCGTCAGGCGGTTGAGCCACTGCGACGCCCGGACGCGCGACAGGGTCCGCGCGTCGAGTGACACCAGCCCCGCAAACACCCGCCCGCGAAGATCGGCCAGCAGCCGCAATATGGTGTCGTGGTTGTAGAGACGTTCCAGATAGCGGCTGGCCGTGCGCGAGACGGCGAACAAACGAATGCCGCCACCCGGCGTGAACACATCCAGATAACCCGAAGCGCTGAGCGCGGCGACCGCCGTCGCGGTAATGAACCAGCCTGAGAGTGAAAGCAACCCCAGCGCGCTGAGCAGCGTGGCGAGCATCAGCAGCGCACCGAGCAGTAGCCGGCCGCGGCGCTCGGTCAGGACCCCAAGCCAGGGCCGCAATGCCATCAATGCCTTCATGAGTGCAACTCCCGAGACGCATCCGGGCGTTCGATGGGCGACAGCCGGCCCGCCTCGATCGCGTAGAGACGGCTGGCCATTGTCATGATCGCCGGATGATGGGTAGCGACGATCAGCGTACGCCCGCTGGCCGCCAGTTGCGTCAGCCCGGCAATCACGGCGCGCTCGGTCTCCGGATCCAGCGCCGCGGTAGGCTCGTCCAGCAGAACCAGTGTCGCCGGCGACAGAAACACCCGCGCCAGCGCCAGCCGCTGTGCTTCGCCGCCGGAGAGCCCGACGCCGCGTTCACCCAGCGGCGTGTCCAGCTCCGCCGGTGTCGAAGAGAGCCATCGTCCCAGCCCCGCCTGATTCAGTGCATGACGAAGCTCATCGTCGCTGGCGGCCGGGGCGACCAGACGCAGGTTCTCGGCCAGCGAGCCCTGAATGATCAGCGGGCGCTGATCGAGCCAGGCAATGGCGGGCTCGCGCTGAACGTGCACTGCCCCCGCACTCGGCGCGATGAACCCGGCAATCAGTTGCAGCAGACTGGACTTGCCGCTGCCCGAGGGCCCGATCAACGCCACCACTTCGCCGGCATCGACGTCGAGCGCGAGCGGCCCGAGAATTCGCTCCCGACCCGCATGGCGAAGTTCGACGTCCACGAGGCGTACAGCGCCCGGCGCGAGTTCGACCGCATCGCCCTTCGTGCTTCGGGAACGCTCGTCGTCGACCGCGCCAGTCGTCGCTGCTGCATCGGGATTCTCGACCTCATCGTCGAGCAGCGCCACCAGACCTCCCGCGGCCCCCAGGGCCGACGCACGGTCATGATAGTGCTGCGACAGCGTACGCAGCGGCTGGAAGAACTCCGGCGCCAGCAGCAGGATGAACAGGCCGCTGAACAGATCGAGCTGCTCCGCCGGACCATACTGGATATAACCCAGCAGGCCGAAGCCGATATAGATGGCGATGACCGCCACCGAGACGGCGGCGAAAAATTCGAGTACCGCCGATGACAGAAACGCCACCCGCAGCGTCTTGAGACTGCGACGGCGATAGTCGTGGGCGACCTCGCTGACTTCCTCGACGCTGCGCTCGGCCAGGCCGAAGAGTTGAAGCGTCGCGATGCCGCGCACGCGATCGAGAAAGTGTCCGGAGAGCCGGGTGACGGCCTGGAACTGGGCTTCGTTGAGGCGCTGCGCTCCCATCCCGATCAGCGCCATGAACAGCGGGATCAACGGCGCCGCGATCAGCAGCCAGATCGCCGCCAGCCAGTTGAGCCAGAACACCACGACGAGATAGATCAGGGGAATGGCCGCCGCCAGTACCATCTGAGGCAGAAAGCGCGAGTAGTAACCTTCCAGCGATTCGACTTGATCCACCAACTGGCTGGCGAGGCCGGCACTATGCCGGGAAGCCAGGCGCACCGGGCCCAATTGCTGCAGGCGGGCCAGCAGACGCGAGCGCACCTGCTGCTTGACCCGCAGGCCGCACTCCTGGCCGCAAACTTCCTGCCCCCACTGCGCCAGGGCACGAACGATGATGGCGGCCACGATCGCCACCACGCCGACAGCCACATCTTTAAGGGCGGCCTGGTCCGTCACCACCCGGTCGACAAGCCAGGCCAGTGCGCCCATCTGTACCAGGGTGGCAACACCGGCAAGCAATCCGCAGCCAACCGCACCGCGATACCATGGCCGCACATCGCCCGCCTGCTGCTTCAACCACGCCCGCGAATGGCTCGCGCCTGACGAATTCGAGGATCGCCTCGCGGCTCTCAATGGTAGCCCTCACCCACGCGAACCTTGCCGCGGAAGACCCAGTAGGACCAGGCGGTATACGTGAGGATGATCGGAATGACGAAGAGCACGCCGATCAGCAGAAACAGCTGCGATTCCGGCGCGGATGCGGCGTCCCACAGCGTGAATTTCGGCGGCACCACGTAGGGCCAGCGGCTGACCAGCAACCCGAGGTAGGTAAAGACGAACATGCCCATGGTCAGCAGGAACGGCATGACCTCGCGGCCCGCCTTGATGCTGCGGTAGATGCCGAACGCGCATGCCAGTGCCAAGGCGGGCAGAATCCAGATGATCTGGATATGGCCGAACCAGCGTTCGCGCACGCCGTCATCGATGAACGGCGTCCAGACCCCCACGACGGCGAAGATCGCCAGTACGCCGAACAGCAGTCCGGGAATCAGACGCCGCGCCCACTGATTGATATGCCCTTCCGACTTCATGACCAGCCAAGTGGCGCCGAGCAGCGCGTAGCCCGCCATCATGCCGAACCCGGTCAGCACGCTGAACGGCGTCAGCCAGTCGAGGGCACCGCCGGCGTAGACTCGACCTTCGGTGACGAACCCCTGGATGTAGGCACCAACCACGCAACCCTGCGCAAAGGTCGCGACCGCCGAACCGCCGGCGAAAGAGAGATTCCACCAGCGCTTGTGGCGAGAGGACTTGAACCGGAACTCGAACGCCACGCCGCGAAAGATCAGTCCGGCCAGCATCAAAAACACGCCGATGTAGAGCGCCGGTAGCAGGATCGTGTAGACCAGCGGAAACGCCGCCAGCAGCCCCGCCCCACCGAGCACGAGCCAGGTTTCATTGCCGTCCCAGATCGGCGCAACGGAGTTCATCATCACGTCGCGGGAATCTTCGTCGGGCGCGAACGGGAAAAGAATGCCCAGGCCTAGGTCGAAGCCATCCATGAGCACGTACATGATGATGCTGAAGGCGATGATAATCGCCCAGATGATCGAGAGATCGATATTCGCCATGATGTTAACCCCTGCTCGTCGGGTTTTCTTTGTCGAAACTGACGTGAGTCGTTGAGAGTGGCCGCATCGGGCGCTCGATCTCGTCGATCTGGTCTTCCATGCCGTGATCGACCACCCGGGTCAGGTAGTAGATGCCGGCCACGAAGATCACCGCATAGACCGCCATGTAACCCAGCAGCGTGAACAGCGCCATGCCCCCGGTCAGCGACGGCGTCAATCCTTGAGCCTGGGTCATGTGGCCGTAGATGATCCACGGGGCACGCCCGGTTTCGGTGACGAACCAGCCGGCGATGACCGCAATGAATGGCGCCACGGTCATGAACTGCAGGCCTCGCAGATAGAGTCGCGAGGTGTAGAGTCGGCCGCGCGGACGCAACAGCAGGCCGGCGATCGCAAAGGCGATCATCAGCAGACCCAGCCCGACCATGATCCGGAAGCTAAAGAACGTGATCCATACCGGCGGCTGCTCGTCGACCGGCGTATCCCGCAGGCCGGGAATCGTACCGGCAGGATCATGCGTCAGAATGAGACTGGCGACCTTGGGAATGCCGATCTCGAAATGGTTACCCTGTATCCCTCGATCCGGAATGGCGAACAGCAGCAGCGGCGCGCCGGATTGCGTCTCCCAGTTGCCCTCGATCGCAGCGATCTTGGTCGGTTGATGTTCAAGCGTGTTGAGACCGTGTTCGTCGCCGACGAACGCCTGCAGCGGCGCTGCCACCAGCAGCAGCCACATCGTCATCGAAAGCGCCTTGCGATTGGCTTCGACTTCCCGGCCACGCACCAGATACCAGGCGCTGACGCCACACACCACGAAGCCACCCGTCAGGAACGACGCCAACGCCATATGGGCGAATCGGTAGGGGAAGGACGGATTGAAAATCGCATCGATCCAGGAAGTCACGAAAACGTGGCCATCCCGGAACTCGATGCCGTCCGGCGTATGTAGCCAGCTGTTGGAAGCCAGAATCCAGAACGCCGAGATGAACGTTCCCACCGCGACCATGATCGCGGCGAACAGGTGGAGCCCGGCCGGGACCTTGTGACGACCGAAAAGCAGCACCCCGAGGAAAC
Organism: Salinicola sp. MH3R3-1; assembly: GCF_001937155.1. Taxonomy (NCBI): domain Bacteria; kingdom Pseudomonadati; phylum Pseudomonadota; class Gammaproteobacteria; order Oceanospirillales; family Halomonadaceae; genus Salinicola; species Salinicola sp. MH3R3-1. The sequence goes on along the minus strand of NZ_MSDP01000011.1, from coordinate 172,537 downwards.
CGGCCTCGAGAAAGAAGGCCGTGACCACCTCATAGCTGAGCAAGGGTCCGATGAAGTTCGAGGCAGCCTGGGAGAAGTTGCTCCAGTTGGTGCCGAACTGGAAAGCCATGACGATGCCGGAGACCACCCCCATGCCGAATACCACGGCAAAGGCCTTGGTCCAGAAGATCGACAGCCGCTCCCAGAGCGGGTTGCGCGTCGCCACGAACAGCCCCTGCAGCAGCGCCACGTATGAAGCCAGACCGATGGTAAAGACCGGGAAAATGGCGTGAAACGCCACCACGAATGCGAATTGAATTCGCGACAGTATCAGCGGATCCAGCTCCATATCAGACTCCTCGCCAGCCGGGGCGTTGCAACATACATGCGCCGCCCTCGGGATTGCTCATTGATCGTTCGCCACCGTTGTCTCGAATCGCCGTGACCGGCCAGCAACGGCCCCGGCCGGACGCGACTACCAGAGAAGAACCATGGCCCGGGTGATAAGGACAACGGCACTTATCATAAAGAGGACAACGGCACTCATCATAAAGACAGTGACCGTTTGAACCGAACTGTCCTGATGTCGCAGTTCGTCGCACCTCGGCGATTCAGGGTCGTGCCACAGTCGACTCGGTCTCTTCCCTCAAGCTAGGTAAAATCGCGCCGGCTCGCCAACCGAAAGGCTTTGCGCCGTGACGAGCCGTCATCACTGGACCGGCCGCCGCCAACTCGGTGGTCTCGGAGGTGCGACGATATGTCAGCGTCTCGTGCGGAAAATTGACACTGACAAATACCCGTCACGAGAAGGCCTTGGGCGATGCGGTGTTCGGCGGTGACGCTTTCCCGTAATATCTTAATGACTAGCGCGCTACTGGTTTGGTCATGCGCTCATGGCCGGCGTCAGTCCAGAGTCAACGTCAGTGCAGAATCAACGTCAGCGCTAAAAACAACGCGAATAACCCAGGATAAGGAACCTCGTGACCGATCCCGCCGATTCGACGTCCAAACCCGGTTCGACGTCGCCCGCCACACCGGCAACGCCTTCACGCGCCGTGCCCGCTCTGTGGATGCTGGTGATGATTACCTTGGCGGGCACGCTGGCCATGCATATCTTCGTGCCGGCGCTGCCCATCGCCGGCCAAGCGCTGGATGCCGATAACGCTCAGATGCAGTTGACGATCAGCGTCTACATTCTCGGTCTGGCGATCGGCCAGCTGTTCTACGGCCCGCTTTCCGATGCGCTGGGGCGACGGCCAGCGTTGATGCTGGGGATGCTGATCTACAGCGTGGCGGGGGTCGTCGCGTGGCAGGCGCAGAGCGTCGAGGTGCTGATCGCGGCACGCTTCTTCCAGGCGTTCGGAGGCTGCGCGGGGCTGGCGCTGGGACGCGCCATGATCCGTGACACCGCGGCGCCGGATCGCGCCGTACAGCGTCTCGCCGTCCTCAATCTGGTGGTTGCCATCGGCCCCGCGCTGGCGCCGCTGGTCGGAACGCTGCTGACGGCAACGCTGGGCTGGCGCACCGTGTTGCTGGCCCTCTGCATGATGGGCATCGGCAATCTGCTGTTCGTGTGGCGCCTGATGCCGGAAACCGCCAAGGCCAGCGGTCGCGTCGATGCCCCTCGGCTGGCACGGGAATATCGCACGCTGGTGCGTTCGCCAGCCTTTATCGGCTACGCCATCGGCGGCGGCTGCGTGACCACGGCGATGTTCGCCTTCGTTGCCTCCGCCCCGTTCATCTTCGTCGAGCAGCTGGGCAAACCGGTCAGCCACGTCGCGTTTTATCTCTCGGCCCTGATCCTGAGCATCTCATTGGGCAACCTGGTCACCAATCGCACCATCCACCGCATCGGTCTGGTTCGGCTGATGCTGTCGGCAAGCCTTCTGAGTCTGGCCGGAGGGATCTCGATGCTGGTCATCGTGCTGTCCGGCTGGACTTCCGTAGTCACGTTCGAGGCGTCGGTACTGCTGTTTACCTTTGGCGTGGGCATGACCGGGCCAACGGCGCTGACGCTGGCCGTGGGCATCAATCCCAAGGTCGTGGGCTCCGCTGCCGGGCTCTACGGGTTTGCCCAGATGGGAATCGGCGCACTGTGCACCGCACTGGCCGGGCTGGGGGACAACCCGGCCCTGTCGACGGCTATCGTGCTGGCGACGGCCGCCGTCATCGGTCAGATCGCGTTGCGCACCGCACTACGCTTCGACGTTCATCGTTTCGACGTTCAGGGTTCCGACGTTCAGCGGGGCGACAGCCAGGCGGGACGCAATGTCCGATGATGATCGACAACAGGCGACGACGCTCATGGGATGACGCTCATCACCAACCAGGACGTGTAGCCGATAAAACTGGCCAATAGCGCTCCTCCTTCGAGGCGATTGATGCGCCCTTGTCCTTTGAGCCCGATACCGAACACCAGCAACGCCACGGTCAGCGCGGCCATTACCGGCCAATCCCGCACCACCACGGCCGGATCGACATCAATGGGACGAATGACACCCGCCAGACCGACCACCGCCAGCGTATTGAACAGGTTGGAGCCGACCACGTTGCCCAGCACCAGATCGTGCTGGCCCTTGCGTACCGCGCTGATGGAAGAGGCCAGCTCCGGCAGCGAAGTGCCGATGGCGACCACGGTCAGCCCGATCACCAGATCGCTGACGCCGAAGGCTTCGGCGATAGTCACCGCGCCCCAGACCAAAAACCGGGAGCTGACGATCAATAGTGCCAGCCCGATCAGCGTCCAGATCACGCCCTGCTTGAGCGACATGTCCTGCCCTGTGGCATCGGCTTCCATATCGGTCTGCAGGGCATCCTTTCCCGGCCGCTGAGAACGCCAGATGCTGTAGCCCAGAAACCCGAACAGCAACGCCAGCAGCACGATCGCATCGATTCGCGAGATGACGCCGTCGTGCAAGCACCACAGCGAGATCAACGTCATTACACCGAGCACCGGCAGCTCCTGGCGAATGATCTGGGAGTGAACTGCCAGCGGGCTGAGCAATGCCACCAGACCTACGATCAGCGCAATGTTGGTGATGTTCGAGCCGTAGGCGTTACCCAATGCCAGGCCCGGATTACCCTGGACGGCCGCCAGCGCCGAGACCATCAGCTCCGGTGCCGATGTGCCGAAACCGATCACCAGCATGCCGATCAACAGCGGCGACAGCCCCAGATGGCGAGCGGTCGCGGAAGCGCCGTCCACGAAACGATCCGCACTCCAGACGAGCACGCCAAGACCGAGCACAATAGCTGCTAGCGCCATCCACACGTTAGGATCTCCTGTTACGCATTACCAAGGTTTACTTGAGGGCTCGGCTACCCGATATTACGAACCAAGCGTCGGATGCGGGGAATTGTAAGGCCGATTGCACACGCCATCCGGCCCGAAAGTCGTTAAAGGCCACCATTGCACTTCTTTCGGCAAATCTCCCTTCACCGACTATTATAATGATGTTTTTACCTACTATAGTACGCAAGCGGCTGAACTAACGAGCATTTCCGCGACTTTGCAAGTGTGTCACGCATTCGCTCCGAGTAGTTCCAAAACTAAACATGCATGAGTGTATGTTAGAGTGTAACCTGACCGATACAGACTGCGTCACCCCTTACGATTCTGTCCTGCACTAGGTATCGATTTGGCAACAGCCTCGAATGACAACGGCACCAAGAAGGCGACCTTTCTGACGCCTACGCGCACGCGGCGGCGTCTTCGTGCCTGCCATGAATGTGACCTTCTGGTAGCACTGCCACCCTTGCGGCCCGGCCAGCGCGCCAGTTGCCCGCGCTGCGACCACACGCTGAGCCATCGCCACTTTCGGCCGGCGGAACGCAGCCTCGCTTTCGCGATCAGCGCGCTGATCGCACTGCTGGCGGCGATAGGCTTTCCGTTCATCAGTTTCGAGGCACGTGGCGTCAGTAATGCCATTCGCTTGACCGATACCTCGGCCAGTCTGGTCACACAGCACGAACCCTTCGTGGGTATTCTGGTGCTGCTGACCATCATCGTGCTGCCCGCCTTCTATCTGCTGGCGGTCATCTGGCTACATCTCGGTCTGCTGCAACGCCGGCCGCTGCCTCGAAGCTACCGGATCGCACGCGCGCTTTCGCATCTGGGGCCTTGGATGATGGCCGATGTCTTCGTGGTCGGCGCACTCGTCAGTCTGATCAAGATCGCCGGCATGGCCTCGGTCGATCTGGGGCCATCGTTCTGGTCCTTCTGTGTCTACGCCCTGCTGCTGCTGCTGACCACACGTTCGATCGATTCGGACTGGATGTGGTTCTCGCTGGCGGGGGAACCGCTGGCACCGGAGGGCTGCCGCCCGGGGCAGCCGGCCGCCGAACAGGCGCTCACCGGTTGCCCGACCTGCGGGCTCGTGAGTCGGCTCAACCACTTCGGGCGCGGGCGCTGCCAGCGCTGTGGGGAGCCGCTACGCTTTCGCAGTCCGCATAGCCTGCAAAAGACCTGGGCGCTGCTGATCGCGGCAACGCTTTGCTATATTCCGGCCAATCTCTACCCGATCATGACCACGACCTCACTGGGCGACTCGACGCCCTCGACCATCGTCGGTGGCGTATTGATCTTTCTAGGTCACGGCGATTGGCCCATTGCCCTGATCATCTTCACCGCCAGTGTCGTGGTGCCGATCGGCAAGGTATTTGCCTTGGCCTGGCTCTGCATCACGGTACGCCGCCGGGGCGAGTCCCGATTCAAGCACAAGCGCCAGACACTTTACCGGATCACCGAGCTGATCGGTCGCTGGTCGATGATCGACGTCTTCGTGGTCGCCATTCTGATCTCGCTGGTGCACGCCGGGTCGCTGCTGTCGATCACGCCGGGGCCGGCGGCACTGGCTTTTTCTGCGGTCGTGGTCATCACCATGCTGGCCGCCAACAGCTTCGATCCTCGCCTGATCTGGGATGCGCGCAACATGCAGCCGCACATGCCGGCCTCGCTCAAGCGACAATCCCCCTATTCGCCTGTCAAGGAAGTCGACGATGCCTGATTCGATGCAACGCGCCAAACGAGTGTCGCAATCGCGGCTCTCCCCGATCTGGATAGTGCCCCTGCTGGCTGCGCTGATCGGCGCCTGGATGGTCTGGGACAACTTCTCCAGTCGCGGGCCGTTGATTTCCCTGAACATGGACAATGCGGAAGGCATCGAGGCCGGCAAGACGCTGATCAAGACTCGCAACGTCCAGGTCGGCCACGTCGAAGCCGTGCGCCTGTCGGACGATCTGTCACATACCGTGGTCACGGCGCGCATGTCCAACGACGCGTCACGTATGCTCAACGCCGATACGCGTTTCTGGGTGGTCAAGCCCCGCATCGGACGCGAAGGTATCAGCGGCCTGAACACCGTGCTGTCCGGCGCGTATATTCAACTCGCTCCCGGCAAGAGCGACGAGGCTCAGGACAGCTTCGATGTCCTGGAGCAGCCACCTGTCGCCCCGCCCGACGCTCCGGGACTGCGTATCAACCTGGTCAGTCAGGTGGGCAATTCGCTCAGCGCAGGGGACCCGATCACCTATCAGGGTTATACCGTCGGCCGTGTCGAGAGCACCGATTTCGATCCCGAGAAGCGTGAAATGCGCCACCGCATCTTCATCCAGTCGCCCTACGACAGCCTGGTCACCGATACCACCCGCTTCTGGAGCTCTTCGGGCATCGACGTACAGCTCGATTCCGAAGGCGTCAACGTCAACCTCGATTCGTTCGAGACGCTAATCAGCGGCGGCGTGACCTTCGGCGTCCCGGAAGACGTCAATCGCGGCGACGCCGCCAAGCAGGATGCGACCTATACCCTCTACAACAACGAAGAGAGCGCCCGCGAAGGCACTTACGATCAGTACATCGAGTACGTGATGCTGGTCGATGACACGGTCCGCGGTCTCAGCCGAGGTGCGCCGGTGGAATATCGCGGCGTCCGTGTCGGCACCGTGGTCAGCGTGCCGTGGCATTTCACCGCGCCGCAGCCCGACTCGTTGACCCAGTTCGCGATACCGATACTGATCCGGATCGAGCCGCAGCGCCTGGACAGCAATCAGGATGTCAATAAGGACGTCGACGATCAGGAAGTGCGCGATCGCTTCGAGACCATGTTCTCGGAATACGGACTCCGCGCTACGCTCAAGGCGGGCAACCTGCTGACGGGCGCGCTGTTCGTCGATCTCAACTTCGACGACGACGCCTCGGCCTATAAAGCGCTGAAGTTCGACGGCAAACCGGTCTTCCCGACCGTCTCCGGCGGATTCGCGCAGATCGAACAGAAGGTTTCGAGTCTGCTCGACAAGCTCAACAACTTGCAGGTCGAGCCGATTCTCACTCGTCTGGATCAGACCATGCAGACCTCACAGCAGACGCTCGAGCAGGTGCGCCAGATTGCGGAGTCGGTCAACGGCATCGTTTCCGATCCGGCCACCCAGCAGCTGCCGAGCAATATCAACGACACGCTGAAGGAACTGCAGGGTACGCTCGACGGCTTCTCTTCCGGTTCTTCCGGTTATCGTCAGTTGAACGACACGCTCAAACAGCTGGAGGTCCTGATGCGAGATCTCCAGCCGGTCGCCAAGACCTTGAGCGAGAAACCCAACGCGCTGATTTTCGACCGCGAAGTCAAAACCGATCCCGTGCCGAGGGCTCCCCAATGATGACGACCACTCTGCCTCGCTGGCGCCGTTTCGGCGCCACCACCCTGCTGGCGCTGTCCGCCGTAGCCCTATCCACCGTCGTGCTGACGGGCTGCGCCGTGCAATCCACGCCGACCAATCGTTTTACCCTGCCGGAGGCCGATGGCGCGCAGTCATCGTCGACGACAGAGGCGAGAACGACAGCAGACATTCGACAGTTGGCGGTAAGCCCGGTCGAGGTGGCAAGCTACCTCGATCAGGAGGGCATCGTGATGCAGATCAGCGATATCGAGCTCGCCGCGGCCAACCAGAACCTGTGGGCAGAAGAACTGAGCCACCAGTTGACGCGGCGCCTGCGCCAGTCGTTGACGGCCAATCTACCCGGCATGACCGTGCTGAGCGCGGCGCAGAGTGGTTCCGATGCACAGCGCCTGACGCTGAGCGTCGACCAGTTCCAGGGGCGCTACGATGGCCAGGCCGTGGCCTCGGGAGAGTGGCAGCTGCATAACGGCAATCGGCTGGTGGCACAGCACCACTTCGACGTCACGCAACCCTTGAGCGACGACGGTTATCCGGCGTTGGTGCGCACGTTAGGCGCCGTCTGGGATCAGGTGGGCCAGCAGGTAGCCGATGAGATCCGCACGGCCTCGACGACGGCGTCGACGACGGCGTCGATCACCGAGTGATCCCGGTACGCAAAAACGCCGCTCGATCCGGCCAGGTCCGCGTCAGGCGGCCGGTTCGAGCGGCGTTTTCGTATCAGGTGATGATCAGGGATTCAGACGGCTTCGCAGACGGGCCACTGCCTGACTGTGCAGCTGGCAGACGCGGGATTCACTGACGCCGAGCACCGCACCGATTTCCTTGAGGTTGAGCTCTTCCTGATAGTAGAGCCCCAACAGCAGCTTTTCCCGCTCCGGCAAGGCATCGATTGCCGCCATCACGCTGGCGCGATTATCCGAATCGAGAAGTGCCGCAAGCGGCGACGGCGAGCTTGATTCGGCGACCGTGGCAATGCCGTTCTCGTTGTCGCTCTCGTCGTAAGCCAGCAGAAAGCCGTTGTTGGCATCCGCCAGCAGCCGATGATAATCGTCACTCGAAACGCCCATTTCCCGGGCGATTTCCCGCTCGTCCGGCGCCCGGCCCAGCTGCTGCTCCAACCGGCGCACGGCCTGATCCAGCGCCCGTGCACTGCGCCGCACGCTACGTGGCATCCAGTCCCGGCTGCGCAGCTCGTCGATCATCGCTCCGCGGATCCGCTGATTGGCGTAAGTCGAGAAGCTGGCCCCATGCGAGTCGTCGTAGCGCCCCAGGGCGTCCAGCAGGCCCAGCATACCGGCCTGGATGAGATCATCGAGTTCGACGCTGGCCGGTAGGCGTACCTGAAGGGAGAGCGCATGGCGCCTTACCATCGGCATGTACTGCTCAATCAGTGCCGTCTGATCGATTTTGCCCTGTGCGGTATACATCGAATGGCCTCGTGCAAAACACCTACGGTCATGGAATGCCTGACCCAGGCTTTCATTATGCCGTGTGATCGTCACCCCGAGCGCGCAAACTGCCCGCCTTCAGGTGGCTATTTCGACTGTTTGGCCGTGGCGTTACCGCCATTTCCACTGCCGTCAGCTCGTCGTATTGTCACTGCCGATAGTCGACGATCAGCTGCGCGTCGGATATCACCAGTCTGGTGCCATGGTGCGAATCGGGGGACCATTGAAATCGCAACCGGAATGGGGCCGCCGCGGAGCGACCCGAAAAGTGCTGGGTTTCGCCGCGATTCCGGGTCAGCCGCTGACACCGATCGGCCTGACACAGCCATAGCTTGAGCCCCGGTGCCGACACGCTGGTCCGAAACGTCCAGCGAACCCCCGCAATTTCGGCACCGTTCATCGCCGTCAGCGGCTGGATTGGCTCGCTCTCCATCGGCCGATCGGAGACAAACACCGTCTGACGCGGGATCTTCACGACCCACGAGCCGTCGGCCGCCCAGACTGGCACGTCCCACCCCACCATGAGGATCGCCATCAGCGCCATGGCACTCAAAGGCCAAACCCTGAAAGACGGTTTACCCCGGATCACGGCGCCGTGCCGATGGTCGTGGTGACCCGCAGGTTGCGATCGTCGGGAATCTCGGCCTGGGAAAGCACCACCAACGACTTGATTTGGCGGCGCAGAAAACGGGCCAGCAGCGCCCGCAACCCGTGCTGCACGACCAGCACGGTGGGTTCGTCGCGACTCTGTTGACGTTCGACCGCCGCCGCGGTCTGCTGCATCAGCGTGTCAGCCAAGCCAGGCTCCAGCGCACCGCCGTTATTGAGCGCCTGGGTGAGCACCTGCTCCAGCCTGGGTTCGAGGCTCATCACGTGCATCGGCTCGCGACCCGGGAACCACTGTTGGGTGATCGCTCGACCCAACGCCACCCGCACCAGCGCGGTGAGATCGTTGGCATCCGATTGCTGCGGCGCATATTCCGCCAGCACATCGAGAATCGTGTGCATATCGCGAATCGGCACGTCTTCGGCCAGCAGATTCTGCAGAATGCGCTGCAGCGAGGTCAGTGCCAGCAGCTTGGGCACCACGTCATCCACCAGCGACTTCTGCTGTTCACCGACCTTGTCCAGCAACTGCTGGACCTCGGCCCGCCCCAGCATGTCGCCGGCATTCTCGTGCAGCAGATGATTGAGATGAGTGGCGACCACGGTGCTGGCGTCGACCACGGTGTAGCCATAGATCTGTGCCCGCTCGCGCTGCGCCGTGTCGATCCAGTAGGCGGTCAGGCCAAACGCCGGGTCCTGGGTTCTGGTACCGTCGATCGCGCCGGAAACCTGGCCCGGATCGATCGCCAGCCACTTGCCCGGAAACGCCTCGGCGCGACCGACTTCGACGCCTTTGAGGGTAATCACGTAAGCGTTGGGACTCAGTTCGAGATTGTCGCGGATGTGTACCACCGAGGGCAGAAAGCCGACATCCTGAGCGAATTTCTTGCGCACGCTCTTGATGCGGCCCAGCAGCTCGCCTTTCTGACGCTGATCCACCAGCGGAATCAGCCGATGCCCAACCTCCAGCCCCAGCGTATCGACCAGTTGCACATCGTCCCAACTGGCCTCCGGAGTCTCCTGGACGGTCGGTGGCGCCTTCTCGTCCACCGCGCGAACCGCCAGTTCCTCTTCGCGCCGCGAAATCCACCAGCCAAGCCCCGCGAGAAGGGCGGCAAACAACAGAAACACCACGTTCGGCATGCCCGGGATCATCCCCAGCAGCCCCATCACGCCGGCGGCGAGATACATCACTCGCGGGTTGTTGAAGAGCTGACTCAACAGCTGCTGACCCACGTCCTGGTCGGTGTTGACCCGGGATACCGTGACACCGGCTGCCGTCGAGATCACCAGTGCGGGAATCTGGGCGACGAGACCATCGCCGACCGTCAGCAAGGTATAGGTCTTGACCGCTTCCCCGAATGGCAACCCGTGCTGCGCTACCCCGATCATCAACCCGCCGATGAGGTTGATCACCATGATCAGCAAGCCGGCCATGGCATCGCCGCGGACGAACTTGCTGGCGCCATCCATGGAGCCAAAGAACTCCGATTCCTGATTGATCTCGGTGCGGCGCCGCCGGGCGTCTTCCTCACCGATCAGCCCGGCATTGAGATCGGCGTCGATCGCCATCTGTTTGCCGGGCATGGAATCCAGGGTGAAACGCGCACCGACTTCGGCGATACGTCCGGCACCCTTGGTGATGACCATGAAGTTGATCACGACGAGGATCAGGAACACCACCAGACCCACGGCGAAGTTACCGCCGATCAGGAACTCGCCGAACGCCTCGATCACCTTACCCGCGGCATCACCGCCCTCATGCCCGTCCATCAGCACGACACGGGTCGATGCCACGTTCAACGACAGGCGTAGTAGCGTCGAGAACAGCAGGACCGCCGGAAAGGCCGCGAAATCCAGCGGCTTCTGGGTGAACATGCTGACCAGAAGCACCATGATCGACAGCGCGATATTGAAAGTGAAGAACAGATCGAGCGCGAATGGCGGCAGCGGCAGGATCATCATCGACAGAATCATGATGATCAGGACTGGGCCAGCGAGCACCTTGTACTGCGTTTCGCCCGGCCATTTGCGCTGACCGAACCACTGGGTGAGCGCGTTCATTCACTCTCCTTGGATGAATCGGGTACGGCATCATCGAACGCCGGTGGCACGGTCAGATCCCGTGGCGCCGGCGGCATGTCGCCGCCTTCGGTTTCTACTTGCTTGAGCCGGAACGCCCAGGCCAATACCTCGGCCACCGCGGTATAGAGATCGCCCGGAATTTCCTGCTCCAGATCGACGTGATGGTAGAGCGCGCGAGCCAGTGGCGGTGCTTCCAGCCGTGGCACCCGGTTATCGTCGCCGAGCTCGCGGATTCTGGCCGCCACTTGCTCGGCCCCCTTGGCAATGACCCTCGGCGCCGCCATCGAGTCCTGCTGGTAGCTCAATGCCACCGCGTAGTGGGTCGGGTTGGTCACGATCACGTCGGCGGTCGGCACCTTGCTCATCATGCGTCGTCTCGCCATCGCCTGCTGCTGGGAGCGGATGCGCCCTTTCACGTGCGGGTCGCCTTCCGACTCTTTGTGCTCCTGGCGGATGTCTTCGCGGCTCATGCGAAGCTTCTTGTTGTGGCTCCAGAGCTGGTACGGCACATCGATCAGAATGACGAAGATCATCGAGGTGACGATCAGCGCACAGCCGATGGCCGCCAGACGCATCGCCGTGGCCAGAGCCTGCTGAATCGGCATCTCCATCAGGCCGAGCAGCGTGCCGCGCTGAGCCCAGAGATAGGCCACGGCAACGCCCCCCACCAGCACCGATTTGGCAATGGCCTTGCCCAGTTCCGCCAGCGCCTGACTCGAGAACATCCGCTTCAGCCCCTTGAGCGGATTGAGCTTGCTCAACTGAGGCTGAAGCGATTTTGCCGACAGCAGCCAGCCGCCCAGCATCGTCGGTCCCAGAATCGCGGCGACCGTGAACAGCAGGAACAACGGCAATAACGCGATCAGGGTATTCTGGCCCAGCAGCCAGACATGGCTGAGCATGCGGGAGGTGTCGAACGCCAGCCCGTGATCGAACATGAACGCCTGCTCCATGACGATGGAGAGCTCGCCGTAGAGATGGTTGCCCAGGAACCACAGACCCATGACGCCGCTGACCAGCAACAGAAAGGTGGCGAGCTCGCGCGAACGCGCCACCTGTCCTTCCTCACGCGCTTTTTCGATTCGCCTGGGTGTGGCCGGTTCGGTCTTTTCCTGATCACTGTCGTTCTGCTCGGCCAAGGGCGCACTCCACCACAGTCATCGCCACCGTCGCCGCCACTATCGGCGACATGAATCCGTGGGCGCTATTCTGCTGGGAGTGACGACATGGCAAAGGGAGAAATAGCAGGAGTAAGACCCTGCTATTTCGGAAGGTAGGATGTACAACGGGGTCTGTCAGTTGCGACTGGCGCGCTCAGAATCCCAGGCTATCGAGCAGATCGTCGACCTGGTCCTGGCTACTGACGACATCGGCAGCCTGGGGATTGACCTGCGGTCCATTGAGCAGCGAGTTGGGTTTCGCAGCCGTCGGATTCGCCGAGTCCCGACGTTCGGCACCCTCTGGGGCGTTGTCGATCAGCACCTGCACCAGTTGCTGCTCGATCTCGTGGATCACTTCCATCATCTTCTTGATGACCTGCCCGGTGAGATCCTGAAAATCCTGGGCCATCATGATCTCGAGCAGCTGCGCGTTGGTGGCACTGGTCTTCTTGGGCACATCCTGAAGATAGGCACGAGTGTCCTTCACCAGCGCCTTGGCCTCGTTCAGCGCTTTGGGTTCGGCGAACCACGAATCCCACCGCTCGTCGAGAGCGATCGCCTCGCGCTCGAGCCCGTTCTGCAGCGGCTGGGCGTTGTCGATGGCGTTCAACGAGCGTTCCGCCGCCTGCTCGGTCATCGACGCAACGTAGCTGAGCCGGTCGCGGGCATCGGGAATCGCCTGGGCAGCCTTCTCCACCTCCTTGTCGAGGCCCAGCTCACGCATGTTCTCGCGCAGCATGCGCGTCAAATGGCCGATACGGCGAATCAGGTCGTCGGGAGCCGCACTTTCCGCCACGCTGGTCTGAGGGTTGGCACCACTCATGATCTACCCTCCGTAGGCGTCACTTGCCCAGTTTTTCGAAAATTTTGTTGAGCTTTTCTTCGAGCGTGGCGGCGGTGAAAGGCTTGACCACATAGCCGTTGGCGCCTGCCTGGGCGGCTGCGATGATGTTCTCTTTCTTGGCTTCGGCCGTCACCATCAGCACGGGCAGCGAAGAGAGCTGGGGGTCCTGCCGGATCTCCTTGAGCATCTCCAGACCGTCGAGATTGGGCATGTTCCAGTCGGAGACCACGAACTCGAACGCGCCGGTTCGTAGCTTGATCAACGCTTCCTGACCGTCCTCGGCCTCTTCTACGTTCTCGAATCCGAGCTCCTTGAGCAGGCTGCGGACGATCCGACGCATGGTCGGGAAATCGTCCACCACCAGAATGCTCATGTTCTTGTCAGCCATCGTCTTTCCTCTTCGATTCGTTAGGCGGGCATGCCGTGAATTATCGGCAGCATGACCGTTCGCTTTACAGGTGCTGTCTATACGCGCTGCGCGCGTCCCGCCAGGTGCATCTGCTGAACCAGATGGCCGGCAATATCGGTCAGCGCAATGACCTCCGCCGCTCCGCCGAGCGCGATCGCCTCCTTGGGCATGCCGAAGACCACACAGCTTGCTTCGTCCTGCGCCACGGTATGCGCGCCGGCCTCGCGCATTTTCAGCAGGCCGACCGCACCGTCACGGCCCATGCCGGTGAGGATGACACCCAGAGCGTTGCGCCCCGCACAGGTTGCCGCGGACTCGAACAGCACATCGACCGAGGGCCGGTGACGGTTCACCGGTGGGCTCTCGTCGAGCGCGATCACGTAGTTGGCGCCCGAACGCGCCAGCCGCATGTGCCAGTCGCCCGGCGCGATGTAAACGTGTCCGGGCAACACGCGCTCTCCCGCTTCCGCCTCCTTGACCGTGACACGGCAGAGTCGGTCGAGACGCTCGGCGAAGGAGCGGGTGAAGCCGCCCGGCATGTGCTGGGTGATCAACACCGCAGGACTGTTGGCCGGCAATGGCTCGATGACCTGACGGATCGCTTCGGTACCCCCGGTGGAGGCACCAATAATGATGATCTTCTCGCTGGAGAGAATTGGCGCCTTGAGTACCCGCGGTGGCGCCGCTGGTGTCGCTGCTCGATGTTGCTGAAGCGGTTGCGGTCGAGACTGCGCGGCGGCGCGGATCTTGTCGGCGATCAAGTCGGCATACTCCAGCATGCCTTCACGAATGCCGACTTCCGGCTTGGCCACGAAGTCCACCGCGCCCAGCTCCAGCGCCCTCAGCGTAATCTCGGAGCCGCGCCGGGTCAGCGACGAAATCATCAGCACCGGCATGGGGCGCAGTCGCATCAACCGCTCGAGAAAATCCAGACCGTCCATGCGCGGCATCTCGACGTCCAGCGTCAACACGTCGGGGTTGTGCTGCTTGATCAGGTCACGGGCGACCAGCGGATCCGGCGCCGTGGCCACCACGGTCATGTCGGGCTGGGCGTCGATGATCTTGGTCATCAGGTCACGAATGAGCGCCGAGTCATCGACACAGAGCACTTTGATCGTCGGTTTCACCGCTCACTCCCTAGCGTGAGGCGTCCGGCATCGCCCGCGACGGGGGTGATGCCAATGTGTAAACGGTCTGACCTCTCAAACGAAAAGCCTGACTCAGAAAGGAGAAGTTCTCGGAGTGACCGGCGAACAGCAGACCATCCGGCTTCATCTGGGCGGAAAATCGCCGCAGGATGTTCGTCTGCGTCTCTCTGTCGAAGTAGATCATGACGTTGCGACAGAAGATGATGTCGAAAGGACCGTTGATCGACCATGATCCGGTGACCAGATTGAACGGACGAAAATCGATCATCGCCGCCAGTTCAGGTCGCACTCGAGCCTTGCCGGCACGACTGCCACTGCCACGCTGAAAGAATTGCCGACAGCGAACCTCACCGAGCTTTTCCACTGTTTCCAACGCATAGACGCCGGCGCGCGCGGTATTCAATGCCTCGGTATCGATATCGGTCGCCAGGATCTTCACCTGCGAGGCCGCCGGGCCCAGCGTTTCTCTCACCGTCATTGCCAGGGAGTAAGGCTCTTCCCCGGTCGAGGCCCCGGCGCACCAGATCTTGATACCGGTACCGCGTCGGCGTACTTCCTCGGCCAGCACCGGGAAGTGATGGGATTCGCGAAAGAACGCCGTGAGATTGGTGGTGAGAGCGTTGGTGAAAGCCTCCCACTCCTCGGACTCGGCTCGTCCCTCCAGCCGGTCCAGATAGTCACCAAAACGCGTCATGCCATGCAGTCGCAGGCGCTTGGCCAGCCGGCTGTACACCATCTCCCGCTTGTTCTCCGCCATGACGATACCGGCACGGCGGTAAATCAAATCCCGGACCCGCTCGAAGTCCCGCGAGGTAAAATCGAGATCCCGGGTAAAGCGCACGGCATTCCCATCGACGCTCCCAGTGGGATCTGGGGCTGAGAACCTGGCTGGCTCGGATTTCAAAATGATTCCCACTCCTGGTTGTCATCCGTCACCGCACGACGAGGGCTCTCGATAAACTCGACCGGCTTGTTCGTCGGACGATGCCGAGGGGTGACAACGGGCTCGCGCGGTGCCCGATGCTCGCCGACGACCACCCGTTCTTCTCCGCTGCCCGCCAACCGGAAGACGGCGATGGACGTTGCAAGATGGTCGACACTGGCGCGCAGTTCGGCCGCGGAGGAAGCCGTCGTCTGCACGCGTTCGGCGTTCTGCTGGGTCACTTCATCCATCTGCGCGACGGCCTGGCTGATCTGCTGGATACCGCTGGTCTGCTCTTCGGAGGCGGCGGAAATTTCGCTGATGATATCGTTGACGCGAGTCACCGCGTTGACGACTTCCTCGATCGACCCTTCGGCCTGACGGACCAGATCGGCGCCGTGACCGACTTCCTGAGTCGAGCTGTCGATCAGATTGCGAATCTCCTTGGCTGCGTCGGCGCTGCGACTGGCAAGATTGCGCACTTCTCCGGCCACCACGGCAAATCCGCGGCCCTGTTCGCCGGCTCTCGCGGCCTCGACGGAAGCGTTCAGCGCCAGGATATTGGTCTGGAACGCGATCGAATCGATCACGCCGACAATATCCGCCACCTTGCGCGAGCTGTCGGTGATGCGACCCATCGTACCTACGACCTGTCCCATCACCTCGCCGCTGCGACGCACCGTATCGGTAGCGCCATCGGCCAGTTGACTGGCCTGACGGGCGTTGTCGGCGTTCTGCTTCACGGTCGCCGTCATCTGCTCCATGCTGCTGGCGGTCTCGGCCAGCGAGGCAGCCTGCTGCTCGGTCCGCGAGGAGAGATCCTCGTTGCCGCTGGCGATATCCCGGGTCGCCGGGGCCACCACCGCGACGTTCGAATTGACGTCGCCGACGATCGTGCCGAGGCTCTGGCGCATGCTGTTGAGCGCCCCGATCAGCCGCCCCACTTCGTCATTGCCGCGCTGTTTCAGCGTCGCGCCGAGATTGCCCGAGGCGATCTGCAGCGCGAAGTCCAAGGCTTCACGAACCGGCTTGAGCGTTGCGCGTATGGTCGTCAGCCCCACGATGATCAACAGGATGGCGCCGGCTCCGAGCAGCGAGATCAGGAAGATCATCGTGATACGCTGGGATTCGGCAGCACTCGCCGCCATGGTAGCCCCACTCTCACGCTTCGCTTCGACCAGCGCATTCAGGTCGGTGCTGATCTTGTCGCTGTTGGCCGCCAGCACGTCGTTGTAGGCGACGTAGGACTGGTAGAAGTCGCCCCCGTTCAACGCCTCCATCACCCCTTTCAGGCCTTCGTCACGGTACTGCTGAAGATCGGCGGCGAAGGTCTCCGCGGCCGGCGTCTGGTTGACGGGACGATCCTGGTAGAAGGCATCCCAGGTCCCGTTCAGTTCGGCGATGAGCGCATCGACCTGCTCGTTGACCGGTGCCAGGTCGGCAGCCATCGGGTTGCTGACCGGCTTGTCGACCAGATCTCGCCCCTTCGACATCAGTTGATCGATTTTCTGGAGTCGCGCCAGGTCTTCCAATCCATTGGTGGTCAGCTGCTGCAGACGCTGACCATCCGCATGCATCGCATACATCGCTACGCCGCCGCTACCGGCCAGCACGATCAACGCCAGCACCATCATCGAAATCAGCCGCCCTTTCAGCGAGCGCAGGCTGAGACGTCGAATCGCCGGGACAAGCCCTCGCGGCTTCAACTCGCCATGGTCGAGCTTGACGCCACGCCTGCGACCGGCCAGCAGCTGCGGATAGTGCTTTTCCGCCAGTTGGCGTGGCTTATCGGCGACCTTGACTCGCACCGAGGTGTAACCGGCGATCTTGCCGTCTTCGATGATGGGGGTAACAGTCGACTGGACCCAGTAATGCGATCCATCCTTGCGCCGGTTCTTGATCACCCCGGTCCAGTTCTCGCCTTTCTCCAACGTCTTCCAGAGATCCGCGAAAGCCGCCGGCGGCATATCCGGATGTCGGACCAGGTTATGCGGGGCGCCGATCAGCTCTTCCCGGCTAAAACCGCTGACCCTGACGAAAGCCGGGTTGGCATAGGTGATCCTGCCTGTCAGATCGGTTCGCGAAATAAGATAATCCGAGTCGCTTATCGCGAACTCCTGGTCGAGCACGGGTTGATTGTTTCGCATCGCAGCATCCCTGGTGTTGTCATGCACACTCGCGATCTGCGTGAGGCAGATCAGAGATCATTGTCGTGACTGGTTATCGGCCGATCACCCGCTCTCTTGAGCGCCCGGAGAGGCCTCCGATCACGCCGGCTGTTCCCGGCGCGATGTTGTCTTTTCGACGTTGGGCTGCCACTGGGTCAGACCGGAATCGCTGACTTCCGCCTCCGCTACCCGATAATGCTCCAGCGTCGACTCTAGCTTCTGCGCCTGACTCACCAGCGACTGGGAGGCATTGGCCGTCTGCTGTACCAGCGCGGCGTTCTGGCTGGTGACCTGGTCGAGCTCCGTGATCGCCTGATTGACCTGCTCGATGCCGCTGCGCTGTTCTCGCGACGCGTTGGCTATCTCTTCCATCAGGCCGCTGACGCTGGTCACCGAGGAGACGATCTCCTCCATGGCGCGGCCCGCCTGCTCGATCAGCGTGGCGCCGCTGTTCACCTGCTCGCCCGATCCGGTGATCAGCCGACGAATATCCCGGGACGCTTCGGCGCTACGGCTCGCCAGGTTGCGCACTTCTTCCGCGACGACCGCGAATCCGCGCCCGGCGGAGCCGGCACGAGCCGCTTCGACGGAGGCATTCAACGCCAGAATGTTGGTCTGGAACGCGATGTTGTCGATCATGTCGACGATTTCCGCCATCTGCCGCGAGCCGTCCTGGATCTGTGACATCGTGGTCTCGATCTCGCGCATCATCTCGCCGCCCTGCTGCGCGCGCTGACGCGTCTGGGATGCCGCCCGCGTGGCCGTTTCCGCGTTATCGGCATTGTGGCGGACGGTCTGGGTCAGCTGCTCCATGCTGGAGGCCGTTTCGACGATGGCAGCGGACTGCTGATCGGTGCGCACCGCCAGATCCTGATTGCCGCTGGCGATCTGGCCGGCGCCGACATTGACCCATTCGGCGCTGGCGCGAACGTCGGCAAATGTTCGGGAGAGCCGCTGACGCATACTTTCTATCGCGAACAGCAGACTGTCGGTGTCCTTCGACTTGAGAACCAGAGCCTGGGAAAAATCACCCTCGGCAATCTTCCGGATACTGTTACGCGCATGGCCGGGATCGCCGCCCAGCCGACCCAGAACATTACGGATGACCCAGGCGACGATCAGCGAGAGCAGGCCGCCGATCGCGGCGATCAGCGCCAGGTAGACCACGGCACCGTCCGCCAGCACGGCGTCGATGTCGTCGACATAGACGCCGGTGGCGATCTGCCAGTCCCACTGCGGTACGCGCATGACATAGCTGAGCTTGTCGTACGTCTCGTCGCCATCACTGCGACGCGAGGCGTAGGGAACGAGCCCGCCGTCGGGCTGCTGGGCAGCAGCGAACATTTCGCGATAGAGATAGACCCCGTTGGGATCCTGATAGTCGCGCATGCTGTCACCTACGGCGCGACGCGGATGCTCGACGATCTCGAGATTGGAGTCGAACACGAAGATATAGCCGTCGGCGCCGAAACCGAGATGGGCCAAAGCGTTGCGCGCCTGCTGCTTGGCATCCGCTTCGCTCAATTCGCCGCTTTCCGATTGGCTGACATAATTGTCGACCAGTTGCTTGGCGCTGCCGATGAAGTACTGGAGGCTCTGGACACGCTGTTCCACCAGGTTTTCCCGCATGGAGTAGAGCGACCAGCCCGCCACCATGATCAAACCGACCCACATCAACCCCAACGTGGCCCAAAGCTTGCGACGCATCGTCCACTCTCGAAAATTCAGCATGGCGTTTCTCACCTGGATAACTTGATCGGCGCCTCGCCTGCCCGTATGGCGAAGCTGATGGTATAAGCGCGATAGCAACGTTATCGGCTTGGCGCGGATCAGCTTTATCTTTATTAGACCAAAGTCGAAAAATCGGATCGCGCCATGAACGGCTCGGTTCGTGATCCATTCGCGCCGTGCCGGCCCAAAAAAACCGCAGCCGAGGCTGCGGTCGATAATTCATTCCATGCTGCCCGGATCAGGCGCTTTCGGCAGTACGCTCGACGAGCTGCATCTCTTCGTGGGTCAGCAGCTTTTCGATGTCGACCAGTACCAGCATGCGATCTTCGAGGCTGCCGATACCGCTCAGGTAATCCGACGACAGCGTGACGCCGAATTCCGGCGCCGGCTTGATCTGATCCGGCGCCAGGCTCATCACGTCCGAGACGCCGTCGACGACGATACCCACGATACGGTCATCGACGTTGACCACGATCACCACCGTCTGACCGTCGTATTCGACCTTGTCGAGATGGAACTTGAGCCGCAGGTCGATGATCGGCACGATCACGCCGCGCAGATTGGTGACCCCCTTGATGAAGTCCGGCACATTGGCAATGCGGGTGACGTTCTCGTAACCGCGAATTTCCTGCACCTTGAGAATATCGACCGCATACTCCTCTTCACCCAGCGAGAAGACCAGATACTCGCGGCTCGCGGCGTCGTTGACGATGGCATTCATGCTCGCTTGCGAACTCATACTAGCGATACCTCTTGTAGATGTTGGTGTTTCGCCTCGTGGCGCTGCTGTGATTTGCGCCGGTCGAGACGATGAAGGTCGGCGATATCGAGAATCAGGGCAACGCTGCCATCGCCAAGGATAGTGGCCGCGGAGATTCCCGGGACCTTGCGATAATTGGTTTCGAGGTTCTTGACCACGACCTGCTGCTGGCCGATCAGGTCATCGACCAGCAGAGCGTAGCGCCGCCCCTCGCCCTGGACGATGACGGCGATAGCCTCGGTCAATTCGGTCCTGGCGTTGGCCACGTCCAGAGCATGGTGCAGCGCGATGATCGGCAGATACTCGTCGCGCACCTTGAGCAGCTGATCGTCGCCCGCCATCGAATAGATGTCGTCGGGCTGGGGCTGCAGCGATTCGAGCACCGCATTGAGCGGCAGCAGGAAGGTCTCCCCACCACAGCGGATCGACATGCCGTCCAGGATTGCCAGCGTGAGCGGCAGCACGATCCGTGTCGTCGTACCCTGGTTGGGTTTGCTCAGGATCTCGACGTGCCCGCCCATGGCCTGAATATTACGCTTGACGACATCCATGCCGACGCCACGCCCGGAGACGTCGCTGACCTGCTCCGCGGTCGAGAAACCGGGGGCAAAGATCAGCTGCCAGACGTCGTCATCGCTCATGGTGTCGGTGACGGCGAGACCGTTGGACCGAGCCTTGGCCAGAATCCTGTCTCGATTGAGCCCCGCACCATCGTCGATCACTTCGATCAGGATATTGCCGCCCTGATGCTGGGCGGACAGCGTGAGATGGCCGGTCGGCGACTTGCCGGCAGCTTCGCGGCGTTCCGGAGACTCCAGGCCGTGATCGAGGCTGTTGCGAACCAGGTGGGTCAAGGGATCGATGATGCGCTCGATCAGGCTCTTGTCGAGCTCGGTAGACTTCCCCTCGGTGATCAGTTCGACGTCCTTGCCAAGCTTGGCCGCCAGATCGCGCACCAGCCGCGGAAAACGACTGAAGACGTAATCCATCGGCATCATGCGAATCGACATCACCGATTCCTGCAGATCGCGGGCGTTGCGCTGCAACAAATTCATGCCGTTGACCAGCGGCCCATGAGAGACGATATCCAGATCGCTGGCCGTCTGCTCGAGCATCGACTGAGTGATGATCAATTCACCGACCAGATTGATGATCTGGTCCACCTTGTCGACCGGCACCCGGATGGTGCTGGACTCGCTACCCTTGGCGTTCTTGCCGCCGGACTTGCCACTCGGTTTGCTACTGGCCTTGTCGCTCGGTACAGCGGGCGCCTCAGCCACCGACGTTTCGGCGCTGGCCGGCGCCGGCTCGCTGGACGGCATCGGCGTCTCCGCCATCGGTTCCCGGCCGGTCGTGTCTGCGCTGGTCTTGGCCGGGGCAACCGCTTCGGCCGGGGCAACCGCTTCGGCCGGGGCAACCGCTTCGGCCGGGGCAACCGCTTCGGCCTGGATCGACAGCTGCTCCGGCTCGATGATGAAACAGAGCACCGCTTCGATATCATCCTGGGATTCAGCGCTATCCAGAACCACCTGATACCGCGCCGCATCGCCCGACTGCGAGGCGATCACACCGAAATGCTCGAGCTCGTCGACCAGCAGATTACGGTCCTTGTCGTTCACGTTCGTCAGCGTAATCGACAAGCGCTGGCTAGCGCCCTTGCCGGCCTCGGCGCTTTCCGGACTCTCCACTGAAGGTGCGGGGGTCGTCGCCGCGGGTTCCGGAGTCACGACCGCCGGCACATTCGCTGCCGCACCGCCCTGGCCCAGCTCATCCAGCGCCATCTGCTGCAGGACGCGGGAAATCCGTTCGAACGCTTCGGCATCCGGCTCACTGCCGTTGCGGTAGGCATTCAACTGGTCATGAAGCATATCTTTGGTTTCCAGAAACGTGTCGACGATATCCCGCCGTAGAGTGAGCTCGCCACGCCGGGTATGGTCCAGCAAGTTCTCGAGCAGGTGCGTCGTCTCCTGCAGGACGGTAAATCCAAAGGTGCCAGCCCCCCCCTTGATGGAGTGCGCGGCACGGAAGATCGCATTGAGCTCTTCGACATCGGGATCGTCGACATCGAGATCCAGCAGCAGACGCTCCATATCCGCCAGCAGCTCTTCGGCTTCTTCGAAGAAAGTGTCGTAAAAATCAGAAATATCCATGAGCACCTGCCATAGAAGCCCCACCAACAGGGCGTGAACACGTTTGCATCAACCCGCTGAATTCGGCTCGGTCATCCCGCCACCACTGCCACTCGCCTCACCACCGTTGCCTGCCAGAGGCGTTGCCATAGATGAGGGCAGCGGCGTCTTTTCCTGCTGTTCGATTGCCTGAGCCGCCCGATTATCCAGCACCACGATGCTGATCCGGCGATTGACGTCATCGCTGGGAAGCGTGTTCGGCAAGGTGATGCGAGAGCCCATCCCGGCGACTCTCAAGAGTTTGTCTGGGGCGAGGCCGGCGGCGATCAGTTCCCGGCGTGAAGCGTTGGCACGATCGGCGGACAGCTCCCAGTTGCTGTATCCCTTCTCGCCGCCGACGTAAGGAATGTCATCGGTGTGGCCGCTGATGCTGATGGGATTGGGCATCTCGTTGAGCACGGGAGCGATGCGACCCAGGATCTTCTGCATGTACGGCTCGAGGCGATCGCTACCGAGTTCGAACATCGGCCGCTTGTCGCTGTCGACGATCTGCACGCGCAACCCTTCGGGCGAGAAATCCATACGCAGCTGCGAGCTCAGTTCCTTGAGCTGCGGGTCGCTCTGAATCACGCTCTGCAGACGATCGCGCAGATAGCGCAGGTTGCGCTGCTCGTCACTCGAGCGGGTCTGCTCGCGGATGTTCACGCGGCGTTCCTCGCCATCGACCTTGGTCGGATTGTCGCCCCCACCGGGTATGGCGCTGGTGCTCGCCGTCGTCTTGTCGCCGCCCGTCAAGGCGACGGCTAGTGGAGTACGGAAATATTCGGCGATATGTTCCAATTGGCTCGGACTGGCCGTGGAAAGAATCCACAGCACCAGGAACAGCGCCATCAATGCCGTCATGAAATCGGCGTAGGCGATCTTCCACGACCCACCGTGATGCTTCGCCGACTGAACCCGCTTGCGCTTGACGATCAGCGGCCGCCGTTCATCACCGCTACTCATGGCCCCTCCGTTCCCGTGCTGCGCAGGGTCTGCCCGCTGGAACGAACGTGTTCTTCAAGCTCGCTGAATGACGGCCTGATAGCGGTAAACAGCGCCTTGCGGCCGAACTCCACCGCCAACTGCGGCGCCAGACCATTGAGACTGGCCATCAGAGTTACTCGAATGCACTGCAGCATCTTGGTCGCTTCACCCGCCTGCAGGTTGATGCGGTGAGCTACGGGCGTCACGAAGCCATAGGCCAGCAGGATCCCGACAAAAGTACCCACCAGCGCCTGTGCGATCATCTGTCCCATGACACCGGCGCCCTGATCCGCCGATCCCAGAGCGTGAACCACGCCCATGACCGCGGCCACGATGCCGAAAGCCGGAAGTCCGTCACCGACGGCCGACAGCGAGTGCGCGGGCAGCTCCGCTTCGTGCTGGAAGGTCTCGATCTCGTGCTCCATCAGCGCATCGATCTCGAAGGGATCCATGTTGCCGCTGACCATTAGACGTAGATAATCGGTCAGGAACCCCATGATCATCGGATCCGAGAGGATCTTCGGATAGTCCGCGAAGATCGCGCTGTCCTGCGGCGCATCGATATCACGCTCGATCGCCAGCATGCCGTCGCGTCTCGCCTTGGTCAGAAGCCGGTATTGAAGCGCCATCAGCTCCATGTACATCATCTTGTTGTAGCGCTTGGTGCGCTTTAGCTTCGAGAACGACCGCAACGTCGCCTTGATCGCCTTGCCGTTGTTGGCGCAGACGAAGGCGCCGAGGGCGGCTCCGACGATCATCACGAACTCGGCGGGCTGCACCAGCGCACCCAGATGCCCGCCAATTGCGACGTAGCCACCGAATACACTACCCAAGACGATGATGTAGCCTAATAGGATCAGCACGGTGAGGCTCCCGAAACAGTGCATGGCAAACTTGCTGACTGTATCGGCAGCCGAGGCGTCGCGCTTGAGGGTAGAAATATCAGAAAAGCGTGATTGTTCGAAAAACGACGGTGCCAGGCAGGCATCTCGTCGCCGAACGGATACAAAAAAGCGGGCCCGTTGGCCCGCTTCTCGATGACGAAATCAGTCTAGACGGCCAGGCGGTCCGCCAGCGACATCTCCAGAGGAACAAACGTCGGTGCGGCCGGTTTCGACATCGCCTTGGCCTTGCGAGTCTTGCCAGCCCGGGAAGGGGGCTGGCAGATACCGCAGACGTAGTCCTGCATCGGGCTATGAGCATGCGCCACGAAATCGCCCTTGCAGGTCTTGCAGCGCGACAACTGCAGCAGATCGCTCTCGAAGAATCGCACCAGCGTCCACGCCCGCGTCAAGCCGAGCGTGGGCTCCGCACCATCGAGTTCGACCTGTTCGAGATACAGCCGATAAGCCTTGACGAACGCAGGCATCCGCTCGCAACCCAGCTCTCTAGTGAGGCGACGATAGACGTTGTAGAACAACGATGAATGAATATTGGGTAGCCAGGTGATGAACCAGTCGGCCGAAAACGGCAGCATGCCTTTGGGCGGAGACATGCCTTTGACTTCTTTGTAAAGCTTGATCAAACGCCCGCGACTCAGATCCGTCTCGGTTTCGAGAACCTGCAACCGCGCCCCCAGCTCGATCAACTCGATGGCCAGCTGCACCTGAAGCATTTCCGCAACGAGGCTCTTGTCCGCCATGGATCAGCTCCCCTGCCGGGACGAGAATTGAACGCGACCCGCACCGGCCATTAACAGTGAGGCATGCGTCTGCTCGAGCCCCTGGGCTCGCGGGTTACGGACCAGCATATTGAGCTGTTCGGCATCCGTGAATCGCAGATTACATAGCAACTGATTTGTTCGAGACAGTTGAGTCAACTGCTTGATCGATAAGCGAATAATGGTATCCGCAAGATCGGCATTCATGTCGAGTCGAAACATTGCCGACTCACGATCCTCGTTCAGCAGGCGCTGAACCAGAAGCAGATAGGAGAGATTGAGATCTTGAATGTCGTCCAGAAGACTGTTCGGGGCCATTGTCCGATTCCCTGCGTATGGTTTTATTGGCTTCCATTGATTGAAAGCTCCAGCCGACATAGCCATCGAGGCGACTACATCAGTTCTTTATGATGGACCTAGTTTGCGACTTTTTGATGAACAAAAGCAAGTTTTGTTACCAAATTTATAGTCACGTAACGAACTCGTCGCTATTGAGTTTGCTATCGATTGATTTAAATAACTGATCCTACGTGAAATATTGTGATTACTGCCTTTACGGGCAGATGCGAGCTCGTGAAGACAAACGGCCTCAAAAGACACATTGGATAACAATACCGTTTAAAATTAAACCTGACAGTCAACGCTAATGCTGATGACCTGACGTCGCCGCACTGTCGATCTGGCCGATCCATACCAGCAATTCTGCTACCACCTGATAGAGCGACTCCGGGATACGGGCATCCAGGTCGACCTGCATCAATAGCGCAACCAGTTCCGGAGAGTCATGTACGAAAACGCCCTCCTGCTGTCCGAGCTCGATGATGCGATCCGCCACATTGCCGTAGCCCTTGGCAACGACCCTGGGCGCGTCCGTTCGTTCACCGCTGTAAGCCATGGCGATCGCGCGTCGGCGGGCATCCGCATTTCTATCGCTCATGATGGCTCGCTCCCAATGCGATCTCTGCTTGTATACCCAACGCAGTCAGGCGCTGGCGCAATGGTTCGAGCTCCCGCCGGACGCGATCCCGGGTGGGCGCCTCGGAAGGATCGATCTCCACTCGTAGTGCAGTCGCCTGGCGCGCCTGGAAGGTGATGTCGACAACGCCCAGAGTGGGCAGCCGAACCTGCACCTCGGCGCGCCACTCGTCGCGGGTTTCGTCATCGTACCGCGGTGAACGATCATCGACGTCGTCATCGTTATCGTCGAAAGCCGGATCGCGTGGCAACTCGGAAAACATCAGTGTCATCGGCACCCCGGGCCACAGCTGCCCTTCCCAACGTAGATTGGGTGCCACGATCAGCTCCAGCTGATGCCGAACGATCGCCTGCAATGCCTCCGTGGGTTGCTGCGAGAGCTGGTGCGCACGGGACATGGCGAGTGACGATGCCGTATCCGATACGCCGGCCATTGAAGACGAACGCTCACCGCCGAAACCTGCCGCCGTGACAGACTGTGAGAGACGCGCTTCCCCGCTGCCAATGGCTCTTGAACTCACGGTCTCGTCGAGGTTGGCTGTCGCCGCGGTCATGCCGGCGAAGGTACTCGCCTTCGCTGGCATGGGCGCCGAGCTCGGAGAAACATGCTGAGACAATGCCTGGCGCCCACCGCCGGTCAGGAGTCCCGAATTCAGTGGCGTCGGCGTGGCCAGAAATGGCATTGGCGTGGACAGCATCGAGGTCGGCGTGAACGGACGAAAGGTCAGGCTCAACCAGGCCTGAGGTTCGCGCATCAGCGCCGATCGGGGATACTGACCGGCCATCCATCGCTGCAGATGAGATTCATAAAAGGCACCGCTCTCACGAACGCTTTGCGACAGTGCGGTGGCGAGGGAATCGGCACTGTCCGCAGGCTGGAGCAGAAGCGCGGCAAGCGGCCGGACCGAAGCGGTCTGAGTGGCAGGGAAATGCGAGAGCAGATCAGCGATCTTTATCGCGGTCGGACTCAAGTGTAACTGCGAGGACGAGAGCCCGGCCTGACCCGACGGTGGAGCGGGCGCAGAGGCGCCTTCCCGGACCGTCGCCGGGGATGGGCCCATGACGCGCTCCCCGCCCTGCTGATGTAGACGAGAGTCGCTGCGAGCCGGCTGAATGGCGTCCGAAGACGTCGCCGCCGACACTGGTAGCGGCTGGTCCTTGATGACCGGCGTGTCGACACGCTTGCCGAGAACCTGATGCAACAGGGTGTCGAGTATCGGCGTGATGCCGCTCACGGGCGCTCGTCGGTCGGCACCGCGCGCAGTCGTGAGGCGATGCTGCCGCGCCCCGCCTGGTAAGCCTGCCCCAGTGCCTGCTGTCGCCGGGAACTGCCAATGAGATGGCTAAGCTCCTCGCGACGGGACTCCAGCACACGGCGAGTCTCGGCGTCCTGGGTCAGGATCTGCTCGAGCAAGCTGAATTTCTGTTCACGCTCCGAATCGGTCAACGACTGCACTTCATCGAGAGACCTCACGCGCTGAAGCGATACCACGTAGCCGGCCTCGCACTGCACCAGGGCTTCCCACTCCTGCTCTCGCGCCAAACCCAGCATCCGGCTCGACACCTCTAGCAACTGACGGTACTGCTCGATGACCGAAGGGCCTGGTGTCATTCGATTATACTCCCCCGACCATCTCGACCGGCGCCTGCCGAAGCTCACGCCAACCGGAGCCGATGTTATCGAGAAGTGACGCGGCTTGATCCAGCGCGGCCATATCGTCACGCAGATTGGCCTGCAGCAACAGTCTGGCGACGTAATCGTAAAGCTGCCCCAGGTTGGCGGCGATATCGCCACCCTTTTCATGGTCCAGCGCAGCCGCCAAACCGTTATTGACGATGTCGATCGCCTTGGAGATCGACGCGCCCTTGGCTGCCCGGTTGCCGTCCTGCATATGCAGGCGAGCACTGGCGATCGCCGCCTGGACACCATCGAACAGCATGACGATCAGCTGATGGGGGTCGGCGGACATGACTGCCGACTCGACCCCAACCCGCGCGTAGGCGCCCGCGCCCCGTCGTGAATTCATCATCGTTGAGACCTATTACTGGTTGGTTTGCGCACTCAAGGCATCGAACTGCTGAGTCAGGTAACTACTGGTCGAATTCATCTGCGAGACCAGAGAGTCCAGACTGGCGAACTGGGTGCGATAACGCTCGACCGTGGAGTCGATGGATTCCTGCATCCGCGTGTAACGGTCGCCCAGGCGGTCCAGCGTGGAATCGATACCGTCGGTGGCAATCTGCAGCAGGCCGCCGTCATCGAGAATGGTTCCCATGGTGTCGTCGATGCTGGCAGACAGCCCGCCCTTCCCGTCGACACCGGCGAAAAATTGGCTTACCGCGTCACTGTCACTGGAGATGGCTTCGCTCAGCTTGTCATCATCGACCTCCAGCGTGCCGTCCAGCTGGCGCTCGATACCCAGGTCCGACAGCATCGAAAACGTGCCGTCGCCATCGCTATAGCCGAGCACACTACGCAGGCGGGACTCGATAGTGCGCATGGTCGAGTTGCCCAGCAGCGCTCCGGCCGAGTCTGACTCAGAGTCGTAGGAAGTGAGGGCGTCGGACGTACTCTGAAAGCTGTTATAGGCGGTGACGAAAGCCTTGACCGCCTTGGTCATCGACTCCGTGTCTTTCGACACGCTAAGCGTTTCCGCGCCTGTCGTGGTCGACGTCAGGTTGAACGTCACGCCCTCGAGCGCATCTTCGACCGTATTGGACTGGCTGGTGATCGAGATGCCATTGACTTCCAGTTCAGCGTCCTGGGCGGGAACGGTTTCACTGAATCCGAAGAGGCTGCCACCATCCGTCACGTTGATCGCGGACTGAGTTCCAGTCTCCTCGGACGTCAGCGTCAGTTGGTAATCAGACCCATTGAAGACAATCGAGGCAGTCGCGCCGGTATCCGCCTTATTGATCGAATCCCTGATATCTTCCAGAGAGTCGTCACTAGCGATGGCGATATCGATACTGGCGTTCTCGCCAACGCTAATTCCCAAAGTGCCGGATTTCCCCAGCGCTTCGGTTTTATCTGCTCCCTGTGCTGCCGAAGCCAGTGACTGCGCCTGCGCAAGGCTCGAAACGGAGACTTGATAGCGACCGGCGACGGCATCCCCAGTGGTCGTGGCGGTGACAGCGTCGCCGGTCATCGAGCTGGTGACGGCCGAGAAGGTTTCGGGATCGCTCAACTTGGTCGCGGCATCACGCAACGCGGTCAGTGAACTCTCCAACGAACCGAAGGCGGACAGTTTGGTCTTGTAGCTCTGCTGCTGGGCGACGATCGGCGTGAGCTTCTGTTTTTCCGCATCTTCCAGGTCGTCGAGCAGTCCGCTCAAGTCCAGCCCGGAACCGATTCCCAGTGACGATATGGTAGCCATGTAACCTCTCTATGCCTGGCGCACTTTGTAACACGCCGATCACGACAGCAGACGCCGATTAAGCGCACTTTAATGCTTCAGTTTCCTGATCGGCCGATCCCCGGGGAACTTTAGCGTTGGCTGATCTTCTTTTTACGCTTGCCGCCCCAGGGGAAACGTCAACCTTGGGTGGTCAGGGAGCCACCGGATAGGCGATCATAGGCGGCCGATAATTTCGCCACTCTCTGGAGAAGACATGGACGCAACCGCCCTGCAGGACAATTATCGCTTGTGGCAGCGTTTTCAGCGCCAGGAACAGTTGGGGCGCGAACATCAGGCTGCGCTGCATAAACTGGCACAAACCGGGGCGATGGCGTCTCGTGTCACCGAAGCTTACCGTAGCATGGCGGATCGCGGCGCCAAGGAAGGCGCCAGTTACCGTACGCTGTTTCAACGCCAGCGCGAGAATGGCGACAACCTGGCCTGCGAAGGCTGGCTGTTCGTGCGCCGTGTCCTCGCGGAAGGCGGCACCACCAGAATTCGCGCCACGCTGTTCGAGTCCTTCACGCTGGAGGAGGGGGAGATCAAACCCTCGCCGGAAATACCCAAGAAGGTCACGCTGGATATTTACGACGAACTGCTGGTCCATAAGAGCATGACACTGGGCTGTCGCACCGATCGTCACGACGATGAGCGGGATACGCGCTTCATTACCTTTCTGGATAGCGTCCGCGGCGATCTTCACCAGTATCTATAACGACCCGCTCGGAAGCCGGCTTCGGCCTGTGGATTCCGACCGGAAAACGCTTTTGATTCGATCCAGGGAGATTCATCGATGGTCAATACCCCCCATCCTTCCAAAGTCCATTTTTCGGCGCTGTCACTGGAAAACCTGGACGGTGTCAGCGGCATCGTGCAGCCGGTAGCCAAGACGCAATCCGTGACACTGGAAAGCCCAGCCACGATGCTGGTCACCGATTTCAATGTCAGCCATCCCCACACCCTGCCCACCGGCAGCTCGATTGGGCAGGCTCACGAGACCATGAAGCAGGCTGGCGTCGGCCTACTGATGCTGATCGACACCAGTGGCAAGTTCACCGGTGTGATCAACGCCCGCGAGCTGATCGGGGGCCGTCGCATCACGCTGGCGATGCAGCAGCATCAACTCGGCCGCGACGAGGTTACCGTCGAGATGATCCAGACACCGCGTAGCGAATTGCACTCGCTGTCCTACGCCAAGATCTCCCATGCCAGCGTGGGCGATCTGGTCGAGACGCTCAAGACCTCGGGTGACCAGCACGTGCTGATTACCGAACCCGACGGCAGCGGTGCTTCGCGGATTCGCGGCATCATTTCGGCCTCCAACATCAGCCGCGCGCTGGGCGTCGATCTTCACCAGCCACCGTCGGCCCGCACGTTCTCGTCGATCTGCCATGTCATTCTCGGCCACGATCTCTGAAGCTGTCATGAGTGCAGCGAACCAGGACACATCGTCTTCCATTCTGGTGATCTACACCGGCGGCACCATCGGAATGCGTGACAGCGACCGAGGTCTGGTCGCCGCTGGCGATTTCGATTCCCGAATGACGGCAGCGCTGGCGTCGCTGCCGCCAGATCGCCGACGCCGACTTCCCGAATACGTCGTCTGGGAGTCGCCCGACCCGATCGATTCCAGCAGCGCCACGCCGGACGACTGGGCAGTGCTGGCAGCGCTGATTGCCGATCGCTATCAGGACTACGCCGGATTCGTGGTGCTTCACGGTACCGACACGTTGGTATGGTGCGCTTCCAGCCTCGCCTTTCAGCTGCAAGGGCTGTCCAAGCCGGTCATCGTGACGGGCGCCCAAAAGCCACTGGAGTCGGAAGGCAGCGATGCGCTCTTCAACCTCGAAGCCGCGCTGGCTTTTGCCGCGCAGACCGCGCTGCGGGAAGTGTGCGTGAGCTTCGGGGGCCGTCTGCTGAGAGGATGCCGTGCCAGAAAATGGTACACTGCGGACGCGCTAGGATTCGAGAGTCCTAACTGGCCACTGCTGGGTGAGATGGTGGATCACAGTCCGATCGTCTACACGCCCCGCTGCTGGCCCGCACGTGGGGCGCCACGCTTCGAACTTGCCGGCGACGATGCAGCAGTCGTCATTCGTCTGGTGCTGTGGCCCGGCATTCGTGCCAAAGACGTGGCTCGCTGGCTGGATGACCACTCCCTGCGCGGTGTCGTCATCGAGTGCTGGGGAAGCGGCAATCTACCGGAAGACGAGGCATTGCTCGGTGTCCTGGCTCGCGCCTGTGCCGAAGGCAAAGTCATGGTTGCCGTCAGTCAATGTCCCGTCGGCGGCGTCAGTCCCGGCACCTATGCCAGCGGACAGACGCTCAACGAGATCGGCATCCTGTCCGGCGATGACATGACGCCCGAAGCCGCTCACAGCAAGCTCGCTCACCTGCTCGCCCAGGATCTTTCCCGAGGCGATCTGCGGCAGCGCCTGCTGACCTCTCTCGTCGGCGAGAGCGGGGCCTTCACGGCGTAAGCGAGCCACCCGAATCAGCGATCACCGTGGGCCCTTGCCGGGTCCAGACAGTTTGCACGCCACAGGTTAACCGCATGACATCCTCGACTTCTTCCAGCGATTCCACACCGGTCGTCGTGATCTACTCCGGCGGCATGGACTCCTACACGGTACTCCATCGCGCCATACGCGAAGGCTACGACGTCCACGCCCTGTCGTTCCATTACGGTCAGCGTCATGCCCGGGAGCTCGATGTCGCAAGCCGCGTCTGTGCCGACCTTGGTCTTTCGCACCGCGTCGTCGACATTCGGGCGATTCATGAGCTGATCGGCAATTCCGCGTTGACCGACAGTGGACGGGCCATGCCGAAAGCTGACTATGCCGAGGACAACCTCGCCGACACCGTCGTACCCAATCGCAACATGATTCTGCTGTCGTTGGCGATCGGCTACGCAGTCAATATCAAGGCACCGATCTGCTTCTACGGCGCTCACGGGGGCGATCATGTCCTGTACCCCGACTGTCGCCCGGCGTTCGTCGAACGCATGAACGATGTCTCCGCGATCGCCAATTTCGAGGCGGTCAGTATCGAAGCGCCCTATCTGCACAGCGACAAAGCGCAGATTCTCGCCGACGGCATCGAAATGGGGCTCGACTACGCCGATA
Organism: Salinicola sp. MH3R3-1; assembly: GCF_001937155.1. Classification (NCBI taxonomy): domain Bacteria; kingdom Pseudomonadati; phylum Pseudomonadota; class Gammaproteobacteria; order Oceanospirillales; family Halomonadaceae; genus Salinicola; species Salinicola sp. MH3R3-1. The sequence goes on along the minus strand of NZ_MSDP01000011.1, from coordinate 140,292 downwards.
CCTGGACCTGCTATCTGGGCCAGGAAGTGGCTTGCGGTGAATGCGGTAGCTGTCGAGAAAGACTCAACGCCTTTGCCGAGCTGGGAATGAAGGACCCGATTCCCTACGCTACGCGCTGATGGGCGGACGCCTCCTGGCCGGACGTCGATGATGCGAGGCCGGATCGATCGCGCCGACGAATTGGATATGGCCTTCGAATCCAGCCTTGACGCATCAGCCCTGGCGCTCAAGCCCTGACTCGCTAAGTCCTGGCTCTCCAAGTCCAGACTCTCCAAGCTCTGGCGCGCCAGGCTCCGGGAAACCCAACCCGGCAAACCGAACCCTGAATCGACTCAGCACGGAATCATGCATGTACAGCGTCAAAGAAGCCTTCTACACCCTGCAAGGAGAAGGCGCCCAGGCCGGTCGGGCCAGCGTCTTCTGCCGATTCACGGGCTGCAATCTGTGGTCTGGTCGAGAACGAGATCGCGCCACTAGCCAGTGCACGTTCTGCGATACCGACTTCGTCGGCACCGACGGTCAAAACGGCGGCCAATTCGCCGATGCCGCGGCGCTGGCCTCGCATCTCGAATGTCTCTGGCCGACGTCCGTTTCGGGCAGACATCGGCGCTATGTGGTATTCACCGGCGGTGAGCCGCTGCTGCAACTGGATACGGCGCTGATCGAGACGATGCATGCCCGAGGCTTCGAGATTGCCGTCGAGACCAATGGCACACTGCCGGCCCCGCTGGGGATCGACTGGATCTGCGTCAGCCCTAAAAGCGACAATGCGCTACGTCAGACGCGCGGAGACGAGCTGAAGCTGGTCCACCCGCAGGCGGGCATCGATCCCGAGACCTTCGCCGAGCTGGATTTCACTCACTTCTTTCTGCAGCCGATGGACCTCGCGCCCGGCGCCATCGTGAGCGATGCCAGCCCGATGGAGGCGACCGTCGATTACTGCATGCGTCATCCGCAGTGGCGCCTGTCGCTGCAGACTCACAAGATCGCGGGGATCGATTGATGACCCTTTTCGTCAACAATCTGACCAATATCGACGCATCGATCTGGTCGCCTCAACGAGGCCTGAGCGGCGCCAGCTGGCACGTCGACGTCGAACTCGACGGCGAGCTGGGCGAGGACGGCATGCTGTTCGACTTCGGCGAGGTCAAGCCGTGGATCAAGTCACGCCTCGATGGCGGACTGGATCATACCCTGCTCGTGCCCACGCAGGCCGCGGGCGTCAAGATCGAGGAGTGCAGCGAAGGCCTGCACATGGCCGCCGAGCTTCCTTTCCCCTTCGAGCTGCGTGCCCCGCGCCAGGGCTTCACGCTGTTTCCCTGGGGCGAAGTGACGGCGGAACGCCTGGGCGCGCATCTCAGCAGCGAACTCAGCAAACGACCGCCACCGCGCGTCGAGGCAATCCGCATCCGTCTTCGCGAAGAACTCGTCGATGGCGCCATTTACAGCTACAGCCATGGTCTCAAGCATCATAAGGGCAACTGCCAGCGGATCGCTCATGGTCATCGCTCGCATCTCAGGATCTGGCGGGACGGCCAGCGCGATTCGGAACTCGAACGGCTATGGGCCCAACGCCTGGACAATGCGTATCTCGTCGACGAGGCCGACATCGTCAACCCTCGGCGCAACGACGATATCATGCGTGTGCGCTATCGCTCCGCCCAGGGCCAGTTCCAGCTCCACCTGCCGAAGGAGCGATGCCATACGCTATCCGCCCCCACCACTGTCGAGAATATTGCGGCTTGGCTCGCTCACCAGATCGCACTGTCTACCGGCGCGCATATCCGGGTCCAGGCATTCGAGGGAATCGACAAGGGTGCGCTGGCGGAGAGCAGAGGAACGCCTGCCGGGGGCTAGTTGATGACCCTGCTCGATCACCAGCGACCTGATTGCGGGAATATCAGCGAGCGGAGGCCGGGCTGCCGGAGCCCGGCTACTTCAATGAAATGGCTGCCGAAAAGACTCGATCAGATCCCGCTGAATCAAATCGCATGACGATAAAAGGAGAACCCCAATGAGCTGCCGCGCTGGCTGCGGCGCCTGCTGTATCGCGCCCTCGATCACCTCGCCGATCCCCGGCATGACGCAGGGAAAGCCCGCCGGGGTTCGCTGCGTGCAGCTGGACGACGGCAATCTGTGCCGGCTGTTCGGCGATCCACGCCGACCGGAAGTCTGCCGGCGCTTCGATTATGATCCCGAGCTATGCCTCGATAGCCGCGAGCAGGCGCTGACTGTGCTCGCGGAATGGGAGCACGCCACTCGATAGAGGCGCCTCACGGCGGTCGTCGCCATTCTCGAGGGTCGTCAGTCCGAGGCAAGCCGAACCAGCATCTTGCCTTCATTTTCTCCCGAGAAGAGCTTCAGGAAAGCCTCGGGCATACGCTCCAGCCCATCGACGACGGTCTCCCGATATTGGATCGCTCCGCCTTCTACCCGCGGCGCGACCTGATCGAGAAACGCCTGGTAGTGATCCCAGTGCTCGACGACGATAAATCCTTCCATTCGCGCCTTGCGGAAGAGGAGTTGATTGAGATTGCTGGGGCCGCCGCCCGGCTCTGTCGCATTGTAGCGATCGATCAGACCACAGATCGCGATTCGTGCATGGTCCCTGAGATTGGCCAGCGCCGCCTCCATTAGCGGACCACCGACGTTCTCGTAGTAGATATCGAAGCCGTCGGGCGACGCCTCGGACAACGCGCTCGTCAGCGCCGCGGCATCCTTGTCCCGGTAATTGACCGCCGTGACCCCCAATGACTCGAGCCACTCGCACTTGGCCTGACTGCCGGCGACCCCGACGACATGACAACCCGCAGCCTTGGCAAGCTGCACTGCCAAAGAACCCACCGCGCCGGAAGCGGCGCTGACGAGCACGCGATGACCTGGCTTGAGCTCGGCGATGAGATTCAAGCCGGTCCATGCGGTCATCCCCGGCATTCCGAGAACACCGAGATAGGCCTGCTCCGGCACATCAAATCTCGGCAGCGGCTCGACCTCCTTGCCGGGGAGCTGGGCCACGTCACGCCATCCCGCCATATGGCGAACCCGATCACCTTGTTGAAAATGCGGGTGACGCGAAGCAATGACTTCCCCGACTGCGCCACCTTCCATCGGCGCGTCCAGTGCATAGGGCTCGACGTAGGTCGTAACACCACTCATCCGCCCCCGCATGTAGGGATCCACCGACAGCCACCGGTTGCGAATTCTGACCTCGTCGGGCGCAAGATCCGGTAGCGACGTTTCGCGCAATGCGAAATGCTGCGGTTGCGGCAGTCCCTGCGGAATGGATGTGAGTGCAAAGTAACGAGTAACGGTCATTAAAAAACCCTCCTGGCTGACGGTTGGCATACCGTTCAGCCTAGGAGGGTCGGCGGGAATGAAGCAAGACTCGCGTTACCAAGACCTCACTTCGACCAGATTAATTACGCTCGATATCGGCGTCGTCTTCCAACGTCTGGCTCAAGCCCTGGATGACGATCTGCGCTTGAAGGCGCTGGGCCAGTCGCGTCGAAAAGTCAGCATCGTCCGCGCTGGTATCACCAGCCTGCACCGACTCGACACCGACGATGGCAACCCCGTTCTGGCTATCGACCTGGCCCCAGACCACGCTATCGGCCTGCGGATGCGGCAGCCGGAAAGCCTGCTGGCGAATGGCGTCCGGAACGCTGTCGGCATCCCGGGTCACGGCGTCGGCCTGCTGCCAGTTGAGGTCCGATACGCTCTTGCCATCACGCAGCGCCTTGACCGCCTCAGCCGCGCGCGCCTCGAGCGCCTGCTGCGTCTGCTCGGCCTTGACCGCAGCCATGACCTGGTCACGAACCGCATCGAGCGGTAGCGTACTGGCGTCGCGATGATCGACGACATGCAACACGACACGCTGCTGATCATCCGTCTCGATCACATCACTGTTATAACCGTCGTCCTTCACGTCGGAAGAGAAGGCTGCTGCGGCGGCATCCGGGTTGGCAAGTACGCCCTCTCCCCCGGCCTCCTGGGAAAACCAGTCGCTGGACTGGACCGACAAGCCCAGATCGTCGGCGACTGTCGACAGGTCATCCGCTTCATAAGCATCGTCGGTGAGCTTCTGGACTCGCTCGTTGAACAACGATTGGGACTGTTCTAGCTTGACCTGCTGCGTCAGCGCCTCACGATCCTCTTCGAACGACGGAATATCGAGGCCCGTGACCTTGATCAGATGGAGACCGTACTGGGTCTGAACGACTTTCGATACTTGGCCCGGATCGAGCGAAAACGCGGCATCGTCGAACTCGTCCCCGAAAAAGCCTTTCTGAATGGCACCCAGATCGCCGCCTTTGTCGGCAGACGACTGGTCGTCGGAGTACTCGCGTGCCAAGGCGGCAAAATCCCCGCCCTTCTCGAGCTTCGCCTTAACCTCAGCGAGGCGGTCACGCGCCTCCTGCTCGGTACGATCATCACCGAAAGTCACCAGAATATGAGAGACGTCACGGGGCGCTTCCGCGCGCGCCTTGTCATAGGCCTGCTGCAGCTGGTCATCGGTGACCTCGACATCCTTGGCAACGTCTTCCTGGTTCAGTACGAGGTAGTTGACCTTGACCTGCTCGGGCCGACGGTAATCCTGCTGATGCTGATCATAGTACTGCTGCAGATCGGCATCGCTCGGCGTCACGGGCTGGGCGAGGTCCGCTGGCGTCAACTGGGCGTAACGAAAGGTCCGCTGTTGCTGCTGCAACGCGGCCAGGCGCTGTTTCTCCGCCGGCAGCAGGAATGTGGAACCGGCCAGACCTTGCTGCACCTGACGCCGCAAGGTGTCTGCGCGCAACTCACGCCGGAACGACGAGGGAGTGTAGCCGGCCTGAGCCAAGCGATTGGTGAACAGCTCATCGGAGAAGCGACCATCCTGATCCTGGAACTCAGGCAGCGACACGATCAACTGGTCCAGCTGACTGTCCGAAATATGGAGCCCACCTTCATCGGCATATTGATCCAGCGTACGCTGACGGATCAACTGATCGAGCACCTGGCCGCGGAACTGCCGCTCCTGCTCCGGCGGGACCTGCCCGGAACGGATGCCGCGCTGAACCTGCGTTTCCACGGCCTGACGACTGATGGACTCGCCATTGACGGTCGCCACGTCATTGCTTCCGGAAGAGAAGTAACTAACCAGAGACTCCGCGCCGAAAAGCGCGAAGGTCACGATGATGGCCCCGACGATGACTTTTGCCACCCACCCTTGGGAGCCTTCACGAATTCGTTGCAGCATGCTGTCCTCGCATGTCGATTACCCAATATTGCGCGCGTATCGTACACCGTCTTTCTATGATGGCGCATCCACGCGCATGGTATTGGTGATCCATGCTGCAAAGGCCCCGCCCTTGCAGTACGACAATAAAAAAGCGCATCGCTTGGGCGATGCGCTTATGTTGCGGGCTTCCACTAGCCGGAAGGCTTGAACCTCTCACGGCGACCGGAATGTCGACCCGCGCGACGGAGCGAAACTCAGTTCACCGCGTCTTTGAGCGCCTTGCCTGCCTTGAAGCTCGGCACCTTGGCAGCGCTGATATCGATCGGCTTGCCTGTCTGCGGGTTACGGCCGGTACGTGCTGCACGCTCTTTGACCGCAAAGGTCCCGAACCCTACCAAAGCTACGGAATCGCCTTTCTTCAGGCTGTCGGACACGGACTCAATCATCGCGTCGAGTGCACGCGTGGCAGCTGCCTTGGGAATGTCGGCAGACGCAGCAATGGCTTCAATCAGCTCGGATTTATTCACGCTTCACCCCTTGACTATATACGAAATTAGCAGGACATCGATGCGCAACCGGAAGCGCGATGACGTTCCGATCACTATCAAAACAGGTGGGCATTTTATAGCAATGCCACGATTCTACTGTCAATCAAGATCGTCAGAAAAACCGCGCCATATCAGGCCTGGCGCGTGAAATTTGCACACCGACAAAATCAATGTGTGCTGACATTGGCTTGCGAGGTAGCCACATCTTCAACAACTTTGTCATCGTCGTCGACAGAATTCGTCAATGCCACTGACAATACATCATCAATCCACTTAACCGAACGAATGTCCAATGCATTCTTGATATTGTCAGGTACCTCTTTGAGATCCCGACGATTCTCTTCCGGTATGAGTACGGTCTTTATACCACCGCGCCGTGCAGCCAGCAATTTCTCCTTGAGACCGCCGATCGGCATGACTTCGCCACGCAGATTGACTTCGCCCGTCATCGCGACGTCACACCGTACCGCTCGTCCGGTATAGGCCGAAACCATCGCGGTGACCATGCCGACACCGGCACTAGGCCCGTCCTTGGGAGTCGCCCCCTCGGGAACGTGGATATGCAGGTCTTCCTTTTCGAAGCGCTCGGGGTCGATACCGAACTGGCGGGCACGGGCCCGAACGACGGTATGCGCGGCACTGACCGACTCCTTCATGACATCGCCCAGGGAGCCGGTCTTGTTGACACGCCCCTTGCCTGGCGTCACTACGGACTCGATGTACAGCAACTCACCGCCGACTGAAGTCCAAGCCAGTCCAGTAACACGCCCAACCTGATGCTCCTGGTCCGCCAGACCATAACTGTAGCGGCGGACGCCGGCGTAACGCTCGATATCGTCCGCGGATAGCGTCACTCCCGCCAGGGCACCCTGCCCCTTTTCCGTCTCGAGACGTTCGCGAAGTACCTTGCGGCTGACTTTCGCGATCTGACGCTCGAGCTCGCGCACCCCGGCTTCCCGGGAATAGTAGCGAATCAGTTCGAGCACGGCCTCGTCACCGAACGACAGCTCGCCGTCTTTTAGGCCATTGGCCTTGAGCTGCTTCGGGATCAGATAACGCTTGGCGATGGCGAGCTTTTCGTCTTCGGTATAACCGGGCAGTCGAATCACTTCCATACGGTCCAGCAACGGCCCCGGAATGTTCATCGAGTTGGCGGTACAGATGAACATCACGTCCGACAGATCGTAATCGAGCTCGAGATAATGATCGTTGAACTTGTCGTTCTGCTCGGGATCCAGCACCTCGAGCAGCGCCGACGAGGGATCGCCCCGATGATCCATGCCGATCTTATCGACTTCATCGAGCAGGAATAGCGGGTTACGCACGCCCGCCTTGCTCATGCGCTGGATCAGCTTGCCGGGCAGCGAACCGATGTAAGTCCGTCGATGGCCGCGGATTTCGGATTCATCGCGCACGCCACCCAGGGCCAGACGTACATAACGGCGGTTCGTCGCACGGGCGATCGACTGCCCGAGCGAGGTCTTGCCGACGCCGGGAGGACCGACGAGGCAGAGCACCGGGCCCTTGAGCTTCTTGACCCGCTTCTGCACCGCCAGATACTCGAGAATCCGCTCCTTGACCTCTTCCAGACCGTGGTGGTCTTCGTCCAGCACCTTGGCGGCATGCGGAAGATCGTGCTTGACCCGTGTGCGTTTTTTCCAGGGCACGGAGAGTACCCAGTCCAGATAGGAGCGCACGACGGTCGCTTCGGCGGAAGTCGGCGACATCATCTTGAGCTTGCCGAGCTCCTGATTGGCCTTGTCGATGGCTTCCTGGGGCATCCCGGCTTCCTGGATGCGCTGCTCGTACTTCTCCGCCTCGTTGGGAACGTTCTCGAGCTCGCCCATCTCTTTCTGGATGGCCTTCATCTGCTCGTTGAGATAGTACTCGCGCTGAGACTTCTCCATCTGGTCCTTGACCCGCGAGCGGATTCGCTTCTCGACCTGCAGCAGATCGATCTCGGACTCGATCAGCGTCATCAGGTGCTCGACGCGATCACGAACGCGATCCATCTCGAGCAGCTCCTGCTTGTCATCGATCTTCAACGACAGATGCGCGCAGATGGTATCGACGAGCCGGCTCGGATCCTCGATCTCCTGCAACGAGGAGAGCACTTCGCTGGGCACTTTCTTGGACAGCTTCACGTACTGCTCGAACTGATTGAGCAGCACACGAACCAGCGACTCCTGCTCGCGCTCGCTGAGCGGCTCGCTGTCACGGGCGACCGCCTGCGCGCTGATGAAGCCGTCTTCATCCTGCAGGATCTGCTGAATGTCCGCCCGAAAACCACCCTCGATCAGCACCTTGACGGTACCGTCAGGCAGTTTGAGCAACTGCATGATGTCGGCGACCGTACCAATGCCGAAAAGATCATCGACACCTGGGTCGTCGTGGGCCGCTTCACGCTGAGCGACCAGCAGCACGCGCTTGTCGTGCTCCATCGCCGTTTCCAACGCGCGAATCGACTTCTCGCGCCCTACGAACAACGGGATGACCATCTGCGGATAGACAACCACGTCACGCAGCGGCAAGAGCGGAAGCTTCATTGTCTGGTCAGAGCTCTTCGCCATTACAGCAATTCCTCGACAAACTATAGGATGGATGAGCCACCAGAGCGGCATTATGGAGACTACGTGGGGGCGCCATCATTCAGATGCAAGTCGCGCACGGCGAACCGTGGGATGCACCAGAGAACGAAATCATGGAGGATCCAAGCCAGAAAAAAGAAAGACACATAAAGCTGGATCCATAAGAGCGACAAAGAAAGGGGGCCCACCGGGCCCCCTTTCTAGGCAGACGCCATGACGAACGCGTTTATCCGTCCTTGTTGGCGACTCGACTCTCTTCCGGCTTGGAATCTTCTTCCTGCTTGGAATAGATCAGCAAAGGATTGCTGTCACCGGAAATCACGGAGCCATCGATCACGACCTTACTGACGCCGTCGAGCGACGGCACGTCATACATGGTCTCGAGCAGCACCGATTCCAGAATCGAACGCAGCCCGCGCGCGCCGGTCTTGCGCTCCATGGCCTTGTGGGCAACCGCCCGCAAGGCTTCCTCGCGGAAGTCCAGATCGACACCTTCCATCTCGAACAGGTGCGCGTACTGCTTGACCAGCGAGTTCTTGGGCTCGGTCAGAATCTCGACCAGCGCGTCCTCGGTCAATTCGGTCAACGTCGCGATCACCGGAAGACGACCGACGAACTCGGGGATCAGACCGAACTTGACCAGATCCTCGGGCTCGACCCCGGCAAGAATATCGCCGACGCCCTTGTTGGTTTCCTTGCTCTTGACGGACGCATTGAAGCCAATCCCACCCTTCTCGGCACGATCACGAATCACCTTGTCCAGTCCGGCAAAGGCGCCGCCGACGATAAACAGGATATTGCCCGTATCCACTTGCAGGAATTCCTGCTGCGGATGCTTGCGTCCGCCCTGCGGGGGCACGGACGCCGTGGTGCCTTCGATCAACTTGAGCAGCGCCTGCTGCACACCTTCACCGGAAACGTCACGCGTGATGGAAGGGTTGTCCGACTTGCGTGAGATCTTGTCGATCTCGTCGATGTACACGATTCCGCGCTGTGCTTTTTCGACGTCGTAGTCGCATTTCTGCAGCAGCTTCTGAATGATGTTCTCGACATCCTCGCCCACGTAGCCGGCTTCCGTCAGCGTCGTGGCATCGGCAATCGTGAACGGCACATTCAACAGGCGTGCCAGGGTCTCCGCCAACAGGGTCTTGCCGCTACCCGTCGGGCCGATCAGCAGAATGTTGGATTTGCCCAGCTCGATGTCGCTCTTGCCACCGCCACGCAGACGCTTGTAGTGGTTGTAAACCGCCACCGACAGCACCATCTTGGCGCGATCCTGGCCAATGACGTAGTCGTCGAGCGTGTTGCGAAGCTCGCGCGGCACGGGAAGACGGTCCTCATCGCTCTCGGCGTCGGCTTCCAGGACCTCCTCGCGAATGATGTCGTTGCAGAGATCGACACACTCGTCACAGATGTAGACAGACGGACCCGCGATGAGCTTGCGAACCTCGTTCTGATTCTTGCCACAGAACGAGCAGTACAGCAGCTTGCCGTTGTCGTCTTTGCCTTTACCGTCGGCCATTCGTGTACCTCGTCAGGACGACGGCGCCGCGCGCCGTCGTGTGAAACCTTGACTCAAACGCTATCAGGATACCGGACGCTTATCCAGCATGGCATCGATCAGGCCATATTCGACGGCCTGAGTTCCATCCATGAAGTTGTCACGGTCGGTGTCCTGAGCGATCTTGTCGATATCCTGTCCAGTATGATCTGCCAGAATGCGATTCAGCTTGTGGCGGATGGTCAGGATCTCACGGGTATGAATTTCAATATCCGTCGCCTGTCCCTGATAACCCCCAAGCGGCTGATGGATCATCATGCGCGAATTCGGCAGGCAGAAACGCTTGTCCTTGGCGCCACCGGTCAGCAACAGCGCGCCCATGCTGGCCGCCTGTCCGATACACACGGTGGAGACATCCGGCTTGATGAACTGCATCGTGTCATAGATGGACATACCCGCCGTTACCGAACCACCCGGCGAGTTGATATAGAGATGAATATCCTTGTCCGGATTTTCGGACTCCAGGAACAGCAGCTGCGCCACGATCAGGTTCGCCGTGTAGTCTTCGACTGGGCCGACCAGAAAGATGACGCGCTCTTTGAGCAGACGCGAATAGATATCGTAAGACCGCTCACCGCGCGCGCTCTGCTCCACCACCATCGGGACCAGGCCACCGGCATTACGGATGTCGAACTCGTTGTGCATCGCGATTTCCTTACATCTGGTGATTGTCAGGCCCATCGACTCGCAACCCGGCCTGCGCCGGGTTGCTTCGCTTACCAAGCACCGATCATGCCTTGGAATCGCTTTCCTCAGCCTCGTCTTCTTCGGCTGCTTCTTCGGATTGCTGTGCGGCCTGCAGCACTTGCTCGTAGCTCATGCTGACGTCGTTAACCTGGGCTTGCTCGAGAAGCTTGTCAACGGCCTTGTCTTCGAGCACGGCTGACTTGATCTGGCCCTTGAGCTCATCGTTTTGCATGTACTGCTCGATGACCTGTTCGGGCTGCTGGTACTGAGTCGCGAGCTCTTCGGCGCGCGCCCGGATCTCGTCGTCGCTGGCATCGATTTCGTGCTGCTTGATGACTTCGGCCAACAGCAGCCCGACCTTGACGCGAGTCTGGGCCTGCTCGGCAAACAACTCGTTCGGCAGCTGGCTGACATCGAAGTCTTCGCCAAGGCCGAACTGCTGCGCTGCCTGCCGCTTGAGCCCGTCGGTCTCCTGCTGGATCAGCGACTGCGGCACCGTGACCTCATTGGCCTGCTGCAGAGCGTCCAGCGCCTGCTGCTTGACGCGATTCTGGGCCGCCTGCTTGACCTCGCGCTCCATGTTCTTCTTGACCTCGGCGCGGAACTTGTCGGGGTCGCCGTCTTCCACACCGAATTCCTTGATGAACTCGGCATCGACTTCCGGTAGCGCCTTGGCGGAGACTTCGTGCACGGTCACCTTGAAGGTCGCTTCCTGCCCTGCCAGATGCTCGGCTTGGTAGTCGTCGGGGAAAGTCACGCTGATGCGCTTTTCTTCACCCGCCTTGGCACCCACCAGCTGCTCTTCGAAACCCGGAATGAACCGGTTGGAACCCAGCTCGAGCTCGTGGCCCTCGGCCGAACCGCCTTCGAACGGCTCGTCGCCGAGATAGCCCTGAAAGTCGATCTTGACCTGATCGCCATTTTCAGCGCCACGCTCGACCGGCTGAAACGCCGCATGCTGGCCGCGCAGCGTCTCGATCATGGTTTCGATATCGGCTTCTGCAATGTCCGCCTGCGGACGCTCGATGGCCGTACCCTCGATGCTGTTCAGTTCGATCTCGGGGTAGATCTCGAGTGTCGCGACGAATTCCAGATCCTTGCCGGTCTGATCGACCGTCGGTTCGATCGACGGGTAGCCGGCCGGGTTCAGGCTCTGCTCGGTGATCGCCCGTACGTAGTGCTGGCGCATGAGCTCGCTGACGACTTCGTTGCGCACGTCTTTACCGTAGCGCTGACGCACGACCGCCATCGGGATCTTCCCTTGACGAAAGCCATTCAGACGAACTCGCTTGGCGGTGTCTTGCAGGCGCGTAGCAACGGCTTCATCAACCTCTGCTGCCGGAACCTGAACAGTGATGCGACGTTCGATCTGGGATGTCGTCTCAACGGAAACTTGCATAGATGATCCTCTACCGACGGGGGCGTTCTGTGATTGCAACTCAAAAACTGTCGCTTCAAGACTGTCACTTCGAAGCTGTCATTTTTAAACAGGGAGGGATTTTATGAATCCCCATGCCCACTGGCAAGCGGACTAGCGGGATAAATGGTGCTAAAGGGGGCGAAATACAAGCCTGGGGCGGTAAAAATCGATGTGGAAACGAAAAACACCCGATCGGCGATGCCGAACCAAGCATTCAGTGCCGTCAGACGCCGGCGTTCGGCAACCTGCATGACTATCGACGGACGTCACAGCCAAGGCGAAGAGACTTAAGCAGTGGACGACGAACGTGAAAATAGCGGAAAGCGTGAAAACAGCGACAAACGAGAAATGGGGTGGATGATGGGGATCGAACCCACGACCACCGGAGCCACAATCCGGGGCTCTACCACTGAGCTACACCCACCATTTCTGAAGCAGCGATCGGCAATGGGGTGGATGATGGGGATCGAACCCACGACCACCGGAGCCACAATCCGGGGCTCTACCACTGAGCTACACCCACCATACCGATGCGACATCGACCCGGAACACGCGATCCCGGTGGAATGGCGCGCCCAGCAGGACTCGAACCTGCAACCTACGGCTTAGAAGGCCGTTGCTCTATCCGATTGAGCTATAGGCGCATTCCAATACCGGCTGCATTTCCATCGACGCGGTAACCGGAACATGGTGGTCGGGGTAGAGGGATTCGAACCCCCGACATCCTGCTCCCAAAGCAGGCGCGCTACCAGACTGCGCTATACCCCGTCATGCCGTAAACCGCGCTCGATGACTCTACGAGCCCCTCGATGCGCTGCGTATTCTACGGATCATTTCTGCTAGGTCAAGCCTTTACGTGAACCCGACACGGATTCATGGCGCCACTGGAGTGCCGAAAACCCGCCCCTATCGTCGTTGGCATTCACGGCGCGTTGACTACGTCGCTGGGCATGAGAAAATCGCCCTCTTTCGCTGGCCACCGTCAGCACCTTCAGACTCAGAAAGGAAAGTCGATGACCGCTCAGTTGATCGATGGCAGGGGCATTGCCGGCGCTATCCGCAGTCAGGTAAAAGCCGACGTGGAGCATCGAACCCAACAGGGGCTGCGTCAGCCGGGGCTGGCCGTCATTCTGGTAGGTCACGATCCCGCCTCCGAGGTCTACGTCAGCCACAAGCATCGCGCCTGCGAGAATGCCGGCATCCTCTCGTACAGCCATCGGCTCGAGACCACTACGACCCAGGCGGAACTGGAAGCGCTGATCGATAGCCTGAACGACGATCGGAATGTCGATGGCATCCTGCTGCAACTGCCCTTACCCGAACATCTCGACGCCAACCCGTTGCTCGAGCGCATTCGCCCGGACAAGGACGTCGACGGTTTCCATCCCTATAACCTGGGGCGCCTGGCGCAGCGACTGCCGCTGCTACGCCCGTGTACGCCCAAGGGCATCATCACGCTGCTGGAGCAAAGCCAGATTCCGCTGCGCGGTCTCGATGCCACCATCGTCGGCGCGTCCAACATCGTTGGCCGCCCCATGGCACTGGAGCTGCTGCTGGCCGGCTGCACCACAACGATCTGTCACCGCTTCACCCAAGGGTTGGAGCAGAAAGTGCGTCAGGCGGATCTGCTGGTCGTCGCCACCGGCAAGCCGGGATTGATCGACGGCAATTGGATCAAGCCCGGCGCCATCGTGATCGACGTGGGCATCAATCGCCAGCAGGATGGAACCCTCGTCGGCGATGTCGACTTCGCCACTGCCGCCGAGCGCGCCAGCTGGATCACGCCCGTGCCCGGTGGCGTCGGCCCGATGACCGTGGCCACGCTACTCCAGAACACGCTGCAGGCGGCCGAACTTCACGACGCCCATTAGCGTCTGGCAGCGAGGGGTCGGACAGCGCCGCGGGCCCGAACGGGTTCGCTGGCGTTCGCCTCCCCTTGCTCCCCTTTCAGATAGCGCTTTCAGCGGGCTCTTTCAACCGGCTCTCTCGGCAGACTTTTCCAACGGACTTCTTTAACGGACTATCGCATGCAGACTCTCGGTATCATCGGCGCCATGGAGCAGGAAGTGACCCAGCTGGCGTCCCAGCTGACCGACGCCCGCGTCGAGCATCATCCCGGCGGCACCTTTCACTGCGGGGAGCGCCATGGGCTTCGAATCGTGCTGCTGCAATCGGGAATCGGCAAGGTCAATGCCGCGGTCGGCACGACGCAATTGATGACCCACTATCGCCCGGACGCCATCATCAATACCGGTTCTGCCGGCGGCTTCGGCGCCGCCATGGAAGTCGGCGACGTGGTCATCTCCAGCGAAGTCCGCCATCACGACGTCGACGTTACGGCTTTCGGCTACGACATGGGGCAGGTCCCCGGCATGCCGGCAGGCTTTGCCGCCGATCCCGGCCTGATCGAGACCGCCCGCGCCTGCATCGAAGGACTTGGCGATCTACGCGTCCACGAGGGGCTGATCTGCACCGGCGACAGCTTCATGGCGGACCCGGCACGTGTCGATGCCGCCCGCGCGCACTTCCCGCAGATGCTTGCCGTCGAGATGGAAGCGGCCGCTATCGCCCAGACCTGCCACATTTTCGACTGCCCGTTCGTGGTCATCCGCGCGCTTTCCGATATCGCCGGCAAGCACTCCGAACTCTCGTTCGAGGCGTTTCTGGAAAAGGCGGCCGCGCATTCTGCCGCAATGGTCGACGCCATCATCGCCCGCCTGGCCGGGAAGTGACTCCAGCCCAATACGTGTCAAAACGACGAACCCCGCCGATTGGCGGGGTTCGTCGGTTCACAAGCTTCCCGTGTCGTTCAGGCCGGGGGAGACTCGAAACTCCAGCGAGTCCCCTCGCGGGAATCCTTGAGCACGATGCCCAGCGCCGCCAGCTCGTCGCGAATCCGATCGGCTTCCGCGAAATCGCGGCCGCTCTTGGCAGCCGCTCTCGCCGCTATCTGTGCTTCGATCTCGTCCGCGCTCAACGGAAGCGCGCCGGCACCGGCCTTGAGAAATTCGGCCGGCTCGCGTTCGAGAAGACCCAGCACGCTCGCCAGACGCTTCAACTCCTGCCCCAGCGCGCCGGCGTGCCTGGGTTCGACATCGCGTAGCCGATTGATCTCGCGCGCCAGATCGAAGAGCACCGACAGCGCTTCCGGTGTATTGAAATCATCGCTCATCGCCGCCGAGAAACGTTCGGCGTAGATGCCCTCGACATCACCGTGAACCAGCTCGACGCCGTCGAGTGCGTGGTAGAAGCGCTCCAGCGACTTGCGCGCCTCGCTCAGCGACTCCGGCGCATAGTTGATCGGGCTGCGATAGTGGCTCGCGACCAGCAGGTAGCGCACCACCTCCGGATCGTGAACCTCCAGCACTTCACGAATGGTGAAGAAATTACCCAGCGATTTGGACATCTTCTCGTGATTCACGCGCACCGCACCGGCGTGCATCCAGACGTTGACGTAGGGCTTGCCGGTCGCCGCCTCGCTCTGGGCGATCTCGTTTTCGTGGTGGGGAAAGGTCAGATCCGGCCCGCCACCATGAATGTCGAAGGTGTCGCCGAGACAGCAGGTCGACATCGCCGAGCACTCGATGTGCCAGCCGGGGCGCCCTTCGCCCCAGGGTGACGACCAGCTGGCCTCCCCCGGCTTGGCGGCTTTCCATAGCACAAAGTCGAGCGGATCTTCCTTGTGCTCGTCGACGTCGACACGAGCGCCCGCTCGCATGTCGTCGAGGTTACGATTGTTGAGCTTGCCGTAGCCGGCAAACCGGCGGACACGGTAGTAGACGTCGCCGTTGGCCGCAGCGTAGGCATAGCCGCTGTCGATCAGGCGCTCGATCATCGCCACGATCTCCTCGATATGCCCGGTAGCCCGTGGCTCCGCATCCGGGCGCAACACGCCCAGGCGCGCCTCGTCTTCGTGCATGGCCGCAATCATGCGCTCGGTCAGCGCCGAGATCGATTCGCCATTATCCTCGGCGCGCTTGAGGATCTTGTCGTCGATATCGGTGATATTGCGAACATAGGTCACGTCCAGTCCCGTCTGACGCAGCCAGCGTGTGATCACGTCGAACGCCACCATGACGCGGGCGTGCCCCAGATGGCAGTAGTCGTAGACCGTCATCCCGCAGACGTACATCCGCACCTTGCCGGGCTCGATCGGTTCCAGCGTCGACTTGCGCCGCGTCAGCGTGTTGTAGATTTCCAGCGCGCTCATGCTCTCGTTACCTCAGCCCTGCTTCTTCTGAATCTTGGCCCAGCTATCCTTGAGCCCCACCGTGCGGTTGAATACCAGCCTGCCATCACGACAGGCGTGGCGATCGGCACAGAAGTAGCCCACGCGCTCGAACTGGTAGCGTGCCTCGGGCTCGGCGTCTGCCAAAGAGGGTTCGGCGATGCCTTCCACGGTCACCAGGGATTCGGGATTGAGGTGCTCGAGGAAATCGGCGTCCTTGTCGCGATCCGGCGCTTCGTCCAGGAACAGGTTGTCATAGAGCCGCACTTCCACTGGCACACCGTATTCGGCGCTGACCCAGTGAATGACGCCCTTGACCTTGCGCCCTTCCGGGTTCTTGCCCAGCGTATCGAAGTCGACGCTGCAGTAGAGGGTCTCGATGTCCCCATCCTCGCCCTTGACCACCTCATCGCAGCGGATGACATAACCGTTGCGCAGGCGAACTTCCTTGCCCGGCGCCAGACGGAAGAACTTCTTCGGCGGCTCCTCCATGAAATCGTCGCGATCGATCCAGATTTCCCGGGTCAGCGGCATCCGGCGGGTGCCCATGTCCTCGCGCGCCGGATGCCCCGGCACTTCAAAGACTTCGTGATGATCCGCCGTCACATTGGTCAACACCACTTTCAGCGGATTGAGCACGCACATCGCTCGCGGGGCGTTGTCCTCGAGATCCGAGCGGATGGCGAAATGCAGCATCGCGATATCGACCACGTTCGCGGCCCGGCTGACGCCGGTCATGTCGCAGAACTTGCGTAGCGACGCCGGCGTGTAACCCCGGCGACGCAGTCCGGAGATCGTCGGCATGCGCGGATCGTCCCATCCGTCGACCACGTTCTGATCGACCAGCAGCTTGAGCTTGCGCTTGGAGGTCACCGTATAGTTGACGTTCATCCGCGCGAATTCGGTCTGGCGAGGCTTGGCCGGCACCGGCAGCTGGGCCAGGAACCATTCGTACAGCGGACGGTGATCCTCGAACTCAAGTGTGCACAATGAATGCGTGATGCCTTCGATGGCATCGGACTGGCCGTGGGTGAAGTCATAGGAAGGATAGATCTTCCAGGCGTCACCGGTCTGATGGTGCTCGGCATGACGAATACGATAGAGAATCGGGTCGCGCAGATTGATGTTGGGCGCCGCCATATCGATCCTGGCGCGCAGCACCTTGGTCCCTTCGCCAAATTCGCCCAGCCGCATGCGTTCGAGCAGATCGAGGTTCTCGTCGACGCCGCGATCGCGATAGGGGCTGGGCCGACCCGGCTCGGTCAGCGTGCCGCGATACTCGCGGATCTCGTCCGGCGACAGATCATCGACGTAGGCCTTGCCTTCACGAACCAGATGCTGAGCCCAAGCGTAGAGCTGATCGAAGTAGTCGGAAGCGAAACGCACCGCCCCGCTCCACTGGTAGCCGAGCCAGTGAATGTCTTCCTGGATGGCATCGATATACGCCTGCTCTTCCTTGGCCGGGTTGGTGTCGTCGAAACGCAGGTGGCAGCGGCCACCGAATTGCTCCGCCAGACCGAAATTGACCCAGATCGACTTGGCATGACCAATGTGCAGGTACCCGTTGGGCTCCGGCGGAAAGCGAGTCACGATCGTGGTGGCCTGCCCCGATTCGATCTCGCTTCGAATCTGGTTACGCAGGAAGTTCGGCGCCTCGTGCTGGTTCTCTGCACCGGCGTTATGGCTTTCGGCACCGCCGTCGTCGCGCTTGGCGTTCGTGTGGCTTTCGACGCTCATGGAATGCAGGCAACCTCTTTAATTCGAATGTTCAGCCAACGGTGCGCCCTTTAGGCGCCACCCTTTTAACGGCAGGTTAACACGCGCGGACAGCGGTTTCTCCCGCCGCCCCAAAACCGCTATTATAGCGTGACGCGCGCAGCCGGCGGCAAGCCGGCCGCCACCTTTCCCTCGCTCGAATCGCTCAGGATTTTCGATGATCGTTTTGCATACCAATCACGGCGCCATCACGCTCGAACTCGATTTCGACAAGGCTCCCAAGACCGCTGCCAACTTCGAACAGTACGTCAAGGAAGGCCACTACGACGGCACGCTGTTCCATCGCGTGATCGATGGCTTCATGGTTCAGGGTGGCGGCTTCGATACGGACTTCGAGCAGAAGCCCACTCGGGCCACGATCGACAACGAAGCCGATAACGGCCTGACCAACCAGAAAGGCACGGTGGCCATGGCCCGGACGCAGGATCCGCACTCCGCCAGCGCCCAGTTCTTCATCAACGTGGGTGACAACGATTTCCTCAACCACCGCGACAAGAGCGTGCAAGGTTGGGGTTACTGCGTTTTCGGTCGGGTCGTCGATGGCATGGACGTGGTCGACAATATCCGCCAGGTCGCCACCGGGCGTCGCGGCATGCACAGCGATGTTCCTGCGGATGACGTCGTCATCGAACGCGCCGAAGTCAAATCCTGACCGCTCATCTGACGCCAGCCGACCACCGACAGGAATGAATCGCCGTATGCAACTGCTGATCGCCGATCTCCATCTTCATCCTTCGCAGCCGGATATCGCCAAGGGTTTCATCGACTATCTACGCGGTCCGGCGCGAGAGGCGTCATCGCTAACCATCCTCGGCGACCTGTTCGAGGCCTGGATCGGCGATGATTATCGTGGCGATTTCGAGCAGCAGATCATCGCCGAACTCAAAGCCTGCTCGGCGTCGGGCACCCGCCTGGCGTTCATGCATGGCAACCGGGATTTCCTGATCGGCGAAGCGTTTGCCGCCGACAGCGGCTGCGCTCTGCTGGAAGATCCCGCGGTGGTCGAATTGGCCGGTCAACGCGTTGTATTGCTGCACGGCGACAGTCTGTGCACTCGCGACGAAGCCTATATGGCCTTTCGCCAACAGGCCCGCAACCCGGCCTGGCAGGCACAGATTCTGGCGATGCCGGTCGAGGAGCGGCTGGCGCTGGCCGGCAAGTTGCGGGAACAGTCCGGCGAGGCCAATACCAACAAGGCCGAAGACATCATGGATGTCACCCCCGAGGCCGTCGTCGAGCTCATGCAGCGTCACGACGTGAAGATCATGATTCACGGCCACACCCATCGCCCGGCAGTGCACGATCTCAGCGTCGACGGCGAGCCGGCCACACGCTATGTGCTGGGTGACTGGCGCCCCGGCCAGGGCTGGCAGCTGAGAGTGGAAGACGACACGCTGACGCTCGAGTCGTTCGCGATCTGATCGCGGCAACATCGATGGTAAAAAAGCGCCCGGCTCGAAGCCGGGCGTTTTTGTCAATGCGGCCTGTGTCCAGGCGCTGTAGCCTGCGGTTTCTGCAGCGGGGCCATGCCAAACGTCAGGACGAGAATTGATAGTCCGGTTGACGGGCCGCGGCACTGACATTGTCCAGCAGTGTCCGCCAGCGGGTCAGCACCGGCGCATCGGACAGCGCCACTTCCCCCAGCCGGTAGCGCAACGCATGCCGCTTGTCGGTATCTGCCGGATCGACCAGGGAAAGCCACATCTCGAGACTTTTCAGTTCCATGTGAGGGCTGCCGGCATCGATGGCCCAGCTCCTCGCTTCCTCGATCAGCGCGGCCACCTCTGAAATCTCGTCGCCCATGCGATGCTTGGCGCGAGCCATCTGCAGCGATATCTGCGGCATCATCAGGGAACGCCGCGATCTCGCCTGACGCAGACAGGGCTCGAGATAGGCCACCGCACGCGCCACATCGTTGAGAGCCAGGCAGGCATCGCCGTACCAGAGGAAGGGGCGCTGACAGGGCTCGCGACCGGTCAGCTCACTGAGCTGACGCACGCTATCTTCGATTCGCCGAAAGCCCTGCGCCTCCCCTGCCAACGACTGACCCCATCCCAGCACGCATTCTGCCTCCCAGTGCCAGCGCTGGAGATCGGCGGTGCAGGTCATTTCATGGGCGCGGCGCCCGCGTTCTATCGCCAGATGGACGTGACCCAGTTGGCGATAGAGCGAGGCGGCGAAGATCAGCGCCATCGCCAGCGAGCCGGGATGACGCACGGATTCAGCGAGTCGAATGGCGGCTTCCATCTGCTGTTCGGCACGACGGTAATCGCCGCGCAGACACAGGGCCCAGCTCTGATAGCAGGCCGCCGCCACCTGCGGATGATCGGAGTACGGCAGCCATTCCAGCACCATCGGCCGATTGAGCGGATCGATCTGATCGAGATGCTCGTAGGCGAGCGCGACCTGGCCGCTCCAGTATTCCCCGTGGGCGCGAGCGTAAAGCGCCAGACGGTGATACCGGGCGTCGTCGATGCGCTGCGCCAGGTCGCGCAGCTGCAGCGCCAGTGACTCCGCTTCCTGGTTGGCGTGGCGCTGGCTGGCCCCGACCCATAGCCCCCAGGTCACCAGAAATGCCTGATCGTTTGCCTCCTCTTCGTCGAGGGGCGAACCCTGCCAGAGCTTCTGCGCCTGCAGGAAGCTCTCGTGCGCCGTCGGTGAACCGTGCCCCTCCAGCGCATAGCAGGCCTGCCCTTTCACCGTCAGCAAGCTGACCTGACGCTCGGCGCCGTCGGCAGTTCCCAGACAGTCGAGACCCGATTCCGCCATCTTCAGGGCGGTGCGATTGGCACTGACCTTGAGCGCGCCTCTCGCCGCCATCTCGAAGTAGCGCGCGGCTCGGGGCGCATCCCCGCTGCGCCGCAGATGTTCGGCGAAATCACCGGGATGACGGCTGATCCAGGCGGGGTAGCGGGACTCGATCAGCTCGACGACCCTCTGATGCAGCACGATACGCACATCCTGCGGACAGGAGAGATAGGCGGCTTCCTGCAGCAAGGGATGGGTGAACTGGAAATCGTAGGGATAGGTCTCGCAGGGCTCGATGATCTCCAATCGTCGCATCTGCTCGATTGCCACCTTGAGCGCGGTGTCATCGGTTTCGAGGCACTCGCGCAGCATGCCGGCCTCGAACTGTCGCCCGAACGTCGCCGCCATGTGGGCCACTTGGCGACTGCCCTGCAACTGATCGATCCGGCTCGCCAGCAACCCCAGCAGGCCGCTGGGCAAACTGGCGACGTCCAGTCGGCGTCCTTCGCGCCGATCGATCTCGAGTCGCCGGCAGAGCTCCTGCAGGTAGAGCGGAACGCCTTCGCAGCGCTCGATCAGCTGCTGGCGTAAGCGAGGATTCAGCTTGAGACGATGTTTTCGGCCCAGGTAATCCAGCATGTCCGAGGACTGGCGTGTATCGAGGCGTCCCAGCACTACCTGTTGATCCCAGTTCAACCTGACCGAAGGCACCTCCCGGTTCTGATGCGAGGCGACCAGCAGCGACGCGGTATGAATCGGCAGCCTGGCCTGGAGGTTCTGTATCACCTTGAGCGATGGCTCATCGAGCCACTGCAGATCGTCGACGATGATCACCAGCGGGCGCCGGGAGGCGGTCATCTCGAGAATCACCGCCTGGATCAGCTGCGTGACCAGCTCCACCGCCTCGTCGGCGTCCTCGCGAGCCAGCGGCTCGCGCCCCAGCACGTCGATCAAGAGCTGGCGGCGCTCGCCGCCGATCTTGTCGAGCGTTCGGGTGCGGTCGATCAGGGTTTCCAGGACTTCACGACTCGGCTCCTGCTCGAGATGCCACCTCAGCAATGACTGAATCAGTCCGTAGGAAGTCTGGCTGGAAAGCCGGGTGGTGGGCCGCCAGAACACCGCCGCATCTTCGTGCTGCAGGTACTCGCGAAAATGGATCATCAGCGCGGACTTGCCGATCCCCGTATCGCCCAGTACCAGCACACTCTGACGAAGCCCCAGCGACACCCGAGCCAGGGCATCGCGCAGCTGGCGTAGCTCTCCCTCGCGGCCCAGCAGATTGGGCGGCAGCGTGTCGCGCCCAGCGCCGCCCGCGGTGAGCACCAGTCCGCGACGCTGAACCCGGCCGTCGCTACTGATCAGGCGAGGCGTCAGCCGGGACTGAAGATCGAACGCCGGCGGCAGATGCTGGCTGGCGTTGAGCGAGATGACCAGCTCGCTGCGCTGAGCGGCGGCCATCATCGCCAGCGCCACCTGCGTGACGTCACCGAAGGGATCGATCGACTGGCGCTCGGGCAGCCAGATCACCCGCCCGCTATCCAACCCGGCCGTCAACGTGAAACGCGGCGGCGGTTCGCCACCGTCCCACACGTTCTCGAGCTCATGCGACAACCCTTGACGACAGTGCTCGAACAGCGCGACCAGCTCCGCCAGTTGGTGGGTCGGGCCGTGGGTGCCAAAGCAGGCGAGCCCAATGCCGCTGCCCACGGCGGCCTGCCAGAAACCGCCAAGATGGCGACACTGGGTTTCCAGCCAGGCAAACAGCTGCTGTTGTGCTTTCAGGCAAGCCAGCGCCCGGCCGAGATCGTTGCCGGCTTCTTCGGGGCGTAGCGCGATCGCCATGACGGTGACCTGACGGTAGTCGATGTCATCCGCCGCATAGCCGTAGACGCCCTGCTGGCTACCTGTGGAGGTGGACCCGCTCGCCGGATTCGGCCAGTCGCCGCCCAACCCCCGAGCGGGTACCTCGGACCAGAACCGCGCCAGTTGCAGAAAGCCGGGCTCGGGCTGCTGCCCGGATAGTGCCAGGTGCTGAAGAAAGGCGTTGAACTGCTCGCGTGCCGCAGCGAACTGGCCGTGTTCGGCCAGTTGTCGTACTAGCCGCTCGTGAAAGGGACCGTAGTCGGGGATTCGATGAATGAGTGTGCGCAGCAGCGCCTCCGGCAGTGCTGCCGATGTCTCGAGCACACGCTCGGCGTATTCGATCAGGCGCTGACGCCATTCGCCCCGAGTGCGTACCAGCCATTGCTGGAAGGCGACGCACTGCCCCAGATGCAGCTCCGCCAGCAGATCGCCGCGGTAGTGGTCGAGCAGTTGCTCCAACGTCTCGACGGTGGGCGGTCGTTGCAATAGCCGCTCGGCCTCCCGCAGATCCCAGGAGACCGCGAGCGGCAGCTCGAAGGTAATCGTCTGACGGGTAACGGACAACGAAGCCTCGGCGAGATCACCGAGACTGTGACGCAGACAGTGCAAGGCGTGGCGAAGATTGGTCCGTCCCGATTTGACGCCCTGGTCCGGCCACAGCATTTCCGCCAGCGCGGCACGACTGACAGGGGTTTCCTGCAGCAGCAGATAGACCAGCAAGGCCTTGACCTTGTCGTAACTGAATTGCGTCAGGCTCTGCGCGTTGCGCTGATAACTGAAATGTCCGAAGAGCGCGATTGTTGTTGTGGCTCGACTTGGGTTCATTGTGATCCGTTATCCGATGGAAGTTGGAATCGCCAGTGGCTTATCGACGAAGCGCCCCGTTTCGACGGCTTTTTTCGATCACGGCAGCTATCGATCACAACGGCCAGAGTGATCGGCGTCGAACGCTCATTCCGTCAGGGCGGGTACACCGCTATGGAAGCGAAACATGGCGTCTTCGCCCTGGATCAGCGCCTGTTCATGGGCGGCGAACCGGGCAACGCGTTCCGCCACGAAGGCTTTGCCGGCATAGCGCTCGGCCAGACCGAGATAATCTTCGAAGTGCCGACCTTCCGAACGCACCAGGGAGCGATAGAATCTGGCCAGCGACTCGTCGAGATGGGGAATCAGACGGGCGAAACGTTCACACGAGCGGGCTTCGATGAAGGCACCGACGATCAGGATGTCGATCAGGCGTTGCGGCTCTTCGCGCGCCACGTGCTCTCGCAGCCCTTCGGCGTAACGCGAGGCCTGAATATGCGAATAGTCGATCCCGCGCTCCTGCATCAACCCGACCACCTGTTCGAAATGAAGCAGCTCCTCCCGCGCCAGCTGCGACATCTTGGTCAGCAGCTCGGGGCGGTCGACGTAACGAAACATCAGACTCATCGCCGTCGACGCGGCCTTCTTCTCACACTGCGCGTGATCGATCAGCAGCAGCGCAGGATTCTCCAGCGCCGCCTCTATCCAGCGCTGCGGTGTATCGCACGGCAAAAACGCCAGCAGTTCGGCAGGCAACAGGTCGTCGGTCACGGTTTCGGTATTGGCAGTCATTCGTCCGATAGTCATTGACGTTCAGCGGTCGACGGGCAGTCGATCGACTGGAAAGTGGGTACGAGAGACGTCGAGAGTCATTACGACTGACGCCGAGGAAGCGATCCGTCGAGAACGCGAAATACCGTGAAGAAGGACACTGCCACTGGCGTCATGACGGCAGCCGACTCGGCCGCTCCGATGCCTGGCCCAATGCGTTGAATCACAGTGGACTCGACGAATCACCGTCATGGTAGCGCCTGCCCTGACAGACTGCGATACCCAATTTTAAGACATTGGTGTCATTTACTCGGAGGAATAAAGCGCTCCAAGTCGCCGCTTCTTAACATTGTCGACAGTTTGTCGTAGACTCCGCGGCGCCCACCGCAGCCGATCCATGGCAGCCGAACCCGCTCATGGCAACCGAACTGTCTCCGCCGACTGATGGCCGACCAGCAGGTGACCATGTAGCGGCGCCTGTACCGTATCGCTCATGCGGGCTCCAACACTCGATGAGGATCTCCCCGTGCTTGAAGCTTACCGCCAACATGTCGAGGAGCGCGCCCTGGAAGGCGTGCCACCGAAACCGTTGAATGCCGAAATGGCCGCCCAACTGATCGAGCTGTTGAAGCAGCCCCCGGCCGGCGAAGAAGCATTTCTGCTTGAACTGATTACCGACCGCGTGCCGCCGGGCGTCGACGAGGCCGCCTACGTCAAGGCCGGGTTCCTTACCGCCATCGTCAAGGGCGAGGCGAATTCCCCGCTGATCGACAAGATTCACGCGGTCAAGCTGCTGGGCACCATGCAGGGTGGCTACAACATCGCCACGCTGGTCGAACTGCTCGATGACAATGAGTTGGCCCAGGAAGCCGGGGAGCAGCTCAAGCACACCCTGTTGATGTTCGATGCCTTTCACGATGTCGCGGAGCGCGCCAAAAATGGCAACGCCGTGGCGCAGAGCGTGCTGGAATCCTGGGCCGAGGCCGAGTGGTTCCTGGCCAAGCCGGCCCTGCCGGAGAAGATCAGCATCGCGGTGTTCAAGGTGCCGGGCGAAACCAATACCGACGATCTCTCGCCGGCACCGGATGCCTGGTCGCGCCCCGACATTCCGCTGCACGCCAACGCCATGCTCAAGAATCCGCGCGACGGCATCGAGCCCGAAGTCGCCGGCGCCAAGGGCCCCATGACGCAGATCGACGCGGTCAAGGCCAAGGGCTTTCCGGTCGCCTACGTCGGTGACGTGGTCGGCACGGGCTCGTCGCGCAAGTCCGCCACCAACTCGGTGCTGTGGTTCTTCGGTGACGACATTCCCTACGTGCCCAACAAGCGTGCCGGCGGCTTCTGCTTCGGCGGCAAGATCGCCCCGATCTTCTTCAACACCATGGAAGACGCCGGCGCCCTGCCGATCGAGATGGACGTCGAGCAGCTGGACATGGGCGACGTCATCGACGTTTACCCCTATGAAGGCAAGGTGACTCGCCACGACAGTGCCGAAGTGGTCTCCACCTTCGAACTCAAGACTCAGGTCATCCTCGATGAAGTGCGCGCCGGCGGCCGTATCCCGCTGATCATCGGTCGCGGTCTCACCGAAAAAGCGCGCAACGAACTCGGTCTACCGGCATCGGCTATCTTCCGTCTGCCGGAACAGCCGGTCGATACCGGCAAAGGCTTTACTCTGGCTCAGAAGATGGTCGGTAAGGCCTGCGGCATGAATGGCGTGCGCCCCGGCATGTACTGCGAGCCGAAGATGACCACGGTCGGCTCCCAGGACACCACCGGGCCGATGACCCGCGACGAGCTCAAGGATCTGGCGTGTCTCGGCTTCCAGGCCGACCTGGTGATGCAGTCGTTCTGCCACACCGCCGCCTACCCCAAGCCGGTCGACGTCGAGACCCACCACACGCTGCCCGACTTCATCATGAATCGAGGTGGCGTCTCGCTGCGCCCAGGCGACGGCATCATCCACTCCTGGCTCAACCGCATGCTGCTGCCGGACACGGTCGGCACCGGCGGTGACTCCCATACCCGCTTCCCCATGGGCATCTCGTTTCCGGCGGGTTCGGGTCTGGTCGCCTTCGCAGCAGCCACCGGCGTCATGCCGCTGGACATGCCGGAATCCGTGCTGGTCCGCTTCAAGGGCGAGCGCCAGCCCGGCATCACCCTGCGCGATCTGGTCCACGCGATTCCCTACTACGCGATTCAGCAGGGCCACCTGACGGTCGCCAAGTCCGGCAAAAAGAATATCTTCTCCGGTCGCATTCTGGAAATCGAGGGCCTCGAGGATCTCACCGCCGAGCAGGCGTTCGAGCTTTCCGACGCCTCCGCCGAGCGTAGCGCCGCCGGCTGTACCATCACGCTGGGCGAAGAGCGCGTCACCGAGTACCTGAACTCCAACGTCACGCTGTTGAAGTGGATGATCAGCGCCGGCTACGGCGATCGCCGCACGCTGGAGCGCCGCATCGAAGCGATGGAAGCCTGGCTGGCAAACCCGAGTCTGATGCGCGCCGACGCCGATGCCGAATACGCCACCATCATCGAAATCGATCTGGCCGAAATCGACCAGCCGGTGCTGTGCGCCCCCAACGACCCGGATGATGCTCGTCTGCTCTCCGACGTCGCCGGTCAGAAGATCGACGAAGTGTTCATCGGCTCCTGCATGACCAACATCGGCCACTTCCGCGCCGCCGGTAAATTGCTCGAGAAGCAGCCCGCCGGTAGCCTGAAAACGCGCCTGTGGCTTGCACCGCCGACCAAGATGGATCAACATCAGTTGACCGAGGAAGGGTACTACGGTATCTACGGCAAGGCTGGCGCGCGCATGGAAATGCCTGGCTGCTCCTTATGCATGGGCAACCAGGCCCGCGTGGCGCCGAAATCGACCGTGGTGTCCACTTCCACACGTAACTTCCCCAACCGTCTGGGCGACGGCGCCGACGTCTATCTGGCTTCGGCAGAGCTCGCGGCGATCGCTGCCGTAGAAGGCCGACTGCCCACGGTCGAGGAATACAAAGCTACCATGGGCGAGTTCAATGCCATGGCGGGAGAAATCTACCGCTACATGAACTTCCATGAGATAGAGGATTTCCAGAAAGCGGCCGCAACGATCATTCCGGCCGCCCAGGAAGCCTGATACGACTCTTCCGATGCTCGCAGCTTCATGAAGAGGTCACCGAAACGTCCCGCCAATGCGGGGCGTTTTTTTATGCCGGTTCTGCCGGCCATCATCCAGCGAGGGGCTCGGACATCGACTCGGACGCTGGTTTGCCTCACGAACCGACGCGAGTCTCGTTGAATAGTCAAACGCTGTTCATTATTCTCACGGCTGCGTCTGCCATCGTGGCGACACGACAGGACACGGTTCCGGGAAGTCCACCCGGACTCGAATCAGGAGATCAACGATGAAGATCCAAGCCTGGCTGGCTTTGCCGGCCGCCCTCTGCCCCATGTTTCTGGCAGCACCGCTGCTTCTGGTCGCGCCCACGGCGCAGGCGGCCAATGCCGACGGCCTTTATCTCGGCGTGGGAACCGGCTTCAGCTCGCTGAAGAATGATGACGGCGATGTCGGCGACTTCATCGAATCCGGTAGCGACGACTTCGATATCGACGACGATGATGACAATGTCTACAAGGCGTTCGTCGGCTACGAGTACAACCGGTATTTCGCCACCGAGGCCTTCTACGCCGATCTCGGCAAGACCCGGCTCGAGGGCAATGATGGATCGAGCGCCGATCTCGAAAGTCATGCCTATGGCCTGAGTCTCGTCGGCAAGCTGCCGGTGACCGACTGGCTCGAACTCTTCGCCAAGGCTGGCATGGCCAAATGGAAAACCGATGTCACCGGTCATCTCGACAGTGCCTCGGCCCATATGGACGACAATGACGGCATCGACCCCGTCTATGGGGCGGGCGCTCAGCTCAACTTCCGTCCGCTGCTGGTCCGCGCCGAATACGAGCGCTACGACTTCGACAGCGATTACCAGATCGACTCTTTCACCGCTTCTGTCGGCTGGATGTTCTGAGCGTCGCTTGCCCTGAACGCAAGCTCCGAAACGTCTAAGAGCGCATTATCGCCATTCCATTCATGTCGTCTTCCGGTCGCCCTTGGGCGACCTTTTCGACTGTCGGCGGCTGAACTTGCAAAGATGAGGGTTTGACGACAAAACTGATAACGGTTTGACGACAACATTACAGACACACGCTTTCTCGCCGCCATCATCGCCGAGCCCACTCGATCCAGGAAGGAACGCCGCCTCGACGCCATGTTAGCTCCTCGCTCGCTGATTCAAGACATCGCCCGCCAGATCCGCGCCCATCTACGCTCTCTGGTCGTTTTCCATCTCTTCTTCACGTTGCTGGCATCGGCAGTCTGGGTGCCGCTATCGGCCAACACGCTCTCCGGCCTGCTTCAGCGCATCGGTCGTCCGGTACTCAGCAATAACCAGATCGCGGACGTGGCGCTTTCCCCCTGGGGCTTGATCTGGCTGCTGACGGCCATCGTGCTCAGCTTTCTGGTGATCTTCCTCCAGCAGGCCGGCATGATGCTGGTGGTCTCGAGTCCGGCCGGCAACCGCTATCGAGTGGCGATGGGGTCGCTCTGGCATGTGCTAAAACGCTTTCCGGCGCTGGTGACCCTGACGTTCCTCCAGGTCGGCAGCCATCTGTTGCTCGCGGCACCCTTCGCCATCGGCCTGGCCCATTTGTACGGCGCCATGCTCGGCGATATCGAACCCTACATCCTGATTCATCTCAAGCCGCCGGTACTGTGGGAGTTTCTGGCTTTCGCCGCGCCCATCTTGCTGGTCCTGGTGCTGCTCAGCGCCAAGCTCTACTTCCGCTGGTTTCTGGCACTGCCCGCCATGATGCTCGACGGCCTCAAGCCGGTTGCCGCGCTGCGCCGCAGCCGTGAACTGACCCAAGGACGGCGTCTACGGATGGCGCTGACGGTCGTCGGCATCGCTCTGGTCGTGGCCGCCATTCCGATCGTCTTCAGCGTCGGGTTCAATACCCTGGGCGGCATCCTGCTCGGCAACCTGCCCGAACGCAACAGCGTGCTGGTCCCCGCGATGCTGGCCTACTTGGCGTTCTATATCGTCGCCACGATCGCCCTCACCTTTCTGGGCATCGCCGCCAACAGCATGCTGGTGATCACGCTTTACCATCGCGCTACCGGTCGAGCGACGGTATTCCGTCAGTCTTCCACGCCGCGGCGCACCGGGGTCATCGCCTGGGGCGCAGAGATCCTGCTGCTGGTGTTTGCCCTGGGCCAGGCGGGCTGGATACTGCACGGGTTCGAGATCAACGATCACGTCACCATCACCGCGCATCGCGGCAGCTCGCTGGTGGCACCGGAAAACACGATGGCATCGATGAATCAAGCCATCGCCGACGGAGCGGACTATCTCGAGCTGGATGTGCGTCTGAGCAGCGATGGTCAGGTGGTGGTCTCGCACGACAACAATCTGAGTCGGCTGACCGGGGTCGATCGCAACATCAGCGACATGACGCTTGCGGAGATCGAACGGGTCGATGTGGGCTCCTACTTCGGCGACGCCTTCATCGGCGAGCGCATCCCCACCTTTCAGCAGGTACTCGACAACGCCCAGGGCCGCATCGGGCTCTACGTTGAGCTCAAGCCTGCCCACGGCACCGCCGAGGAACTGACGCGCAAGGTCATTGCGCAGTTGAAGGCCAGCCACATGAGCGAGCATGCCGTCATCGCTTCGCTTTCGCCGGACATCATCGACAGGGTCAAAGCGATCGACTCCGATATGCGCACCACGCTGTTCATGCAGTTCGTGCTCCCCGGCGCGCTCAATACCA
The DNA here is from genome assembly GCF_001937155.1 of Salinicola sp. MH3R3-1. NCBI lineage: Bacteria > Pseudomonadati > Pseudomonadota > Gammaproteobacteria > Oceanospirillales > Halomonadaceae > Salinicola > Salinicola sp. MH3R3-1. Next base: position 110,257 of record NZ_MSDP01000011.1, on the reverse strand, counting down.
CCGATGCCGACATCATCGGCCTGCGCCACACCCAGGCGACACCGAGCCTGTTACGGACCATCCACGGCACCGGCCGAAGTGTCGCGGTGTGGACCGTCAACGGCATCGGCGACATGTCACGCTATATCGACATGGGTGTCGACAACATCATTACCGATCGGCCCGAGACGCTGACCAGCATTCTCGCAGAGCGACGCGAGATGTCGGATGGCGAACTGCTGCTGGTCAAGCTGCGCAACTGGCTACGGTCCTGAGGAGAAGCGGCTCGCGGCCCGGCAGGCAGTCAGCTTGGCATATCCGCACCCAAAAAAAGCCGGCGCGAGGATATCGCGCCGGCTCGATGATTCCGCCGCCGAACTCAGCCCAGCGTTTCGCCCGCCAGCATGAACCAGGTTTCGAGTACCGCATCAGGATTCAGGGAGACGGAATCGATCCCCTGCTCCATCAGCCACTTGGCCAGCTCCGGATGGTCGGAAGGCCCCTGACCGCAGATGCCCACGTACTTACCCTGCGCCTTGCAGGCTTGAATCGCCATCGACAAGAGCTTCTTGACCGCCGGATCCCGCTCATCGAACAGGTGCGCGATGATCGCGGAATCCCGATCCAGCCCCAGCGTCAACTGGGTCAAATCGTTGGAACCGATGGAGAAGCCATCGAAGTGCTCGAGAAACTCATCCGCCAGCAGCGCATTGGATGGCAGCTCGCACATCATGATGACCTTCAAACCCTGATCTTCGGGAGATGAAGAGGCCCCGCGCTTGAGGCCGTTGGCCTCGAGCAGATCGACGACAGCCTTGCCCTCGGCGGGCGTGCGCACGAACGGCACCATGATCTCGACGTTGGTGAGCCCCATCTCGTCGCGAACACGCTTCAGTGCTCGACATTCCAGCTCGAAGCAGGCGCGAAAATCGTCCGAAATATAGCGGGATGCGCCGCGGAAACCCAACATCGGGTTCTCTTCGCCCGGCTCGTAGAGCTTGCCGCCGATCAGATTTTCGTATTCGTTGGACTTGAAGTCCGACAGCCGCACGATCACGCGCTTGGGATAGAACGCCGCCGCCAGCATCGAAATCCCCTCGACCAGGCGATCGACATAGAAACTGACCGGGTCGGCGTAGCCGGCGGTGCGCAGGTCGATGGTCTGCTTGAGGTCAGGCGAGAGCTTGTCGTAATCCATCAACGCGCGCGGATGCACCCCGATCATGCGATTGATGATGAATTCCAGCCGCGCCAGACCGATCCCCTCATTGGGCAGTCCCGCGAAAGCGAAGGCTCGGTCCGGGTTGCCCACGTTCATCATGATCTTGAACGGGATCTCCGGCATGCCGTCGACGCTGGTGGTCTGGCAATCGTACTCGAGCTTGCCCTGATAGACGTGCCCCGTGTCGCCCTCGGCGCAGGAGACCGTCACCTCCACGTTGTCCTGCAGCAACTCGGTGGCATCGCCACAGCCGACCACTGCCGGAATGCCCAGTTCGCGGGCGATGATCGCCGCATGGCAGGTACGGCCGCCGCGATTGGTAACGATGGCCGATGCGCGCTTCATGATCGGCTCCCAGTCAGGGTCGGTCATGTCGGTGACCAGCACGTCGCCGGGCTGCACCTTGTGCATCTCTTCCGGCGACCCCACCAGCTTGACCTTGCCCTGGCCGATGCGCTGACCAATGGCACGGCCTTCGACCAGCACGCGACTCTTGCTCTTGAGCGTGAACCGTTCCAGCGTGCCAACCTGCTGATTGGATACTACCGTCTCCGGCCGCGCCTGGACGATATAGAGCTTGCCGTCGTCACCGTCACGCGCCCACTCAATGTCCATCGGACGACCGTAGTGCTTTTCGATGGTCACCGCCTGGCGCGCCAGCTCCATGACGTCGTCATCGCTCAAGCAGAAACGCTGGCGATCCGCATGCGCGACGTCGACGGTCTTGACCGAGCGACCCGCGGCCGTATCGTCGGTATAGACCATCTTGAGCCGCTTGGATCCCAGCGTGCGGCGCAGTACGGCCGGTCGGCCGGCGGCCAGCGTCGGCTTGTGGACGTAGAACTCGTCGGGGTTGACCGCGCCCTGCACCACCGTCTCGCCCAGACCCCAGGCGCCGGTGACGAATACCGCATCGCGATAGCCGGATTCGGTGTCGAGCGTGAACATCACGCCGGCTGCTGCCGTCTCGGAGCGGACCATCTTCTGGATCCCGGCCGACAGTGCGACGTTCTCGTGGGCATAGCCGCGGTGAACGCGATAGGAGATGGCGCGATCGTTGAACAGCGAGGCGAAGACTTCGTGAACCGCCCGTTTGACGTTGTCGAAGCCGTCGATATTGAGAAAGGTTTCCTGCTGGCCGGCGAACGAGGCGTCGGGCAGATCTTCGGCGGTGGCCGACGACCGAACCGCCACCTTGAGCTGGGGATGCCTGGTCTGCAGCGTCTGATAAGCGTCTGCCAGCGCCTGTTCGAAAGCCGGGGGTAGCGGCGTGTCGATCACCCACTGACGCACTTTCTCGCCCACCTTGGCCAGCATCTCGGTGTCATCGACGTCGAGGCGGGAAAGCTCGGCATTGATTCTATCGTTCAGCCCGTCATGAGCGAGAAACTCGCGATAGGCGTGGGCCGTGGTAGCAAAGCCGCCCGGGACGGTAACCCCCGCATCCGCCAGGTTGGAGATCATCTCCCCGAGTGAGGCGTTCTTGCCCCCGACGCGTTCGACGTCGGACATTCCCAGTTGCTCGAAGGTAATGATGAAGGGTTCCAAAGTCATCTCCTGGTCGTCTCGACTGGCCACTGTTCGTCGCTGATGATCGCGTCTGATCGCGGTTCATCGAACAACGCTCATTGAGCATGGCTCATCGGGCGTGGTTCATTGAACGTGGTCCACTGAAAATGGCGCGATCCGCTGCACCGTGATGGAGCCAGAAGCTAACAGGCGGTCATAGGCTTAGCCAGAAGTTTAAGGGCGTAGAGTTTGGAGTATTTCTACAGGAATCCGGGGATTGGCAGCATTCCTGTAGTCACCGGCTGCCGTTGCCGTTGCTCGACGGCAACGAGTTGCTCGCGCGGGGATTTTGGGCCGACAATGGTTAATCGCCACACTTGGATGAACGCCATGCCCCGCACCGCTTTCTTCATCTCCGACGGCACCGGCATCACCGCGGAGACCCTCGGCCGCAGCCTGCTTTCGCAGTTCGAAAACACCGAATTCATTCAGGTGACCAAGCCCTACATCGATACCCTCGACAAGGCCCGCTCGCTGGTCGGCATCATCGAAGCGACCGCCGAACGCGACGGCATCCGTCCGATCGTCATCGACACCATCGTCGATCAAGCGATCCGCAATATCGTCGCCGAGGCATCGGCGTTCAAGGTAGATATCTTCTCCACCTTTCTCGCGCCATTGGAAGAGGAACTGGAGACGCATTCCACCTATACCGTCGGCCGCACCCACGCCATCGGCCGTGACGACGTCTATATGCATCGGATCGAGGCGGTGAACTTCGCCCTCGATAACGACGATGGGGCGAGGACGCATCAGTACCAGGAAGCGGACGTCATCCTGATCGGCGTCTCGCGTTGCGGCAAGACGCCCACCTCGCTCTATCTGGCGTTGCAGTTTGGCATTCGCGCGGCCAACTATCCGCTGACCGAAGACGATCTCGACGAGAACGGGATTCTCAACCTGCCCCCCTCTCTGGCCAAGCACCGCCACAAGCTATTCGGATTGACCATCGATGCTCGCCGGCTGGCGGCCATTCGGACCGAGCGACGGCCCGATAGCCGCTACTGTTCGATGGACCAATGCATGCAGGAGATCGGCCAGGCCGAAGCGCTCTACCGCCGTCACAATATCTCCTACATCGACACGACTCGCTTTTCGATCGAGGAGATCTCGACCCGGATGATCAACGAATCCGGACTGCAGAGACGCTTCAGCCCGCGGTGAGCGGGCTGAAGAAGGGACTCATGCACGGGCCGAGCCGTAAGACGCTAACAGCGTCGTCTCATAGACCTTTAGGGGCAAAGATTCCCGGCGCGTTGCGCCAATAACCCTTGTAGTCCATGCCGAAACCGAACACGTAGCGGTCGACGACTTCCAGCCCGCAGTAGTCGGCCTTGAGGTCCGGCGTGGTCTTGCGGTCGTGACGCTTGTCGACCAGTACCGCCGTCGAAATGCTGGCAGCGCCGGCCTGTCGGCAGTAGTCGAGTATCGCGGCGAGCGTCGCCCCTTCGTCGAGGATGTCGTCGACGATGACCACATGACGGCCGGCCATCGGCACCTCCGGCGAGACGCGCCAGAACAGTTCGCCGCCGCGAATGCCGCCGCGATATCGCGTGGCATGGAGATAGTCGACTTCCAGCGGGAATCCGAGCCGGGTCAGCAAGTGCCCGGTGGTAATCAGCCCGCCGTTCATGACGCAGTAAAAGACGGGGAGCTTGTCGCCCAGTGTGCGCGTGATATCGGCCGCCATGCGATCCAGCGCCTGCTCGACCTGAACCTGGTCGATCAGGCAGTCCGCGTTGTCCATCACATCCTGCATCGAACTCAAGGCATTGATCGGTGGAGTATCAGTCATTGTTTACCATTCACCAGGAAAAAACGCGGCGGCAGAGCAGGACACTGCCACCGTGGAAAATATCGTAGCGCTATCGCTCATTCGGACTCATTGAGCGCATTGAGACGAGCATGGGTACGCCGCCAGCGGGAGATAGCCGCCAGTGACTCCAGGCTGGGACGAGCGCGGGCATAGCGTAGCTTGGCAATGCGCTGGGCCTGACGCCCTTCGCAGGCAGCGACCACCGCGCGGGCGTCGGCGGGGGCATTGCAGATCACCGCCATATCGCAACCGGCATTCCAGGCCGCCTCGGCGCGTTCACCCGGCGTTCCGGCGGCGTGGGCCGCGGCCATCGTCAGATCATCCGAGAAGATCGCGCCCTTGAAACCCAGCTCTTCACGCAGCATGCCCAGCCAGCTGGGGGAGAAGCCGGCCGGCCGATCGTCGAAAGCGGAGTAAATGACGTGCGCCGGCATGATCCCGTCGAGCTTGCCTGCCAGCCGGGCGAACGGGATCAGGTCGTGCTCTCGCAGAGCGGCCAACGGCCGTGGATCTTCGGCAATCTTAAAATGAGAATCCTGACGCGCCCCGCCGTGACCCGGGAAATGCTTGCCGATCGCGACCAGGCCCGATTCGTGCAGCCCATCGACGAAAGCGCCAGCCAGCGCGCTCACCACTTCGGGATCCGGCGAAAAGCTGCGCGACCCGATCGCCGGCGACTGATCGTCATCGAGGTCGAGAACCGGGGCAAAGGTCAGATCGAAACCGCAGGCCGCCATCTCCATGCCCAGCAGCCAACCGGTGTCCTGCGTAAGCGTCAGTGCGGCTTCGGGAGACTCGGCGAACTGACGACCCAGCGTCGCCATGGCCGGTATCTGCGTCACGCCATCCTTCAGGCGCTGTACGCGGCCACCTTCCTGATCGACGGCCACCAGGATATCGGGACGACATTCGCGAATCTGGCCGATCAGCGCCTGGGTGGTGGCGACATCCGGCGTATTTCTGGCAAACAGCAAGACGCCACCGACCTCCGGGCGGGAGATCAACTGGCGCTCCTCATCACGCAGCCGCGTGCCTTCCACATCCAGCATGACCGGACCGAGAGGTTGAGTCATAGCAAACACCTGAGACCATTGAGCGCCCGATTCTAGACGACACCGAAGACGCATGACAGAGGCAGCGTGACGCAAGGCCATCCGGACAAGCTATTCCGAGGCCCTGTTCTGACGCCATGTTTCGACGCCCTGTTCCGACGTCCTGTTCTGGCGCCCTATGGCACCCGCCTTGTGGCGTCGGTTCTATCGCTTCAATCGGCCAGCGGTGCGTGCGCCTCCAGCGCGGCGGGGAGCGGCGCCTGCATGCCGGCAACCACCACCGGGCGCAGATGCCGGATTAGCTCGCGTACCGTCATATGATCCTGATATTCGTTGTCGGCGATATCGCGCAGCGCATCCAGGCCGGAGAGCGTGAAGACCACCGTGCCCAGCATGAAATGCAGCCGCCAGAATCGCTCGACGTCCGGTAAATCCGGCGTTGCCAGGCGCAGGCACTCGACGAAGCGATGAAAGGTTTCGCCGTAGTGCTCCTGAATATAACGCCGCAGATGCCCCTGAGCCTGGGTATAGGCGAGCCCGAGCAGCTTCATGAATATCTTGAGGCTATTGCGCTCGGCGGGCACCTCCAGAACGCTGGTGGCAAGCTGCTCGAGCAGGACCTCGAGCGGGATCTGCTTACCTCGATAGCGGGACTCCAGTTCATCGAGCGCCGTATTGAGACGCGCCGCGAACGGATCGAGGTAGCGGGCGAATACCGCCTGGATCAGCGACTTCTTGGATCCGAAATGGTAGTTAACCGCAGCCAGATTCACCTTGGCCCGGGTAGTGATATTGCGCAGCGAGGTTTCGGCGAAACCCTTCTCGGCGAACAGGATCTCCGCCGTATCGAGAATGCGAGTAACGGTATCGGGTAAAGCCATCTCATACCTCGCGCCTGAGAACAACGACTTAGAACGGTCATGATTCTAATCATTCGGGGACAGCCCGCACAATCAGGCATTCGGCCAGCCCATCGTCAGGTCCAGTCTGGAGCGATAAAGCCCCTTCCCTCATCGAGGATGACTGGATACAATTCCAGGCTGTATACATGAACACGCCTGGTAGCATGCCAAGTTCGAAACGCCTGGCGATTCGACAGGCCAGTACATGCCTGGCAATTCGAAAGGCCCGCACACGCCTGACTGGCATATCGACACGGGCAAGGGAGAGACCGATGGCGAGACCCCTCACCGCACGGCAGCAGAATGTCTATGACTTCATCGTCAAGACAATGAGCGAATTCGGTTACCCACCGACACGCGCCGAAATCGCCCGGGCACTGGGATTTCGGTCCCCCAATGCCGCGGAAGAGCATCTGCGCGCACTGGATCGCAAAGGCGTGATTCGGATGATCCCGGGCACCTCCCGCGGCATTCGTCTGCCGGCGAGTGCCGTCGAGCCCGAACCGGAGGAGGCTTCCCCCCTCGGCCTGCCGATCATCGGGAGCGTAGCCGCCGGTAGCCCGATGCTCGCCACCGAACATATCGATCGCTACTGCCCGCTACCGGCTGACTATTTCTCGCCGAGCGCGGACTATCTGCTGAGAGTTCGCGGTCTCTCCATGAAAGACGCCGGTATTTTCGATGGCGACCTGCTCGCCGTTCACCGTACTCAGCAGATTCGCAACGGCCAGATCGTCGTCGCAAGGCTCGAGGACGATGTCACCGTCAAACGCTTCCAGCGTGAAGGGCGCCGCGTCACGCTGCTCGCCGAGAATCCCGACTTCGAACCGATCGTGATCGACCTCGAGCATCAGCATCTCGAAATCGAAGGGCTTGGCGTCGGCGTCATCCGTGGCGGCAACGGCGCCGGCCTGCATTGATCGCGCGCTTCTAGCGACATGCGCAAGATTCTGCACGCCGACTGCGACTGTTTCTACGCCGCTGTCGAAATGCGCGACGATCCCGCGCTGAAGGAAGTCCCTCTGGCGATCGGCGGCAGCGCCGATCGTCGTGGTGTTGTCGCGACCTGCAACTATCCCGCTCGACACTACGGCGTGCATTCGGCCATGCCCACGGCCAGAGCATTGCGACTCTGCCCTCAGCTGAAAATTCTGCCACCGGACTTCAACAAGTATCGAGATGTCTCGCAGCAGATTCAGGCCATCTTCCATGAACTGACACCGTGGGTCGAACCGCTGTCTCTCGACGAGGCCTACCTCGACGTCACCGAGGTCACCCGCTTTCAAGGCAGTGCTACCTGGATGGCCCAGTGGCTGAAGCAGGAAGCGTTGGCGAGAACCGGCATCGTGATCTCGGTCGGAGTCGCGCCCAACAAGTTTCTTGCCAAGATCGCCAGCGACTGGGACAAACCCGACGGCCTGTTCGTGATTCCCCCCGACCAGACGGAGTCCTTCATCACCGACCTGCCGGTCAAGAAACTTCACGGCGTCGGGCCGGCCACCGCCGCCAAGCTCGACTCGCTGGGCATCGCCAATTGCGCCGATCTACGCGCCCAGCCGCTGGACCGATTACTCGATCAGTTCGGCAAGTTCGGACGGCGGCTTCACGAACTGGCCCAGGGTGTCGACGAGCGACCTGTCAATGTCTACCGCGAACGCAAGTCGGTCAGCGTCGAAACCACCTATGATCGCGATCTGCCCGCGCTGGCCAGTTGCCATCAGGCACTGATACCGCTGATCGAGAAACTGCACGAACGGCTGGCGCGGCACGGCGATCCCGCCATCAACAAGCAGTTCATCAAGGTACGCTTCAACGACTTCGCCAGCACCACCCAGGAAACCGGCGCCAGCGGGATCATCGACGCGCGGTTTCACGAGCTGCTCGAGAGCGCCTGGCATCGCGGGGAACGGCCGGTCAGACTGTTGGGCGTCGGCGTGCGCCTGCTGCCGGAGCAGGATCAACGCCAGCTGACGCTGTTCCAGGACATCGACCCGACGGACGCGGTCTGAGCGTTATCGCCTCGTGTCTCTCGCTGCCATCTCGCTGCCACCTCGCAGCCCGCCGTCGCTCGTCTCCTCGCGTCGGGCGACCGTTCTCGGCGCTAGCGGCGTCAGGAAAAAACCACGGTCTTGTTACCCTGAACGAGCACCCGATCCTGCAGGTGCCAGCGCAAGCCGCGGGCGAGCACGGCCTTTTCCACGTCGCGACCCAGGCGCACCAGATCCTGGGGCGTGTGGCAGTGCGAGACGCGCTGGATGTCCTGCTCGATGATCGGCCCGGCGTCCAGATCTTCGGTGACGAAGTGACAGGTGGCACCAATCAGCTTGACGCCACGCTCGAACGCCTGGTGGTACGGTTTGGCGCCGGCGAAGGACGGCAGGAAGCTGTGATGGATATTGATCACTCGGCCCGCATAGCGCTGGCAGATATCGGGTGGCAGGATCTGCATGTACCGGGCGAGTACCACGCTATCGGCCTGTGCGGCCTCGATCAGACGTTCGGTCTCGGCAAAGGCGGGAGTCTTGTCGTCGGGATCCACCGGGACGTGATGAAACGCTATCCCGTACCACTCCACCAGCGAGCGCAACGCCTCATGGTTGGAGATCACGCAGGGAATATCGCAGTCGAGCTCCCCGACCGACCAGCGATAAAGCAGATCGACCAGACAGTGGGATTCTCGCGAGACCATGATGACCACGCGCTGACGGCGGGCGGAATCGGTGAGCCGCCAGGTCATCTCGAACGCTTCGGCAATGGGCGCGAATGCTTGCCGAAAGGCCTCGGCACTCAAGGTATCCGACTGAATATCGTAACGCATGAAGAAGCGTCCGACGTCTAGGTCGGAGTGCTGGTTGGCTTCGATGATCGAACCGTTTTGTGCCGCGATGAATCCTGCCACGCGAGAGACGATCCCGACGCGATCGGGGCATGAGACGATCAGACGATAATGGTGCGACATAACTCTCGCGCGACTCCTGCTGGGTGGCTCGAATCCAGAAAACTCGAGTCAGGGAAATTCAAATCAGGGAAATTCAAATCAGAGAAATTCAAATCAGGGAACTCGAAATCAAAGGCGTGACAGGATCAGGGCTCGACGCGAAACGGCCACCATTCGAATAGGCCAAACGTCATGGCAGCTCACCATGAAACCTCACCATGAAACCTTCCCATAAAACCCCGATGCACATCGAGTGGCTCGGCGATCGGGAAGCGGCCACAGGCATCGCCGACACTGCTTGGTAAAACGAGGGCGCTCCGCCTGACGCAGGAACGCAATCCCGGACGACGCGCCGACTATAAACGCCTGACAGACGTGCAGGGTATAACGTCGCTGCAGCCCGCCTGACACCTCGCCGGGCCGCATTGTACCCGATCCCTCGATGACGGCCAGCGCAACGCGAGGTTTGAGCGGGCCGAGAGGCATGACTTATAGTGAAAGCAGATTTCACCCTTTAAGGATGCCGATGTTCCGTCCGCGCGCGCAGATACGCCCCCGCTCTTACCCACCGCTACTGTTCCATCCCCTGGGTGGCTGCGGTGAAATCGGCATGAACCTGTCGCTCTACGGCTATGACGGCAACTGGATTGGCGTCGATTGCGGGATGATGATCCGCCAGGACCTGCCGGATCAGCCTTTGCAGATTCCCGATATCGAGCATCTGGCGACCAATGCCATGGTGCCCTCGGCGGTCTTCATCACCCACGGCCATGAGGATCATCTGGGCGCCCTCGCCTGGATCTGGCCGCGCTGGAACTGCCCGGTCTATGCCACTCCGTTCGCGATCGAAATGCTGCGCAGCAAATTTCTGGAACAGGGCCTCAGGACCGATGCCCTCAAGCCGATTCAACCCGGCGCCTGCGTCGCCATCGGTTCGTTCGAGGTAACCTTCCTGCCGGTAACGCACTCGATACCGGAGAGTTGCGCGCTCTCGATCATTACGCCCCGCCATCGCATCCTGCACACCGGCGACTGGAAACTGGACGAGCGACCGCTCATCGGCGCGCCGCTCTCCGCTGCCCAGTTCAAGGCATTGGCGCCGGTCGACCTGGTCGTGGCCGATTCGACCAACGCCGATGTCGAAGGGCATTCACGCAGCGAAACGGAAGCTGCCAGCGCGCTGGAAGCGGTCATCGAGAATTGTCGCGGGCGTGTCATCGTCAGTTGCTTCGCCAGCAACATCGCGCGGATCAAGGCGCTGGGAAAGATAGCGGAACACACTGGGCGGCGAGTCGCGCTGCTCGGCCGCTCGATGGAGCGCATGGTGGCGATTGCGCTCCAGCTCGGCTATCTGGACGACTTTCCCCCTCGGGTCCCGGCGCATGATCTGGGTTATCTGCTACCCGAGGAAGTGCTGATCATCGCCACCGGCAGTCAGGGCGAGCCGCGTTCGGCGCTATCGCGGATGGCGCAGGGCCGACACTCGGCCGTCGATCTGCAGCCCCAGGACGACGTGATCTTTTCGGCTCGCGCCATTCCCGGCAACGAGCGACTCATCGGTCGCCTCAAGGCCGGTTTCAAGCGAATCGGCGTCAACATCCATGACGAACACACGGACCCCGCGCTCCATGCCTCTGGGCACCCGGCTCGCGAGGAACTACGCCAACTCTATGCCTGGCTGCAGCCGAAGATGCTGCTGCCGGTCCATGGCGAAGCCACACACCAGGAAGCGCATCGCGAACTGGCTACGGCGCTCGGCATCCATGTCCCCCAATTGGTCAAGAACGGCAACGTGCTGGCGCTGGAATCCGAGACGCTGGTAATGAAAGACCAGCATCATTTGCGACCTCAGCTGATCGCCTCACGCATGCGACCCGGTGAACGAACGTCGCCGGTATCGGCCCGCCAGCATGCGTTGACATTGTCGCTGGCGCTCAACGTGCTGCCGACCGAAACCGGTTGGACCCGCATCGGCCGATTGCTGTGGGATAGCGAAGTTGCGCTACCGCTCGACGAAGAGGCGCTGGCCGACTGGCTGGATGATCGAATCGACATGATTCCGGCCGAAACGCTATTACAACTGCGCCAGCAGCTCTTTGGCCCTCTACGCGAGTGGTTGCACGAACGACTGCCGGCGCTGCCGGAAATCCACCTGCAGTTGATGCCTGCGGACCCTCAGCCGGAATATGAAGTGCGCTCGGTATCTTCTCGCTGAATCATCGATAGAAAAAAGCGCGTCCGTTGTATAACGAACGCGCTTCTTTCGACTGGCCAGCACCCACCCGGTCTGACCTGGATGACCTGGATGACCTTACCGCTAGCGACAATAGCGAATAAGGTTCCGGACATCGCGATCCGATTCAGCCTTTGTTGGCATTCTTCGGCGGGCGGCCGCGACGCTTGCGCGGCTGCTCTCCCACCAGATCATCCATCGACAATCCAGCGCTATTCATCGCCTCGCGGATTTCGGCCAGCTTCTTCTGCTTGTCAGCCTCTTCCTTTAGACGCTCGTGATCTTCTTCCTGCTTCTGTTCGATCACTTCGACGATGACTTCGGAGAGCTTATGTAACTGCTCCATGCTCAGTTGACGTGCAGCGGCACGAGCAACGTTTTTATTACGAGCGATGCGTTCCAGAGACTCGGTGGACATCGTCCTCTCCTTGCTAGATTTCGACACGACATTAGGCCGGATGTTTTGTTGAAAGTATATTCTCACCACCCCTTTTGGCAAGAAATTAAATCAAAAAAGGCACGCCTATTAAGCGTGCCTTTTTTGATTCAAATACTTTCCGGGGTTAATGGTAAAGCGCTTCAACCACCCGTCATATTCATGAAGCGAACAACTTGCACGTCTCCGTCCGTCGAGAAATGATGACGCTCCGGCTTCAAATCCATCGCCTCGATAATCTGCTCCTTGAGAGGTTCCAGTTCGCCCGGATAGCGACGCAAGGTATCGCGCAGATCCACCGAGTGCTCGTTACCCAAGCAGAGCAACAACCTGCCCTCGACCGTGACGCGCACACGATTGCAAGTGCTGCAGAAATTGTGGCTATGGGGAGAAATGAAGCCGACACGACTCTCGCTGCCGGGCATGCGGAAGTAGCGCGACGGCCCCAGAGTCGATTCCGTCGACGGCATGAGAGCGTAGCGAGACTCGATGCGGGACTGTACGTCATCGCTCGAGTAAAAGGTTTCTCCACGCGAGTGATCCGAGACATCCCCCAACGGCATTTCTTCGATGAAACTGATATCCAGCTGCTCGGTGCGGGCGAAGTCGACCAGATCCAGCACTTCATCGTCATTGCGTCCACGCAGAATGACGGCGTTGAGCTTGATACGTTCGAAGCCGGCGTCCTGCGCGGCGTGGATACCGTCTATGACCTTGCCCAGATCTCCGGTTCGGGTCAGCCGCTTGAACCGTTCGGGATCGAGAGAATCCAGACTGATATTGAGACGAGTCATGCCACCCGCTTTCAGCGACCGCGCGTAACGGGGCAGGCTGGCCCCGTTGGTGGTCATGGCAAAATCCTTCAGACCCGGCAGGCCACCGATGTCTGCCACCAGATCATCGATCCCCTTGCGTACCAGCGGTTCGCCGCCGGTGAGCCGTATCTTTTCGACGCCCAGCTCAGTGAAAGCGCGCGCGACCTGATGCAATTCTTCGAGCGTCAGGACCTGGGCTCTCGGCAGGAATGTCATCTCTTCGCTCATGCAGTAAACGCAGCGAAAATCACAGCGGTCGGTGACCGAAATTCGTACGTACCGAACCTGACGCGAAAACTTGTCGATCAAAGCGGTCATGAATGCTCCCAGCGATCCGCAGCTTCGCGGTCGCTTTGCCGTTCCGAGACCCAATAGGAGCCACTCTCGGTGTGCTCCTTTTTCCAGAAAGGGGCCCGCGTTTTCAAAGTGTCCATGATGAAGTCACACGCCTCGAAAGCCGCGTGACGATGTGCGCTAGCCGCCATCGCGAGAACGATGGCCTCTCCCGGCTCTAGACGACCAATGCGATGAATGATGGTGACGCCCTGTAACGACCAGCGGTCACTGGCTTCCTGAGCTATCGCGTGAAGCGCCTTCTCGGTCATCCCCGGAAAGTGTTCCAGGGTCAGCGCCGTCACGTCGGGACGCTCGTTGAAGTCGCGCACCCATCCGGTAAAACTGACCACGGCGCCGATGTCGCAACGACTCTCTGTCAGTGCGAGCTGTTCAGCGCCAACGTCGAAAGTCGTCTGCTGAACCCTTATCGCTATCGTCATGTGTCCCCTCCGTTCAACCACCGGTGACCGGCGGGAAGAAAGCGATTTCGTCACTCGGCGCTATCGGAGCATCATCCTGACTCATGGCCTGATTGAGCGCGCAAAGAACGCGCTGATGCAGCAATGCCTTGAATTTGGGATCCCGGTCGATCAATGCCAGCTTGATGCCCGCGATATCGCGAGACGGAATCCGCTCCCAATCCAGCGTCAATTCGGCGATGGCGAAGCGTTCCCGAAGCTCGGCGAGAAAGTGTATCGTGACGGTGTTCGCGACGGATGACGCCTCCTCATTGAATGCCGCAATCTCGTCCGATTCAGGCCCTGATTCACGCGACCAGTCACCGGAGCGTCCGCCGCGTTTTTCTTCCAGGCGGACGCCGTCGATAGTCATCCCCTTGTCGACCGCCTTGCACATGTCATAAAGCGTCAGGCACGCGACCGAGACCGCTGTCAGTGCTTCCATCTCGACACCCGTGCGCCCATTGAGACGACAGAACGCCTCGACATGCACGCAGTTTTGCGACGTATCCAGCCTGAATTCGACGCTGACTTTCGATAGTGCCAGTGCATGACACAGCGGGATCAGTTCGTGGGTTCGCTTGGCGGCCTGGATGCCGGCAATTCGGGCAGTCGCAAGGACGTCTCCCTTTGGCAGTCCGCCTTCGGCCAGCAGTGCCAAAGTCGCAGCCTGCATGTGAATCGCACCACAGGCACGCGCTTCACGTCGCGTCTCCTGTTTATCGGCGACATCGACCATATGCGCTTCGCCTCGCGCGTTGAGATGCGTGAGCGTCATGCGGATTTCGCCTCGCTTCTAATCGTGTGAGATCAAACGGACAGTGTAGTGTGGCTGGCGCGTTGATGCCTGTCATTCACATGGCACACATCATGACAGATCGATAGAAAGGCCGACTCCGGAGCGGATCGTTCAATTTCGCTCGGCCTGCTCACGGATCGCCCAATCGACGATCCAGTCGAGAATCGCCTCGCGATCGTCCAGCTCGAGCCGGGCCACTTTCGCCGGCAATCGCGCCAGAATCTGCGGCGGTGTGTCCGCGGATTTGAAGGCTACCGCTTCGACCCAAGCATCGTGCTCGGCCAGCAGCGGTCGGCCATCATCGCCGCGATACAGTTCCAGCTTGGGAATCGGCCACGTCTTGAACCCTTCGACCAGAATCAACGCGGGTTTCAGGGCCGCGACCTGCGCCACCAGCGCCGGCAGGTCTGGTTCCTGCTGGCCGGGGGTTTCCATCATCAGCGCGAAGCGCCGTCCGGAGGCCACGACCATCGGCGCCGCACCGGCCTCTCGCAGGCGGTGGCTATCTTTACCCGGCGTATCGATGTCGAATTCATGGTGGGCGTGCTTGATCACCGCCGCCGGCCAACCACGCTGGCGTAACCCTGGCAGCAAGGCTTCCAGCAGCGTCGTCTTGCCGGTACCGCTCCAGGCAGCAACGCCGAGCAGCGGAATCGAGCCTTTGGCAAGGATGACGTCATGAGGCATGACAGCACCCGGATTGTCATTGCCGGGCGCAGCGTCGTCCGGCTGATTCATCGGCGTGTCTCTCTGTCGCATCCTGATGAGCCGGTTGGCGCTTTGCCCGCGCGGTCCGCCCACTCGTGCTCCTGCGGGGTGTTGAGATTGGTGAACTCGGCCTCCCGGTTGGAGAATTCGACCCGACACCAACGGTGCCGATCATACCAGCCGATCACCTTGCCACCGCCGGCCTCCAGCCATTCCGCCAGGTCCTCGTGAAGCGAACTGCGGATCAATGCGACCAGCGGTTGGAGCCGCTGTCCGTCATGCGCGACGACGACGTCCGCCTCGCCCATCGAACTCGACAGTCGAGGTACCAGATCGGACGGCAGCCAAGGCATATCCACCGGCGTCAACAGAACCCAGGGCGTGGAGACGAGCGGCAACGCACTCGAAAGGCCGGTCAGCGGGCCGGGATAGTCAGGCAGCGAGTCGGTGGCGACGGCATGGCCCAGGCGTCGATAGTCGTCGACGTGGCGATTGGCACTGATGACGATCCGATCGACCTGAGGCGCCAGCCGGCGCAGCGCACGCTCGACCAGCGGCTCCCCGTCGAGAGACAACCAGCCCTTGTCGACGCCGCCCATGCGCCGCCCGCGACCGCCGGCAAGCAGTACGCCCGTCACATCGGAACGTTCGATCACCGCGTGCCGAAGATCTTGTCGCCGGCGTCGCCCAGACCCGGGACGATGTAGCCGTTCTCGTCGAGTCGCTCGTCGATGGCCGCGGTGTAGATCTCGACATCGGGATAGGACTGCTGCACCCGCTCGATCCCTTCCGGCGCCGCCACCAGCACGATCACCTTGATCTGCTGGCAGCCTCGCTCCTTGAGCATGTCCAGCGTCGCGACCATCGAGCCGCCCGTGGCCAGCATGGGGTCGATGACGATCGCCAGACGCTCGTCCAGATCGCTGACAAACTTCTCGAAATAGGGCACCGGCTCCAGCGTCTCTTCGTTCCGATAGAGCCCCACCACGCTGATGCGCGCACTGGGAATCAGGTCGGTGACGCCATCTAGCATGCCCAGACCGGCACGTAGAATCGGCACGATGGTGACTTTCTTGCCCTTGATCTGCTCGACATCGATCGGCGAGCCGTCCCAGCCTTCGATCGTCGCCGGTTCCATCTCCAGATTCTGGGTCGCTTCGTAAGTCAGCAGCTTGGCCACTTCGCAAGCCAGTTCACGAAAGCTCTTGGTGCTGATATCGGCCGCCCGCATCAGTCCGAGCTTGTGTTTGACCAGGGGATGGGAGATGGGATGCACACTCATGATCGGCGCCTTCGTCATAATGGAGGAAACGCCGATATTGTACGCGAGGAGCCGGATTCAGGCGACGCTGGCCGGCAATTGCCACTCGATCGGCGTCAGCCCACGATTGGCGAGAAAGGCGTTGGCCTGGGAAAAGTGGCGCGTACCGAAAAACCCTCGATGGGCGGATAAGGGCGAGGGATGCGGCGCGTGCAGGACCAGATGCTTGCCGCGATCGACGAAGCTCGCTTTCTTCTGGGCATAGCTGCCCCACAGCAGAAATACCACGCCGTCGCAGTGCTCGTTGATGACCTGAATGGCGCGATCAGTGAACGTCTCCCAGCCGCGATTGCGGTGTGAACCGGCATTGCCCTGCTCCACCGTCAGGACGCTGTTCAACAGCATCACACCCTGCTCGGCCCAACTTTCGAGGAAGCCATGATTGACCGGCGTCGTGGCGACGTCGGTGGCCAGCTCCTTGTAGATGTTCTGCAACGAGGGTGGCGTCGGCACGCCAGGGCGCACCGAAAAGCAGAGGCCGTGGGCCTGATGGGGGCCGTGATAAGGGTCCTGGCCCAGTATCACCACCTTGACCCGATCCAGCGGCGTCAGCTCGAAGGCGCAAAACCAGTGCGACGAGTGCGGATAGATAACCTTGTGCGCGGCCTTCTCTTCAGCCAGAAACTCGCGCAGTTTCAGCATGTAGGGAGCGCTGAATTCATCGCCGAGATAGGCGTTCCAGCTGTCCGGTAACGGCGACTGAGACATCGAAGAGCTCCGCGTCAGTCAGGGTTTGGGTGAGCGCATCTGGTCCACCAGCGGCTCGACGTAGGCGTGGCCAAGATCCCAGGGAAACTGGATCCAGCAGTCCTGAGCCACTTCGGTCAGGCACTGGTCGACCAGCGGGCGTCCCTCCGGCTTGGCATAGACGGTGACGAAGTGGGCCTTGGGCAGCATGTCGCGCACGGCCCGCGCCGTCTTGCCGGTATCGACCAGGTCGTCGACCAGCAGCCAGCCGTCACCGTCGTGATCGACGCCTTTCATCACGTCAAGGTCGCCCTGGAATTGTTCGTCGTAGCTCTTGATGCAGACCGTGTCGATCAAGCGGATATCGAGCTCGCGGGCGATCAGCGCAGCCGGGATCAGTCCACCGCGGGTGATCGCGACGATCCCCTGGAAATCACGTTCGACGAGCTGATGGCACAACGCCCGGACATCGCGGTGAAGCTGGTCCCAAGACACGGTGAAATGGTGCTGATAACGATTGGCGGTCATGGCGTATCCAACCTGTGGATCGGGCCGCCATCGGCAGATGGCGGCGGCAGGCCTCTTCTATCGTTTCGAATGGAGGCCTTTTCGAATAACGGCTCCGAGACGTTTACTCGTCTTCGGTAAAGCTACAGACCGCGAAGACGCTATAGCCGGCCTCGCGGATCTTGGCCGAGCCACCCAGTTCCGGCAGGTCGAGGATGGTCGCTGTCTCGACGATGTGGCCGCCGCTGCGTTGAATCAGCGACGCCGCCGCCAGCATGGTCCCGCCCGTCGCGATGATATCGTCGATCAGCACGATGCGATCATGCTCGCGAAACGCGTCGGCATGGAGTTCGACCGTCGACTCCCCGTACTCGAGCGTATAGGTCTCGCTGATCGTTCGAAACGGAAGCTTACCCTTCTTGCGAACCGGTACGAAGCTGCAGCCCAGCTCGTAGGCCAGCGGTGCGCCGACGATGAAGCCGCGCGCGTCGATGGCGGCGATGGCATCGACTTCGAGCTCCTGATAGCGATGCACGAAGCTGTCGATCAGCTTGCGAAACGCGGCGCTGTTCTGAAGCAGCGGCGTGATGTCGCGGAAGTTGACGCCGGCGTGCGGCCAGTCGGGCACGGTGCGAATGACCGACTTGATATAGTCGCCGTAGATACTGCTACTCATCAGGGGAAACTCCATTGGCCGGACACGGCGCGCCGTAAACAGTCAGTCCTGCAACGATGATTCTTGGCGCAAAGGCGCATATGTTACCCAAGCCGAGGCCATGGCGCGAGCCGTGGCCGGCATGGAATGGCCTGTCCTCGACGATCAGCTGCGCGACGCCATTACCCGCTCCACGGTCTCGACGATCGCCTGGGTCTGCGGGTCGATCTCCAGATTGACGCGATCCCCCGGCACTCGTTCGCCGATGGTCGTTCTGACCAGCGTTTCCGGAATCAGATTGACGCAAAACCGCCCGGCTTCCACAGCACCGATCGTCAAGCTGATGCCGTCGACACCGATATAACCCTTGTCGAACACGAAGCGAGCCAGATCCTGCGGTAGCTCGAACCACAGCCGCCGATTGTTGGGCGCTTCGTCGATTTCCACCAGCTTGGCCATTCCCATGATATGGCCCGACATGGCATGCCCGCCGATCTCGTCGCCGAAGCGCGCGGCTCGCTCGAGGTTGACCCGGCCTCCGACACCGAGATCACCCAGATTGGTCAGCCGCAGCGTTTCACGCATCAGATCGAAACTGACGTTTTCCTCGTCGATCGCCGTCACCGTCAGACAGCAACCGTTATGGGATACCGAGGCCCCCAACGTCAGGCCTTCGCGCATCGCCGCCGACATCGCCACCACATGGGTGTGCAACTGCTCACGCTCCTCGATCGCTATCACGGTACCCACATCCTGCACGATCCCGGTAAACATGAACCTCACTCCTGGCCTGAACGGATAGCTAGCCGCCGATGACAGACACGCTCGGCGGGCAACAAGAACGAGAATTCTAGCACGCTGGCGATGCCTGCCAGGAAATCGGCGCGCTTGCTGTACGACATCCCGCGGTCGCTCCGACCCGGCGAGATCCGTATACTACTGCGCTCATCGACGCGGGTCTGACGCCGTTGGCGCCCTATCGGCGCGGTAGACGACGCCCCGCTTTTCCGACTCTCAGCCAGACGCTTTCGACACGCCCAATGATCTCACTGGACAACGTTTCCAAAACCTACGGCAGCGGGCCCGGCGCCGTGCAGGCGCTGAAGGACATCGACCTGCAGGTGCCGAAAGGCACGATTCACGGCGTCATTGGCCTTTCCGGCGCCGGCAAGTCAACCCTGATCCGCTGCGTCAATCTGCTCGAGCGGCCGACCGCCGGTCGCGTCATCATCGACGGGCAGGAACTGACCGCCATGGACGCCGCCGCGCTGCGCCAGGCGCGCCACCAGTGCGGGATGATCTTCCAGCACTTCAACCTGCTGACCAATCGTACCGTCTACGACAACGTGGCGTTGCCGCTGGAATTGATGGGCCAGTCGCGCCAGGCCATTCGCGAACGCGTCACGCCGCTGCTCGAGATGACGGGCCTCGCCGACAAGACGACGCAATATCCGGCGCAGCTGTCCGGCGGCCAGAAACAGCGCGTGGCCATTGCCCGCGCCCTGGCCAGCCGGCCCAAGGTGCTGCTCTGCGACGAGGCGACGTCGGCGCTCGATCCGCAGACCACCGCCTCGATCCTGACGCTGTTGCAGGAGATCAATCAGCAGCTTGGGCTGACCATTCTGCTGATCACCCACGAGATGGAAGTCGTAAAGACCATCTGCCATCGAGTGGGGCTGATTTCCGATGGCCGCCTGGTCGAGGACGCGGATGTCGGTGACTTCTTCACCTCGCCTGGCACGCAGCTGGGTCGGGAATTTCTGAATGACTTCCTCAAGCTGGAAGCACCCCAGGCCCTGATCGAACGCCTGGAACCGGAAGCGGGAGCGAACACCCACCCAGTGGTGCGACTGACGTTCTCCGGCGACAGCGTGGCCACCCCGCTGATTTCGCGGCTGGCCCGTGAACATGGCATCGACGTCAGCATTCTGCAGGCCAAGGTCGAATCCATTCAGGGCCGCACGCTGGGCCTGATGATCGCCGAATTGATGGGCAGCGCCTCGCAGACCCGGCAAGCGCTGGCAACGCTCGAATCCTTTGATCTGCAAGTGGAGGTAATGGGTCATGTCCAGCGCCCTGATTGATCTCGTCTGGCAGTCCACGCTCGAGACGCTCTACATGGTTGCCGTCGCCGGCATCCTGTCCACGCTCATCGGCGTGCCGCTCGGCGTGTTGCTCTACGTCACTCGGCCACGCCAGATTCTGGCCCAGCCGATCATCAATACCCTCCTCGGTATCGTCACCAATGTCGGCCGTTCGGTACCGTTCATCATCCTGCTGGTGGCGATCATTCCGTTCACCCGCATGATCGTCGGCAGCTCCATCGGCACCAATGCCGCCGCGGTACCGCTGACCATCGCCGCCATTCCGTTCGTCGCCCGGCTGGTCGAGGGTGCGCTTAACGAGGTTTCTCCCGGCCTGGTCGAGGCCGCGCAGTCGATGGGCGCGACACCGATGCAGATCATCATGAAGGTGCTCCTGCCGGAAGCCCGGGGCGGCATCATCAACGGTCTGACGATCACCGTCGTCGCCCTGGTCAGCTATTCCGCCATGGCCGGCGCGGTGGGTGGCGGCGGGCTGGGTGACCTGGGTATCCGCTACGGCTACAACCGCTTCAACCCGACCGTGATGCTGATTACCGTGGTCGTGCTCGTGGTCATGGTGCAGCTGTTTCAGAGCCTGGGGGATTATCTGGTGCGCAAGAGCGATCACAAGTGATTGCCGACGGCCACTAGATTAATAACCAGAATGAATTACCGCGGCCGTTGTTATTCCGTTATATTTCAGCGGTCGTCAGACGCCGACAAGAGCGTCGGCCTCAATCATCGATAGCAATATCCTCAGGGAGAGTCGCCAATGCCGATTTCAATCACACGCACGCTGGGCGCTGCCGCGCTGAGTCTGGGCCTGGTCGCCGGTGGCGCTCATGCCGCCGATGACACCATCAAGGTCGGCACCATGGCCGGTCCCGAGACCGATGTCATGCAGGTGGCCAAACAGGTGGCCAAGGAAAAGTACGGCCTCGATGTCGAGATCATCGAGTTCACCGACTACGTCACGCCCAACGCGGCACTGGCGGACGGCAGCCTGGATGCCAACGCCTACCAGCACGAGCCGTACATGCGCTCGATGGTCAACGACCGCGGTTATGATTTCGCCGTGGCCGGCAAGACCTTCGTCTACCCGATCGGCGCGTACTCCGCCAAGTACGACAGCATCGACGATCTGCCGGATGGCGCGACCATCGCCGTTCCCAACGATCCGACCAACGAAGGTCGCTCGCTGATCCTGATGGACAAGCAGGGCCTGATCACGCTCGACGATGACGAGAATCTGGAAGCGACGCCGATCGACATCACCGAGAACCCGCACGACTACTCGTTCAAGGAGATCGAGGCCGCCCAGATGCCGCGCGTACTGCAGGACGTCGACATGGCCTTCATCAACAGCACCTTCACGCAGCCCGCCGGTCTGACACTGGACGATGCGCTGATCAAGGAAGGCCCGGGCTCGCCCTACGTCAATCTGATCGTCGTTCGGGGTGGCGATCAGGATCGCAAGGAGATTCAGGAACTGGTCAAGGCCTATCAGTCCGATGCCGTTGCCGACAAGGCCCAGGAACTGTTCCAGGGTGGCGCCGTTCCCGGCTGGAAGTGAGCTCGGCGGCGTCACCAATGTGACGAGCCAGGCATCATGATCATCACGAAACCAGCGCCCGAGGCGCTGGTTTTCGTTTCTCGGTTGACCTTTTTTCGTTCATTTTTCGAGGAGACCACGATGACCGACTACGATTCCCTCGAGCGCCAGCTGACAGCGCTGTTGGATACGCGCGACTGGCTGACCAACTCAGCCCAGACCAGCGCCTTCCTGATGCAGACACTCGAGAAGCTGAATTGGGTCGGCTTCTATCTGCAGCGCCAACCGGAGACGCTGATTCTGGGCCCGTTCCAGGGCCAGCCGGCGTGCAACCCGATTCCGTTCTCCAAAGGCGTCTGCGGTGCCGCCGCACGTTCGCGCCGGACTCAGCGCGTCGACGACGTTCACGCCGTCCCCGATCATATCGCCTGCGATGCGGCGTCGCGTTCGGAGCTGGTCGTCCCCATCATCATCGACGACGAAGTCTGGGGCGTGCTGGATATCGATAGCCCCGAACCGGCTCGATTCACGGCCGAGGATCAAGCGGGTATCGAGCGTCTGTGTCATGTTTTCGCCGCCGCCAGCGACCTCCACGAGAGCGTCGGACAAGACTGAAATCCTGAAACCGGACTGTCGAGCGCACGATGTCGGCTTCAATCCAGAAACACGCCCAGCTCGTCATCCGTGCGCACTATCTGCAGGATATCTTCATAGAGCGACAGCAGATCCAGCGCCAGCGGACGACGAATCTCGCGCGGCATTTCTCCCAGGGCGTGCTCTTCACGACGCCCGCCGGCGATATTCCGGTACAGGCCGATCGCCAGATGGACGGCAGCGGCGTAGGGCGAGAAAGGCACGGCCTCCAGTGGCTTTCCCTGATACGTCAGAGCATTGCAGATCGTTTGCGGGAAGCGCCAGCGGCGCCCCAGCTCGGCACCCACTTCGCTGAACGTGTAGCCGAACTGGTTGGCTTCCAGCTCGATCCGCGGCGCGCCCTGCTCGACCAGTGCATCGATCCGCTGCATCGTTTCCGGGTGGCCGATATGCATCAGCGCGGAGCCCACGTGATGCAGAATGCCACAGGTGAACGCGGTCTCCGGCGCCAATTCCCCCAGCTTGCTGTGTTGGACGATCGTACGACTCAAGTTGGCGACCATGAACGACTCGCGCCAAAAAGCCTTGCGGTCGAGTCCGGGCACCTCTCTGAGCATGGATACCAGGCCCGAAGCGATCACCAGCGTGCGTACACGGTCGAAGCCCAGCAGCAGCAAGGCATCATCGATCGTGGCCACGTTTCGCCCCACGCCATAGCGCACGGAGTTGGCGGAGCGTAATAGTTTCAGGCTGAGGCTGGGATCCCTGCGGATGATGGACGACACCCGATGAATGCTGATCCGGTCATTGTCCAGACTGGCGATCAGCTCGGTGACCACGGCGGGTACGCTAGGTAACTGATGAATGTGTTCGAAAAGCGAATTCAATGACATGTTTCACTCCAGCTATTCCCCAATATTATCTGTCGCTCCACGAAAAGTCCTGAGGCCGGCATAAGTTAACCCAATGGCCGGAATGACAAACAAAAACCCCGCCGGTAAACCGGCGGGGAGATCGTCGCCTTGGCGACGCGATAAGTTGATGTTGCAGGTGACTGCCGAGTCAGTCGCTCAGCTCTTCTGCCAGGATTTCACCATCTCGTCGTAAGGGACGGTCTTGCCCTGCGGTTTCTCGTTGTCGAGTTTGGGTTTGGGCGCACCGGGCTGATCCAGCCAATACTGCGCATCGCGAGGTTCGTTCAGCTTGGGCCCGCAGTTTGGCTGGACATTGGCCCGCTCCAGACGCTCCATCATCCGATCCTGGGCGTCCGCCAACCCATCCAGGGCTTGCTGCGCGCTGGTTTCACCGCTGACCGCCTGGGAAATATACTGCCACCACAGCTGCGCCAGCTTGGGATAGTCCGGCACGTTGGTGCCGGTCGGCGACCACTGCAGTCGCGCCGGGCTACGATAGAACTCGACCAGGCCACCCAGTTTCGGCGCGGCGTCGGTCATCGCCTGGGACTGGATGTCGGATTCCCGGATCGGCGTCAGCCCCACCAGCGTCTTCTGCAGCGAGACCGTCTTCGAGGTCACGAACTGCGCGTAGAGCCAGGCGGCGAGACGGTTCTTCTCGGGCGTCGATTTCATGAAGGTCCAGGATCCGACGTCCTGATAGCCCTTCTTCATGCCGTCTTCCCAATACGGCCCCACCGGTGATGGCGCCATCCGCCACTTGGGCGTGCCATCCTCGTTGACCACCGGCAAACCCTTCTGAGTCATGTCGGCGGTGAAGGCGGTGTACCAGAAGATCTGCTGAGCGACATTACCCTGCGCCGGCACCGGCCCGGCTTCCGAGAACGTCATGCCCTGGGCTTCCGGGGGCGCATAGGCATGCAGCCAGTCGATGTACTTCTGGGTCGCGAACACCGCGGCCGGGCCGTTGGTGGCGCCACCGCGGGTAACGTTCGAGCCCACCGGCCGACAATCCTCGACCCGAATTCCCCACTCGTCCACTGGCAGGCCATTGGGGATGCCCTTGTCGCCGGCCCCGGCCATCGAGAACCAGGCGTCGGTGAAACGCCAGCCCAGCGAGGGATCCTTCTTGCCGTAATCCATGTGGCCGTAGACCCGTTGGCCATCGATGTCGTGGACGTCATTGGTGAAGAAGTCGGCGATATCCTCGTAGGCCGACCAGTTCACCGGCACGCCCAGGTCGTAGCCGTACTTTTCCTTGAAACGCGCCTTGAGATCGGGATCGTCGAACCAGTCGGCGCGGAACCAGTAAAGGTTGGCAAACTGCTGATCCGGCAGCTGATAGACCTTGCCGTCAGGTCCGGTGGTGAACGAGAGGCCGATGAAGTCATCGAGATCCAGTGTCGGCGAGGTCACCTCGGCGGCATCGCCTTTGATCATGTCGGAAATCGGCACCACCTTGCCGTAGCGGAAGTGGGTGCCGATCAGATCGGAATCGTTGACGTAGGCATCGTAGATGTTGCGGCCGGACTGCATCTGCGTCTGCAGTTTCTCGATCACGTCCCCTTCCTGGATCAGATCGTGCTTCAGCTGAATGCCGGTGATCTCGCTGAACGCGCGGGCCAGAACCTCGGATTCATACTTGTGCGTCGTGAGCGTCTCCGAAACGACGTTGATCTGCATGCCACGGAACGGCTTGGCGGCATCGATGTACCACTGCATCTCGTCCATCTGCTGTTCTGGTGTGAGTGTCGAGGTCTTGAACTCGTCACTCAGCCAGCGTTTGGCGGCATCCTGATACTGATCGGCGATCGCGGTTCCCGAGACGGCCATCAAACCGGCAAGGCTGATGCCGATGCTCAGTGGCAGTCGGCGTCGCGATCTGGCGTGCTTGATATCGAACATAGCGTTAACCCTCTTTGTTATCCTTACTTCGTTTGCTGTCGTGGCGCTATCCGATGAAGAGCGGTGATCCCTGGTCGATGCGTTACCCCCATTTCATGATGATTGCCATGGCTGCCACACAGATCGCGGTCGCGATCCAGAGCGGCCAGTCGGTGAGTGCCAGAACCAGCAAATGGCCGTAGGCCGATGCCAGCAGGCCGATGAACAGCCGATCGCCGCGCGATGTCGTCAGTGGCAGAAAGCCTTTGCGTTCTCGCCCCGGAGATACGGTCTGCCATACCGTCATCGCGACCAGCAGTGCCGCGATCCCGGCAAAGAACAGAGTCGTCGGTAGTGTCCAGGCCATCCAACCCATAGTGGTTCCCCCTCTTTGGCCAGACGGATCAGACGCGACCCAGGGCGAAGCCCTTGGCCACGTGGTTGCGCACGAAATAGATCACGGCGATGCCAGGCAGCAGCGCAACGACGCCTGCAGCCGCCAGCACGCCCCAGTCGATGCCTGATGCCGAGACCGTACGGGTCATCTGCGCCACGATCGGCTTGGCATCGACCGAGGTCAGCGTTCGCGCCAGCAACAGTTCGACCCAGGAGAACATGAAGCAGAAAAACGCCGTGACGCCGATGCCGGGCCGAATCATCGGCAGGAAAATCTTGATGAAGAACTTGGGAAAGGTATAACCGTCGATATACGCGGTTTCATCGATCTCCTTGGGCACCGACGACATGAAACCCTCGAGAATCCATACCGCCAGCGGCACGTTGAACAGGCAGTGCGCCAGTGCCACCGCGATCGGCGTATCGAACAACCCTACCGCCGAGTAAAGCTGGAAAAACGGCAGCAGAAACACGGCAGGCGGCGCCATCCGGTTGGTCAGCAGCCAGAAGAACATGTGTTTATCGCCCAGAAAACGATAACGCGAGAACGCATAGGCGGCCGGCAACGCGACCAGCAACGAGATCAGCATGTTCATCGAGACATAGCTGAGAGAGTTGAGATAACTCGTGTACCAGGTCGGCTCGGTGAAAATGACACGATAGTTGTCCAGTGTCGGGGCGGTCGGCCATAGCGTCAGCCCGCCGAGGATTTCCCGGTTCGACTTGAACGACATGTTGACGAGCCAGTAGATCGGCACCAGCACGAACAGCAGATAGATCAGCATCACCAGACTCTTGCGCAGTCTCATGGCGGCGTCATTCCTTGTTGTCGTTATGCGTCATGGCGGTATAGAACACCCAGGTCACCAGCAGAATGATCAGGAAGTAGATCAGCGAAAACGCCGATGCCCGGCCCAGATCGAACTGGCCCAGCGCCATCTGGGTCAACGTCTGGCTGAGGAATGTCGTGGCCGTGCCCGGCCCGCCACCGGTGAGCACGAACGGCTCGGTATAGATCATGAAGCTGTCCATGAAGCGCAGCATGACCGCGATCAACAGCACGTTCTTGAGCTTCGGCAACTGGATGAAGCGAAATACCGCCCAGTGAGAGGCGCGATCAATTCTGGCCGCCTGGTAGTAGACATCGGGAATCGAGCGCAGCCCGGAGTAGCACAGCAGCGCCACCAGCGAGGTCCAGTGCCAGACGTCCATCACCAGCACGGTGATCCAGGCGTCCCGTGGGTTGGAGGCGTAGTTGTAGTCGAGCCCCAGGCTGTTGAGAATCCAGCCATACAGCCCGATGTCCTCTCGCCCGATGATCTGCCAGATCGTCCCCACCACGTTCCACGGCACCAGCAGCGGTAGAGAGAGCAGAATCAGGCTGACCGGCACGCCCAACCCTCGCCGAGGCATCGACAGCGCGACGATGATGCCGAGCGGCACCTCGATGGCCAGTACGCAGAACGAGTAGATGAACTGCCGCACCAGCGAATCGTGCAGCCTCGGATCCGCCAGGATCTCGCGATACCACTCGGTGCCCACGAAGTAGCGCGTACTCGGGTCGAAGATGTCCTGTACCGAATAGTTGACCACCGTCATCATCGGGATGATGGCGCTGAAGGCCACCAGCACGAACACCGGCAATACCAGCCACCAGGCCTTGTTGTTATAGGTTTTCATCAGCCACTCCCACCAGATGGTCGTCGATATAGAAGCGCTGCCAGGGTTCGGGGAAGTGCACGCCAGTTCGCCCCTCGGGAACGTTGGCCTCTTCTCCCAGGCGCGCCTTGACCACCGGTGCCGATGGCGTATCGAGGCGCACATCGACGATCTTGAAGGTGCCCTGGTCCTGAACCAGATCGACATACCCGTGCAGTACCGCATTCTCCGGCGCCACCAGCTGCACGAATTCCGGCCGGATGCCGAGCTGCAGGCGCTCGCCTTCGCGCTGCCGGAGCTGGGCGACGATCGCGTCGGCCACCGCCAGCGTTCGCCCGTCGAACTCGATACCCGTCTCGCCCAGGGCGACATCCAGCAGATTCATACCGGGGCTGCCGATGAAGTAGCCGACGAAGGTATGCTGCGGGTTCTCGAACAGCTCTCGCGGCGTGCCGAACTGGACGATCTGGCCTTCGTACATCACCGCGATCTTGTCGGCGAAGGTGGACGCCTCCAGCTGGTCGTGGGTAACGTAAACCATCGTCACGTTGAAGCGCTGGTGGATCTCCTTGAGCTTGCGCCTCAGCCGCCACTTGAGCTGGGGATCGATCACCGTCAACGGCTCGTCGAACAGGATCGCCGCCACGTCGTCACGCACCAGGCCGCGCCCCATCGACACCTTCTGCTTCTCGTCCGCCGTCAGGTTCTTCGCCTTCCGGTTCAGCAGCGGCTCGATCTCCAGCGCCTCGGCCACCTCTCTCACTCGGGCATCGATGCGCTCGCGTGGCTGTCCCTGATTGCGCAGTGGAAACGCCAGGTTCTCGTGAACGGTCATGGTGTCGTAGACCACCGGGAACTGGAAAACCTGGGCGATATTGCGATCCTGCGGACTGAGATCGTTGACCGACTTGCCGTCGTAAAGCACGCGGCCTTCCGAGGGGGCCAACAGACCGGAGATGATGTTGAGCAGCGTGCTCTTGCCGCAGCCCGAGGGGCCCAGTAAGGCGTAGGCGCCCCCTTGCTCCCAGACGTGGTCTATCGGCCGGAGTGCGTAATCACCGGGTTGCGAAGGGGCGCTATGGTAGCTGTGCGCCAGCTGTTCGAGGCGAATTTCTGCCATCTAGAGTTCTCCTCGAACGCTCGCAAGCGTTGGTCGCGACGAGGATGGCGACAACACCAGATCGCCACCCGGCTCGAATACGAACAACTGTCGGCACGCGACGTGAATGTCCAGCGCCTGATCGACGCCGAACTCGTGAATCCCTGCCAGGTGCGCGACCAGGTCGATCCGATCATGCGACAGATGCAGAAAGGTTTCGGAGCCGCTGATCTCCGCTACGCGCACGACGGCCGGCAGACGTAACGCCGCTTCCGAGAGCGGCTGAAGCGACCAGTGATGAGGCCGGATACCGACCTGATAGTCGCCGTCGGAGAGATTGCGCCACTCCTCTGGCAGCGGCTGGCGCTGATCGGCGATCCGGCACTCGCATCCGTCGACCGTCATCGGCATCAAGTTGATCGGTGGTTCGCCAAATAGCGTGGCGGCTTCACGGTTACGCGGATGGCGATAGACGTCGCCGCTAGGCCCGCTCTGAACGATCCGCCCCTGGTGCAGCAGGGTCGTCGTACCGCCCAGTGCCAGTGCCTCCGCGGGCTCGGTGGTGGCGTAGACCGCGATGGTATTGCGCGATTCGAACAGTTTGCGCATCTCGACGCGCAGCGCCTCGCGCAACTTGTAGTCGAGATTGACCAGAGGTTCATCGAACAGCACCAGGTCCGCGTCCTTGACCAATGCTCGGGCCATCGCCGTGCGCTGCTGCTGCCCACCGGAGAGTTCCTGCGGATAGCGTCCCAGCAGGTGCTGAATCCCGAGCATTGCAGCCGTTTCCTCGACTCGACGGGTGATCTCCTGGCGGGACATCTTGGCCTGCCTGAGCGGCGAAGCAATATTGTCGAAGACGGTCAATGTGGGGTAGTTGATGAATTGCTGATAAACCATCGAGACGTTGCGCTGACGAACCGGCACATGGGTCACGTCTCGGCCATCGAGATGTACCGAGCCCTTGTCAGGCCTGTCCAGGCCCGCCATCAGTCGCATCAATGTCGTCTTGCCAGCCAACGTGTGTCCCAGCAACACGTTGAACGACCCCGGCTCCAGCGTCAGACTGGCGTCATCGATGTAAGTCTCGCCCCGCACCGACAGTGTCACATTGTGGAGTTGTAATGACATGAGTGGCGCCGTTCCCGTTTTCTCTTCCGAGCATCCTAGAACAGCCGTTTTATAAAGCTATACGACGAAAAAAGCAGAAAACGAGTTTCGCAAAAACAGGCTTCTATTTAATTGATTTTATTACGTTTAAAAAAGCTGCAACCTTAGTCTCAACCACCAATGTCCTACACTCGACGGTGCTGGCAGACAGGAAATCCTGACAAACGAGTCGGTTTGACTCACCTGCCGTTCGCATTTCAACATCGACGACTGAAAACGAATCTTGACGTCGAGTAGCGTCTGAAGACTTTGTCATTCGGCCCGGGAAGCAACTTCCACGCAACGTACGCCCCGGCAGGCGCCATCGGATCACACCAGCGAAAAGGGACCGAGAAGAAATAGAAAGTGAAATGGGACAGGGACAGGGAAAAAGACTCGACCATAAAAAAACCCCGAGCCGTGGCTCGAGGTTCGAATCTGGTAGGACCAAGCGGATTTGAACCGCTGACCTCCACGATGTCAACGTGGCGCTCTAACCAACTGAGCTATGGTCCTGAAATACATTGTCGCAAAACCCTTTCATCTGCAGCGTCATCTGACTTGGTAGGTCTGACTTTGGTAGGACCGAGCGGATTTGAACCGCTGACCTCCACGATGTCAACGTGGCGCTCTAACCAACTGAGCTACGGTCCTACAGACATTGCGCTGGGCTTGCCGTGACAACGGATGCGAATTCTACCCGGGCAGACGCGGAATGCAACCCTTCGACAACAAAAATTCGACGCCAACTGCCTGTCGTGTCGGCACTATTCTTCTTCGCCCCCACTGTTCATCCTCACTTTCACCCTCGCTATCACCTTCAATCGACAACGACCTGAATTCGATTGCTGACACCATAGACCATGGTCTATGGCCCGATGCACCTGATGGCCCTACTGAAACCCCGGTTCCGGGTAAGGGTTTGATAAACTCTCGCCATGACGTCATTTCAACAATAGCCATCGAACCGCGGCAGGAAATCAACATGACCCAGCAGGAACGTCACGAAGCCATCGTCGAGCTGGTCAAGCGCCAGGGTTATGCCTCGATCGAACAGCTTGCCAAGGATTTCGACGTCACGCCCCAGACGGTACGCCGGGATCTCAATCAACTCGCGGAAGAAGGCATCGTCAAGCGCGTGCACGGCGGGGCCGGGCTCGAATCGAGTACGGTCAACACCGCCTATCACACGCGCAAGACGCTCAATCTCGATGCCAAGCGCCGCATTGCCGAGATGCTGGCTGCCCAGATTCCCGACTCTTCATCGCTGTTCATCAATATCGGGACCAGCAACGAATTCATTGCCGAAGCGCTGTGCCAGCATAGTGGGCTGGAAGTCATTACCAACAATCTGAACGTGGCCGCCATTCTTCAGCACAAGACCGATTTCAACGTCATCGTTGCCGGGGGGCAGGTTCGCTCGCGGGACGGCGGCATCATCGGCGAGGCGACCATCGATTTCATCAATCAGTTCAAGGTGGACTACGGCATCATCGGCATCAGCGGTATCGACGGTGACGGCTCTCTACTGGAGTTCGACTATCAGGAAGTTCGCGTGGCGCAGGCCATCCTGCGCAACTCCCGCCAGGTATTTCTGGCAGCGGACCATTCGAAGTTCCACCGCAATGCCGTGGTACGACAGGGCAACCTCAGCCAGATCAACGCCTTTTTCACCGACCGCCAGCCGCCTGACGTTCTGTGCCGCCTGATGCGTGAACATGACGTGGCATTGTACGTCGCGGATCCTCTGATAACGGTCGAAGCGGAGGCCTTAACCGCCGACGCGAACTGACTCCGACTGAATTGAAGTGACGCTATCGTCAAGCGCACTTGACGAACTCTCCCCTCACCTTCCGCGCCAGCTGTTGACCGTCGCTCTCGGAAAGCCGACCTCGTGTCGGTTCTTTCTCTTGGGCAATTCGGTCGTATGATAAATCACCAACCATGACCAATGGACGACCACTGGACTCTTCCAGGCGCAATGACACGCTTGATGTTCGAAAGTGATTAATTTATTTTCGTAAACGAACATATTCGATGTCATCACGCTTTCGGGAGAACGGCATGGCTTCTGCGACCCCGCAACACGTTTACGACCTCATCGTTGTCGGCGGCGGCATCAATGGTACCGGGATCGCCAATGATGCCGCTGGACGTGGCCTTTCCGTGCTTTTGTGCGAACAGTCCGATCTTGCCAGCGCCACCTCGTCGGCCAGCAGCAAGCTGATCCATGGTGGCCTCCGTTATCTCGAACACCGGGAGTTCAGGCTGGTCCGGGAAGCGCTGAGGGAGCGCGAAGTCATGCTGCGCAAGGCGCCACACATCGTCTGGCCGCTACGCTTCATTCTTCCGCACCAGCCACATCTGCGCCCAGGCTGGATGATTCGCGCCGGTCTGTTTCTCTACGATCATCTGAGCCATCGTGACAGTCTGGCCAATGCAAGGACTCTGCGATTCGGTCCCGACAGTCCGTTGGTGCCGGCGATCAGGAAAGGGTTCGAGTACTCGGACTGTTGGGTGGACGACGCACGCCTGGTGGTACTGAACGCCTTGCAGGCGCAGGAGAAAGGGGCAGATATACGGGTACGAACGCGCTGTACCCAGGCCCGCGAGGAGAACGGCCAGTGGCGGGTCAGCCTGGAGAACCGCGATACCGGCGAGCGCCAGGAGTGCCGTGGCAAGGTTCTGGTCAATGCCGCCGGGCCGTGGGTGGAGTCTTTCGTCAAGAACAATGCCAAGCGGGAATCGCGCTACGGCATCCGCATGATCCAGGGCAGCCACCTGGTCGTGCCGCGCCTCAATCAGGATGATCGCGCCTACATCCTGCAGAATCAGGATGGCCGTATCGTGTTCGTGCTGCCTTATCAGCAGCGCTTCAGCCTGATCGGCACCACCGACCGCCGCTATCAGGGCGACCCTTCCCAGGTCAGCGTCAACGACGAGGAGATCAACTATCTGCTCGAGGTACTCAACGCTCACTTCGTCAAGCAGCTGAGCCGCGAGGATGTCATCTCGACCTACGCTGGTGTTCGGCCACTGTGTGACGACGAGTCCGAGAATCCCTCGGCCATGACACGCGACTACACGCTCGATCTCGACAGTCATGGCGCGCCGATGCTGTCGATCTTCGGCGGCAAGATCACCACCTATCGCAAGCTGGCGGAAGCGGCGCTGCACAAGCTTCAACCGCTGATGCCGGACATGGGCCAGGCCTGGACGGCCGAGGCTCGTCTCCCCGGCGGGGATATCGAATCGCGGGAGGCCTTTGTCCTGCAGCTGCTGCGCGATTATCCGTTCCTCGGTCGGGAACGGGCCGAGCGTTTCGCTTCCAGCTACGGCACGCTGTGTCTGCGTTTTCTGAATGGCAAGCAGAGTCAGGAAGCACTTGGCCAGCATTTTGGCGGCGGGCTGACTCGCGCCGAGGTCGACTATCTGATCGAACACGAATGGGCACGTACCAGCGAAGACATTCTCTGGCGGCGCAGCAAACTCGGGCTGCGACTGACGAGTGAAGATCAGCAGGCATTGGCGGACTATCTCGATCAGCTCCCGGCTTTCGTCACATCGGTGGCATCATCGAAAGCCCGCTGAAAACTGTCGCCGGCTGCATTGCCAAGTAGCGTGAATCGCCCCAAGGCCACGGTATCATTGTCAGGACGCATTTCTGCTACTCTTGACCCGGCAAGGTGCCCTATCCCGATACAAGGAATGACCCGTTGCTGCAGCTCCTGTTTACCTGTCTTGGTTGCCTCGTCTTGCTGATCACCCTCGCGCCCTATCTGAGGATTCGACACTGGACCATTCGTAGCTTCGATTTCCCGCTTCTGCAGATCGCGATCGCCGCCACCGTTCTGGCACTGGCCCAGCTGGCATTCGGACCCAGCGCCTGGTGGCATTGGGCCGGAATAGCCGCCAGCGTGATTGCTGCCGGCATTCAATGGACGCGGATTTATCCCTGGACGCGTCTGGCTCGCTGCACGGTGGTCGAGGCAGAGTCCCACACCCCTGACCGCCAGCTCAGGCTGCTCGTGTCCAACGTGCTAACGCCGAACCGACAAGCCGACAAGTTGATCGCTCTGGTCAAGCAGCACCAGCCCGACATGCTGCTGACGCTGGAATCAGACCAGTGGTGGGGTGATCAGCTGGATGCCGCCATTGGCGAGATGATGCCGCAGGCGATCCGTATCCCGCTGGACAATCTGTACGGCATGCACCTCTACTCTCGGGTGCCGCTGGAGGATGTCGAGGTCAAGTGGCTGATCCAGGATGACATTCCCTCGATTCATGCCTGGGTACGCTTGCCCGGCGGCGAAAGGGTTCGCTTTCATGCGCTGCACCCGCGCCCACCCGCGCCATCGGAGAGCGACGAATCACTCTGGCGTGATGCCGAACTATTGCTGGTCGGCGAGGCCATCGCCAAGAAAAAGCTGCCGACCATCGTGGCCGGAGACCTCAATGACGTCGCGTGGTCACCGACGACCAAGCTGTTCTGCAAGATCAGTGGAATGCTCGATCTGCGCCGAGGCCGCGGACAGTACAGCACCTTTCACGCCAAATATCCGATCCTGCGTTGGCCTCTTGACCACGTCTTCGTCACCGAGCATTTCACGCTGGTGCATATGCAGCGGTTGTCGGAAGTCGGATCCGATCACTTTCCGATCCTGGTCACGCTCTCCTACGACCCCTCCCGCGCCGATGAAAACGAGCCGGAAAAAGCGGACGGTGAAGAACGCGAAGATGCCGAGGACACCATCGAAGAAGCGCAGGATCGGCACGGCGAAGCACCGGTATAGGGAAGGACGGTGTAGAAAAAGACAGTGTAGGAAACGACTGTATAGAAAGCCCCAAAGCAAAAAGGATTCGCCCGGCCGAGACAGCCGACAAAAAACGCCACCCGATCGGGTGGCGTTTTTTGTGGGTCACTGCAGAAACAGCCTTCCGTACAGTCAAGCCCGGTTCACTCCGGTATGCCGCCCTGGGTCAGCTTGGTCGGATCGAGCAGCCGTTCGAGTTCTTCACGAGAAAGATCGGTTTCCTCTTCGGCCACATCGATAATCGGTCTTCCTCCCTGATAGGCCTTCTTGGCCACTGCCGCAGCGGCGTTGTAGCCGATCACCGAATTGAGTGCCGTCACCAGAATCGGATTCCTGGAAAGCGGCGTCTCGATGTTGTCGCGACGGACATTGAAAGTGGCGATGGCGCTATCCGCCAGCAGCCGGCTGACATTGGTGAGCAGCGTGATGGAGTCCAGCACATTGTGAGCAATCATCGGCAGCATCACATTGAGCTGGAAGTTGCCGCTCTGCCCGCCCATCGTGACCGCGGCATCGTTGCCTATCACCTGAGCGGCGACCTGGGCGGCCGATTCGGGAATGACCGGGTTAACCTTGCCAGGCATGATCGAACTGCCCGGCTGTAACGCTTCGAGCTCGATTTCGCCTAGCCCTGCCAGCGGTCCGGAGTTCATCCAGCGCAGGTCGTTGGCGATCTTCATCACGGCAACGGCGTAGGTCTTGAGATGACCGGAAAGTTCCACCGCAGCGTC
The DNA here is from genome assembly GCF_001937155.1 of Salinicola sp. MH3R3-1. Classification (NCBI taxonomy): domain Bacteria; kingdom Pseudomonadati; phylum Pseudomonadota; class Gammaproteobacteria; order Oceanospirillales; family Halomonadaceae; genus Salinicola; species Salinicola sp. MH3R3-1. Next base: position 74,948 of record NZ_MSDP01000011.1, on the reverse strand, counting down.
CTGGGAAGCCAAGCTGGCAAAGAAACTGTCGTTGGGGCGAAATTCGAGGCGGGTGGCGCTGGCCAGACGCTGGGAGACTTTCGCCGCGAAATCGGGATGCGCATTGACGCCCGTGCCCACCGCAGTACCGCCCAGCGCCAACCGGGTAATCCGCTTCAAGCCGTCCTCGAGACGCTCGACGGCCTGTCCAATCTGGCTCGACCACCCGCCCATCTCCTGGCTCAGCCGAACCGGCATCGCATCCATCAAGTGCGTGCGGCCGGTCTTGACCACGTCGTCGACGGAGGCCGCCTTGTCGTCGATGGCCGAACGCAGATAATTGAGAGCGGGCAATAGACGCTCGTTGACCTCGATCGCCGCCGCCAGATGAATGGCGGTGGGAATCACGTCGTTGCTCGACTGGCCCATGTTGACGTGATCGTTGGGACCCACCTCGAGCCCGGCGCGGCTTGCGAGGTGCGAGATCACCTCGTTGACGTTCATGTTGGTCGAGGTGCCGGACCCCGTCTGAAAGACATCGATCGGGAATTGATCCGGATGCTTGCCGGCGATGATCTCGTCGGTCGCAGCGACGATCGCCTTGGCACGATCCTCATCGAGCAGGCCCAGCTCCAGATTGACCTCGGCGGCCGCCTGTTTGATCCGCGCCACCGCTGAAATGAATGCAGCCGGCAATGGCCGACCGCTGATGGGAAAATTGTTGATGGCACGCTGCGTCTGAGCGCCATAGAGCGCACTCTCGGGGACTTCCAGTTCGCCCATGCTATCGCGCTCGACTCGTGTCTGAGCCATGACTTTCTCCTGTCGGTGACGGATGAAATGCGAAAGAGGCAGCCAAGACATCGGCCACCTCTCCGAGACTCCTTCAAGACTAGCAGTCGATCCGTAACCTGCCCGGCTCGCGACTCAATCGAAATCGATGATCTGACGAATGGCTTGACCATCGGCCAGACGGTCGAAGCCGAGGTTGATCTCGTCCAGCGTCAGTCGATGCGTCAGCAGCCGGTCCACCGGCAGTCGGCCAGCCTGATAAAGCGCGATGTACTCGGGCACATCCAGCGACGGCACATGACCGCCCAGATAGGAGCCCTTGAGCGTGCGCTCCTCGGCGACCATTCGGGTCGGACTGATGGCGAAGCGCACATCGGGATGCGGCAAGCCGGACGTCACGGTCGTGCCGCCACGCGCGGTGGACTCGTAGGCGAACTCCAGCGCCTTGGCAACGCCGGCGAATTCGGCCGCGATATCCACGCCGCCGCCACTGATCTCGCGCACCTGCGCTACCGCATCCGGATCCCCGCTGTTGACGATATGCGTCGCCCCCATCGCCTTGGCGGTCTCCAGCTTGTCCGGCGCGATATCGGCGGCGATGATCTGACGCGCGCCACCGCCGACCGCGCCCATCACTGCCGCGAGGCCTACCCCGCCGAGCCCGACCACCAGCACCGATTGCCCCAGCCGCAACCCTGCCGTATGTACCACCGCACCGACGCCCGTCAGTACCGCGCAACCGAACAGCGCCGCGATGTGAAATGGCAGACTGGAATCGATCTTGGTCAGGGAGCGCCGCGAGGCGACCGTGTACTCGGCAAAGCCCGAGACGCCGATATGGTGGTAGATCTTCTCCCCGCCCTTGTGCAGCCGCATTCCCCCACCCAGCAGATGCCCGGCGGTGTTGGCTGCCGCCCCGGGCTGGCAAAGCGCTGCTCGCCCGGAAAGACACGACGAGCACGCGCCGCAACTGGGTGCGAAAGAGAACACCACATGATCGCCCGGCGCGAGATCGGTCACGCCTTCGCCCACCTCGGCAACCTCCCCGGCCGCTTCGTGTCCCAGCACCATGGGCAGCGGGCGCGGCCGATCCCCGTTGATCGTCGACAGATCCGAATGACACAAGCCGGCGGCACGCATCTTGACCAACACTTCGCCCGGGCCCGGCCCATCCAGCTCGACTTCCTCGACCGACATCGGCAGTGACTCCCGATACGGACGGGGCTTTTTCATCTCATGAATCACGGCGGCACGAATTTTCACGAACACCTCCTGTTTCTGGATCGCCTGGAGCGACTGCCAACGGGGCGGCAGCTCTTTAGCCTATGCGCAAACAACGACGCAGGGACTGCGACTTTGGTCTCTCCCTACCTATTCACCGTCATCAATTCGGAATTGTAGGAAAAGGGGGCTACAGGAAAAGAGAACCACAGGAAAAGGGAACTACAAAAAGACAGTGCCGCAGCCGTCATCTACGATGAACGCTACATGCACAGATTCCTGAAGGAGCCCGCTTCATGTGGCACCGCCACCAGTTTTCACTCAAACCCCGCTCACGCGGTTTTCATCTGGTCACCGACGAGATCATCAGCGCCCTTGCCGGCATCACCGAGATCCGAACCGGCCTGCTACATCTTCAACTGATGCATACTTCCGCATCACTGACCCTCAACGAAAACGCCGATCCGGACGTGCGCCACGACATGGCCCTGTTCGCCAGCAAACTGGCGCCGGAAAACCTGTCCGGCATGCGACATACGCTCGAGGGCCCCGATGACATGCCCGCCCACGTTCTCGCCAGTCTGTTCGGCACCGAGCTGACGGTCGCCATCGACAACGGGCGGCTGCTTACCGGCACCTGGCAAGGCATCTGGCTGGGCGAACATCGGCAACATGGCGGCACCCGGAAGGTCACCGCCACATTGATGGGCGAATGACGAACGTCTCTCACTGAGGCCGCCTCGCTGCCACCTCAGTGCGAATGACGCGGCACTTCACTTCCTCGGCAACCGCGCAGGAAGTCGAAGTCGCAGCCCTCGTCGGCCTGCAGCACGCGCTCGATATAGAGCTGGCGATAGCCACCGGTGCTGGCGATCTGATTCGAGGCCGCCATCGGATCGACCTCGGCCAGGCGACGGGCGATTTCGGCATCGTCGACTTCCAGCTCGAGCGCACCGTTATCGCAGTCGAGCGAGATCCAGTCGCCGTTGTGAACCGCGGCCAATGGACCACCGGCGGCGGCTTCCGGCGCCACGTGCAATACCACGGTACCGTAGGCAGTGCCGCTCATGCGGGCGTCGGAGATGCGCACCATGTCGGTAATGCCCTGCTCGAGAATCTTCGGCGGCAGCCCCATGTTGCCGACCTCGGCCATGCCGTGATAGCCACGCGGCCCGCAGTGCTTCAGCACCAGGATATCGTTGGCATCGACTTCGAGATCGGGGTCGTTGATCCGCGCCTTGTAGTCGTCGAAATTCTCGAACACCACCGCGCGGCCGCGATGCTTCATCAATTCGGGACTCGCCGCCGACGGTTTGAGTACCGCCCCGTTGGGCGCCAGATTGCCACGTAGCACACACATCCCGCCGTCCTCGCGCAACGGGTTATCCAGCGGCCGAATCACCTCGTCGTTATAGTGCGGCGCGTCCTGCACGTTTTCCCAGATCGTCTTGCCGTTGACGGTCAATGCATCCTTGTGCGGCAACCGATCGGCTTCGCCGAGCCGACGCAGCACGGCGGGCAGGCCACCGGCATAGTAGAACTCTTCCATCAAGAAGCGCCCGGAGGGCTGCAGGTCGACGATGGTCGGCGTGCCTCGGCCAACCCGAGTCCAGTCGTCCAATGGCAAGTCGACGCCAATGCGTCCGGCGATCGCCTTCAGGTGAATGACCGCGTTGGTCGAGCCGCCGATCGCGGCGTTGGTGCGAATGGCGTTCTCGAAGGCTTGCTTGGTGAGCACCTTGGAGAGCTTGAGGTCCTCGTGGACCATCTCGACGATACGGTTGCCGGAGAGATGCGCCAGGACATAGCGGCGCGAATCGACCGCCGGAATCGCCGCGTTGTGGGGTAACGAGGTGCCCAGCGATTCAGCCATGCAGGCCATGGTCGAGGCGGTTCCCATGGTGTTGCAGGTACCGGCGGAGCGCGACATCCCGGCCTCGGCGGCCATGAAGTCGTGGATCGATATCTTGCCGGCCTTGACCTCTTCCGAGAGTTTCCACACCACGGTACCGGAGCCGATGTCCTTGCCTTCGTGCTTGCCGTTGAGCATCGGCCCGCCGGTCACCACGATCGTCGGGATGTCACAGCTCGCCGCGCCCATCAACAGCGCCGGTGTCGTCTTGTCACAGCCCACCAGCAGTACCACGGCGTCCATGGGGTTGCCGCGAATGGCCTCCTCGACATCCATGCTGGCCAGGTTGCGGGTGAACATCGCCGTCGGCCGCAAGTTGGACTCGCCGTTGGAGAACACCGGAAACTCCACCGGATAGCCGCCGGCTTCGAGCACGCCTTTCTTGACGTGTTCCGCCAGCTTGCGGAAATGCGCGTTGCACGGCGTCAGCTCCGACCAGGTATTGCAGATGCCGATGATCGGCTTGCCCTGAAACTCATGGTCGGGGATACCCTGGTTCTTCATCCAGCTGCGGTACATGAAGCCGTTCTTGTCGGCGGAGCCGAACCATTCGGCGGAACGCAGCTGGCGTTTTTTCTGGGGCTCAGATCCTTGGGGCTCGGCTTGTCGGGACTTGTCCGATGAATCACTCATCTTTTTCTCCTCGAGCCACCGTCATTACGGTGGCGGTCACGGCAGTCATCAAACGTGTCATCGAAAGTTGCCTTCGCCTGTCGCCATCTACTCGGCACCATCGACAGTCACTCTCGATAATCACAATAGGGAAAACACCAACCACGCCAGGCCAAACGCCATCAGCGAGATACCGATGGAGATCACCGTCCAGGTCTTGAGCATGGTCTTGGTATCGACGCCGAGGAATCGACCCACCAGCCAGAAACCGGAATCGTTGACGTGGGAATAGCCGATGGCACCCGCCACGATAGCCACGGTAATGCAGGCTGCCGGCAACCCGGCAAGCGACGGATCTCCCAGCACCACCGGGGCCATGATGCCGGCTGCCGTGGTACCGGCAACCGTAGCCGAGCCCTGAGCCACACGAATCACCGAGGCGATCACGTAGCCGGCCAGGATCACCGGCAGTCCGAACGCCTGCAGACTGTCTGCCAGCGCATCGCCGATGCCGCTGGCCGTCAGCACACCGCCGAACATGCCGCCGGCACCCGTGATCAGAATGATGCTGCAGACGGGAGACAACGCCTGTTCGACGATCTCGTTGATGGAATCCATCGCCCCGCGCTCACCGCGGCGAATGACCAGCAGCCACATGGCAATACAGGTGCTGATCAACAGAGCAATCGGGGTCTCGCCGATCACCATCAGCGCGGCTACCAGTGGATTGTCGCCGTCTATGGCCCCACTCTGGCCCAGCGTGGATAGCCCCGTGTTGAGAAAGATCAACACCAGCGGCAGCAATAGCACCAATAGAACCGTACCGAACGCCGGGCGTTTCTCGGGCGGGACCTCTTCGTTTTCATCCCCCATCAGGTTCGGTACCGGCTGAAACGGTGACCGCTTCGCCAGTATCAGCGACAGCCGGTAGCCCATCACGTACCAGGTCGGCAGCCCCACCAGCAGCGCCACGAACAGCACCTGGCCGATGTCGGCATGCAGGAAGACCGCGGCCGCCACCGGGCCCGGGTGCGGAGGCATCAAGGCGTGCATGACCAGAAACGCACCGGCAGCCGGCAGACCGTAGAGCAGCAACGACGCCTTGAGTTCGCGCGCCACCGAGTAGATCACCGGCAGCATCACCACGAAGGCGGCGTCCAGAAAAATCGGAAAACCGAACAGCAGACAGGCGATCGACAGTCCCAACGGTGCTCGCTTGCTGCCGAAGAAGTGAATCAACGTATCGGCCAGTACGCGTGCCCCGCCCGAAACGGCGACCAGTCTTCCCAGCACCGCCCCGAAACCGATCAGCAAAGCGACGTTGCCCAGCGTTTTGCCGAAGCCGCCCAGTAATGTCGGCAGCAGTTCGGCCACCGAAATGCCGGTGGCCAGCGCGGTGCCGATGCTGACGATCACCAGCGCAAAGAACGGATGCAATCGGACCCTGATGATCAGAACCAGTAGAATCGCGATAGCGGCGGCGGCAATCCCCATCAATCCCAATGTCGAGAGACCGGTTGCCGCTTGTGTGGTGTCTTGCATGGCGTCCTCCTGACGGCCGCCACGGCTTCGACTTGACTAGCTGCCGTGGGGTGTCGCTACGTTAGCGCCAATACCAATAACCACATAATGCCAATTCTTGTGCCGATCGATGCCAATACGAGTATCGGTGACGGCGCACCGTGCAGCGAGTCACGTCTCTGTCATCCACGGCGTAATCCGCTACCCGACCAAAGTTGAAAAATGCCGGCTTTCGGTGACGTCAACCGCCCGCCCGACGGGTCTGCTTCCAGCGATCGAACATGACCGCGAGCAGCAGGATCGCCCCACGCACCAGGTATTGATAGAACGTGGGGACGTTGAGCAGCCCCATGGCGTTCTGTACGCAGCCCATGATCAGCACCCCGACCAGCACCCCGGTGATCGATGCGACCCCGCCGGAAAGCGATACGCCGCCCAATACGCAGGCCGAAATGACGGCCAGCTCCAGCCCCTGAGACGTATTGGGATCGCCCAACCCCATGCGCGAGGTCAGCAGCACCCCGGCGATACCGGCGACCAGACCTTGCAGCGCGAAAACCATGATCTTCAGGCGACGGACATTGACCCCCGCCAGGCTGGCCGCTTCCGAGTTTCCCCCGGTCGCGAGCGTGTTGCGGCCAAAAGCGGTCATGTTGAGCACGACGCCGAATATCAGGAAGCAGGCGATCATCGTCCAAACCGGCAGCGTCAGCCCCAGAAACGCGGCGCTACCCAGATCGAAGAAGCCCGGCACGGTGATCATCACCGCGTCACCACCGGAGGTGATGTAGGCCAGCCCCCGGACGAACTCCATCGCGGCCAATGTCGCGATCAGCGAGTTGATCCCGAAACGGGCAACCACGAATCCATTGAAGGCTCCCACCGCCGCGCCAGCCGCGACCCCCACCAGCACGCCGATCATCACGCTGCCGCTGGTCGAGGTGACCATGGCGGCAACGACACCGGAAAAGGCGACGATGGACGCCACCGACAGATCGACCTCTCCCAATGCCAGCACCATCATCATGGTGGTGGCAATGGTGCCGATCAGCGTCACCGACAGCAGCAAGCCGACAATGTTACGTTCGGTCAAAAACGACGGCACCATCACGGCAAGACCGATGAACAGCAAGATGAAAACGGCAATCAGGCCGGAAGTGTCGAGCAGCGTCCGTAACGGCTTGGGGAGCCCTCGACGTTCCTCGGCCGGCACTGCCGTCGGCGTGGCAACTTTGTCATTCATGATTCTGAACCCTCTCGCGATTCACAGCTGTTGTAACAGTCGATGCCGAAATTGATGTTGGAGCCGTATCAGGCCGGCAGTGCAAGCCCAAGCAATCGCTCGGGCGTGGCGGCGTCCCGAGACACGATGTCGATCAGCTCGCCGTCTCGCATCACGCCGATGCGATCGCAGATCGAGCTGACCTCAGCCAGGTCGCTGGAGATAATGAGGACTCCTTTCCCCTGCTCGGCAAGGTCGTAGAGCAACGAATAGATATCCCGACGTGCGCCGACATCGATGCCCCGTGTCGGCTCATCCATCACGAACAGGTCGATCTCCTCAGACAGCCAGCGGGCCAGAATCACCTTCTGCTGATTGCCGCCGGACAGGTTGGCGATCGGCGTTTTCGGCCCCGGCGTCCGGATTCGCAACTGGCGGATGTACTCCTCGGTATTCTGAGTTTCACGTCGCGGGTTGCGGAAACCGCCCCAGCGCTTGAAGAAACGCCGACAGCTGATATTGAGGTTGTCCGAGACACTGGCCACCGGGAAAATTCCCTGCGACTTGCGATCTTCCGGACACATCGCGATGCCAGCACGGATTGCCGCTTGAGGAGAGCCGAATCGGCGCGGCGTGCCATCGAAGGTTACCTGACCGGCGGTGGCTCGCTCGACGCCGCACACCAGGCGCATCAGTTCGCTGCGTCCGGCGCCGACCAGACCGAATAATCCCAGCACCTCGCCACGACGTATTTCGAGGCTGACCGGCGCGCTGACGCCGCGCCCCTCGATACCCTCCAGCCGCATCAGAACTTCGCCGTGCTGGCGCGACCGATATCCGTAGACGTCCTCGATCTCGCGCCCCACCATCTCGCTGACGAGGATGTCGTGATCGAGCCCCTCCAGGGTGTCGTGGGTGCGAATGTGGCGACCGTCACGAAACACGGTCACCGCATCGCACATCTCGAACACCTCCTCCATGCGATGGGTCACATAGAGCACGACTCGTCCCTCGTCGCGAAGCCGCGAGACGATCCGCTTGAGATGCCGAATTTCCTGAACCGAGAGCGAGCTGGTGGGTTCGTCGAAGGCAATGATCCGGGCGTCGCGCAACAGCGCTCGCCCGATCTCGATCATCTGCTGCTGGCCGATCGATAGATCCCGCACCTTGGTCGAGGGATGAATATCTCCCTCACCCAGTTCCTCCAGAATCGTCGTCGCACGCTCGCGCAGCCGACGCCGATCGAGGAAGCCATGCTTGACCGGCAGTTGCCCCAACAGCAGGTTTTCGGCCACCGAGAGATTGGGCGATAGCGTCAAGGCCTGGTAGATGATCGCGATACCCTGACGCAACGCCTCGCGGGAATTGGCGAAAACGATCGGCTCGTCACCGATCCACAGCTGTCCACTGGTCACCCGATTGACACCGCTCAATACCTTCAAGAGTGTCGACTTGCCGGCGCCGTTTTCGCCCATCAAGGCATGGACTTCCCCGCCTCGCGCCGAAAAGCTGACGCCATCCAGCGCGCGAACGCCAGGGAACTCAACGGTAATGCCGTCGACACGCAGATAAGGTTCCGCCATCCCGCTCTCCTCAATCCCTCACGGATCCGATACCACGCCAGCCAGGATTCAAAGCCCCAGATCTTTGCGAACCTGTTCCCAGTTGTCGCGCGTCATCAGCGTGCCTGTCGTTTGCGTGTTGGCAGGCGGCTCCTTGTCTTCGGTGATCCAGGTGTAGAGATTGTCGGCACTCTGGCGGCCGTGCATGGTCGAACTGACGGCGATCGTGCCGTAGAAACCGGTCGCTTTCTCGCGCGAGAACTCGGCAAACGCCGCGCCCGAGCCATTGATACCTACGCCGATGACCTGGTCCGGGGCCAGACCGTACTGCTCGCTGGCACGAACGCCTCCCAACACGCTCTCTTCATTGAGCGCGTAGATGACCCAGTGTTCGAAATCACCATTTTTCGACAACACCGGCGATGCCGCCGCGAACGCGCTGCTGGTGTCGGTATTCTGCTGTGGAGCGTCGAAGATATTGTCCTTGACGAACCCGGCATCCAAGAGGGCATCGGTGGCGCCGTCGGTGCGCTCCTTGGCGGTCGGCAGTTCGTTGTTGCTGATGCGCAACGCCGCTACGCTCTGTGGATCCCAACCTCGAGCCTTCATCTCCTTGGCGATCGTTTCACCGACCTGTTGCCCGATCTTGTAACCCGACATGCCAAGATGTGGCACGGAGTCCATCGGCTTGCCATCTGCGCCGAGGAACTGGTCATCGACGGTTACCACCTTCATCCCATACTGCTTGGCACGATTGGCGATCGCCGGCCCCAGACGAACGTCCGGCGGACAGATCACGAAGCCCTGGGCGCCCTGGGAATTCAGGTTGTCGATCGCGCTGAGCACCTGCTGACCGTCTTCACCGGAGAGACGCACCACCTCGAACCCCTTCTGCTTTCCGAGTGCGCTCGCGGCATCCTGCTCATTGATGAACCACGCCTGCTCCGGCTTCTTGACGATGAAACCGATCTTGACGTCATCCTGGGCGTAAAGTGGCGCGGAACCCAAAACCAAGCTCGATACACCGAGTACGAGTAACGATGATTTAACAAAGCGAATCACTGGCGGCCTCCAGCCCCATCGGGGGCATTGGGGTTGTTATTAGATAGCCCGTGTCACGTCACGGCAGAAATGACAGTAAGCCGTAAGTCAATAACCGACTAATACGCACACTCACACAAAGCGATACATGCTTTGCTATCAGCAAATCACGGAGATAACCAGCAGGCGGGCATCGCCTCCCGGAGACAACGCCCCGCCACGACTAAAGTCGTTTTAAGACTTTGGTTAAAACAGGCGTTTCATAACCATCAGGGCCGCCATGGTGGCGGCCCTGAGCGTAGCCTTGGACAAGGCGATTGACGGGAGCGGCATCGAAGCCTGCCATCGGGATGCCCGTGGCGACATGATTCGTGGCGAACCAATACGCGACGGGCTCAGTCGTGCGATCTATGAGGAGTGGGGCTGGGTGGAACGTGATTGTCCCTCCGACTGTGTGGTCGAGAAGCGATAAACGGTCCGCGAGTGATAGGTCTCGTCTGGCTTCAGGATCGTCGACGGAAAATTGGATTGATTGGGAGAATCGGGAAAATGCTGGGTCTCCAGCGCGAGCCCCGAGCGATGGGTATAAGCGCGGCCGCTCTTGCCGGTCAGGCTGCCATCGAGAAAGTTACCCGAGTAGAACTGCAGCCCCGGTTCGGTGGTAGAGACTTCGAGCACTCTGCCGCTTTGCGGCTCGGTCACTCTTGCTGCCAGCGCCAGATGGCCTGCCGCGCCCGGATTCTTGCTCAGCACGAAGTTATGATCGTAGCCCTTGCCGTAGGCCAGCTGGGTGTTCTTCTCTCCCATCCGCGCACCGATCGCGGTCGGCCGGCGAAAATCGAACGGTGTGCCGCTGACATCGGCAATCTCGCCGGTCGGAATCAAGGTTTCGTTGACCGGCGTGAATCCGCTCGCATTGATCGTCAACTCATGATTCAGAATGCTGCCATGGCCTTCACCCTGCAGATTGAAGTAGCTGTGCTGGGTCAGATTGACCGGCGTCGCGCGGGACGTCTTTGCGCGATAGTCGATGGCAAGCTCATTATCGTTGGTCAGCGTGTAGCTGACCCGGGTCGAGAGTCGGCCGGGAAAGCCCTCCTCGCCGTCTTCACTGGTGTAGGTCAGTACCAGCCCGCGTCCTTCGCTCGAGGAAAACGGCTCGGCATGCCATAGGCGTTGATTGAAGCCGACGTCGCCGCCGTGCAGGGTATTGGGACCATCGTTGGTCGGCAGCTGGTAGGTCTCGCCGTCGAGGCTGAAACGGCCATTGGCGATACGATTGCCATAGCGACCGATCAAGGCACCGAAGTAGGGATTGGCCCGCTGATAGGCATCCGAGAGATAATCGTCGAGCGAGTCGAAGCCGAGCACGATGTCATCCATCTGGCCCTGCAGGTCGGGGGTCTTCAACGACACGATGATGCCACCGTAGTTGATGACCCGCATCTCGATACCGTTTTCGTTGGTGATGCGATAGCAGTCGACCTCGCGTCCATTCGGCAACTGGCCGAAGGCGGATCGTTCGATGCCCGGCGGCAAGGCACTGGAGGATGATGAATCGATCGGCATCGTCTGCGCCTGGGCTTGTAAAAAGGCTTGGCCGATCATCAACCCGAACAGCCCGACGCCGAGATAGCGAGGAAAAGAAAAGACATGGCGTGTCATCGCAAGCTCCTGTTTTTCGTTTAGCTATACGTTTTGGTTATTATTTCTGTTTATCTCGACGTCAGCGCCAATCGGTTGCCGCCAATGACGTCCGTCTAAACCGTAGACCGCCGGCACCGATCTGACTATACGAGAAACGCACGACACGCCTCATAAAAACGTCGAATATTCGCCAGAGACAACATCATGAAATCCCAACCCACCGATCTGCTGTCCCCCGACTGGTTCCTCCGCGTCCGGCTCAAGCTTCGCCATCTTCAATTGTTCGTGGCGCTGGACGAGTGCCGCAATCTCCATCGGGCCGCGACCAAACTGGGCATGAGTCAACCGGCGGCCTCCAAGCTGCTGGGAGATCTGGAGCATCTGCTCGGGGTCTCGCTTTTCGATCGTCACTCTCGCGGCGTGACGCCCAACTGGTATGGCGAGAGCATGATTCGACACGCTCGCGGCATGTTGACCTCGCTCGCGCAGGCCAGCGAGGAGATCAATGCGCTCAGCGAAGGCAATGCCGGAACGGTTTCGATCGGTACCGTGCTGGCACCGGCGGTGACGCTGCTCGCCAGCGCCGTGGAACGCGTGCATCGCGACAGCCCCCACCTGGAGGTCAATATCGATGTCGATGTCAGTCGCAATCTGGTGCCGCGGCTACGCGACGGTGAGTTCGATTTCGCCATTGCTCGAATTCCCAGCGGCATGCCGGCCGGCGACTTCGTGTTCGAAGAGATCGGAGAGGAGGCGCTCTGTTTCGTCTGCCGCGCAGGCCATCCTCTCGCAGCGCAGGAGACGTTCGACCTGACTGCGATGCTGGATTATCCATGGGTATTGCAACCCCCGGGGGCGCTAATGCGGCAACGCGTCGAGCATCTGTTCCTGCATCACAAGGTGGCGCCACCGCAGCGAATCATCAATACGCCGGATATCTATATGGCCCTGGCGATGGTCGACAAGTCGGATTCGGTCACGGTCACGACGCGGGAGGTCGCCGAACTCCTCTGCACGCAGCCGCGTTTCGTGATTCTGCCGTCGACGGATGCCCTCAGCGTCCAGCCATTCGGCCTGATCAGCCTGCGCGAGCGTCGCATGTCACCGGGCGCCGCCAAGTTGATGAGCACCCTGCATCAGATGATTCGTGAACGCCGAGCGCTCGAGTCGAAGGTGACGCCAACCGAGCCGCCCGCCTACAAGGACATCACGCTCTAAGATCTCGGGACCCTGAACTTGCCACCTGCCACAATCCCCAAGCGGCTCGGGCATCTACCACTCCAGCGCCTGCTTGACGAACGGAATGGTCAGTCTGCGTTTGGCCGATAGCGATGCGCTGTCGAGCCGACGCAGGAGATCGAACAGCGGGTCCAGCTGACGGGGGCCACGATGCAGGATATAGCGCCCTACCTCCGGCGGCAGCTCCATACCCCGGACCTGCGCTCGCAGCTGAAGCGCGGCCAGACGCTGCGTATCATCGAGCGGTTGGGCGTGAAACACCATGCCCCAGCTCAGCCGGGAAGCCAGATCCGGCAGCTTGATCTCGAGCTGGCGCGGCGAACGGTCGGCAGCGATCACCAGGCGTTTTCCGGCGTCGCGCAGGCGATTGAAGCCGTGAAACAGCGCCTCTTCCCAGCGCTTGCGCCCCGTCACCAGCTGCAGATCGTCGATCGCCAGCAGATCCAGGCGCTCCGGCTCTTCTAGGATGTCCGGCGGAAAATGCCCCAGCGTCTGCAGTGGCAGATAGAGCGCGCGCTTGCCCTGCGCGTCCGCGTTGTGACAGGCCGCCTGGAGCAGGTGGCTACAGCCCACGCCTTCACCGCCCCACAGATAGAGAAAAGGTTCGCCACCCTCCTCCAATTGCTCGGTCAAATGCGACACTAGCGAGGCGTTGTTACCCGGCAGGTAGTTGGCGAAGGTGGCGTCATCGCGCAGCCCGATGCCGAGTGGCAGTTGAGACGGCCCCGGACTCATGTTGAACCATCCTCCTGGCGCGGGTTTAGGGGATGCTCGCCGCCTGGCGAGCGATCGTGGAGCTGGCTGCCACGGTAGCGGTTGTAGACACCGCGCAGCAATACCATGATCCCGGCCGCCACCGACAGCGCTTGGATTGGCGCCGAGATCGTCACCTGCATCCGATTGAACGCGCTCGGCACCGCCTCGGTCAGCAGCCAGACCGTCAACGCCACGCCCAGCACGCTCCAGATTTGCAGTTTTGTCATGGTGCTCTCGTCGCCCTTCGGCTGCCCCCTCAATGAAGGCAATGCTACAATGCGCCCCGCTTAACATCATCCTTATTCCTTGGCTCCGCGAGAAAGGTCCCCCTATGACGCGCTCCTCTTCCGACACCCCGAATGCGCCCCGTTCGCCAGCCCCCCATTCCTTGACCTACCGTGACGCGGGCGTCGACATCGATGCCGGCAACGCGCTGATCGAGAGAATCAAGGGTGTCGCCAAGCGCACCGCGCGACCGGAAGTGATGGGCGGGCTCGGCGGTTTCGGTGCGCTGTGCGAATTGCCCAGCGGCTATCGCCAGCCGGTGCTGGTTTCCGGCACCGATGGCGTGGGTACCAAGCTGCGTCTGGCCATGGACCTGAGCCGGCATGACACCATCGGCATCGATCTGGTCGCCATGTGCGTCAACGATCTGGTCGTCGCCGGTGCCGAGCCGCTGCAGTTTCTCGACTACTACGCCACCGGCAAGCTGGATATCGATATCGCCGCCGACGTGGTGACCGGCATCGGCGAGGGTTGCAGCCAGGCCGGTTGCGCCCTCGTCGGCGGAGAGACAGCGGAGATGCCCGGGATGTACGCGGGCAGCGACTACGATCTGGCCGGTTTCTGCGTGGGCGTGGTCGAGAAGTCGGAAATCCTCGACGGCACCAAGGTCGCTGAAGGCGACGTGCTGCTGGGCCTGGCCTCCTCCGGCCCGCACTCCAACGGCTATTCGCTGATCCGCAAGATCCTCGAGGTCGGCGGCGCCAAGCTCGACGAGAGCCTCGACGGGAAGCCGTTGGCCGACCTGCTGATGGCGCCCACCCGCATCTACGTCAAGTCGCTGCTGTCGCTGATCAAGTCCAGCACCGTCGATGTCCACGCGCTGTCTCACATCACCGGCGGCGGGCTGCTCGAAAACGTACCCCGCGTATTGCCCGATAATCTGGCGGCGCGTATCGACGTCACTAGTTGGCAGCGCCCCGCCGTATTCGACTGGCTGCAGCAGCAGGGCAATGTCGAAGAGCGCGAAATGTACCGCGTACTCAACTGCGGCATCGGCATGGTGGTCGTGGTCGCTGCCGATCAGACCGATCAGGCAATCGCGCATCTCGAAGCTGCCGGCGAGACCGTCTATCGCCTGGGCGATATCGTCGCTCGCGAAGGCGATACGGAATCCGTCCTGCTGGAGAATCTCCCGACATGAGCGACGACCATCCTTCTCAGCAGCACGACACGCTGAACGACTTCGAGGCCGAGACGGCCGAAAAGCCGCGGGTCGTGGTGCTGATCTCCGGCAACGGCAGTAACCTGCAGGCGCTGCTCGACGCCCAGGAACATGGTGAGCTGGGCGGCGGCGAAATCGTCGCCGTGGTTTCCAACAAGGCCGATGCCTACGGGCTCAAACGGGCCAAGGACGCCGGAGTCGACGCTGTCGCGCTGCCCCATCGCGAGTATGATTCGCGCGAAGCCTTCGATGCCGCGCTGATCAGAGTGATCGACCGTCATGAACCCGACCTGCTAGTGCTTGCCGGTTTCATGCGCATCCTGACGCCATCCTTCGTCGATCGTTATCGCGGGCGCATGCTCAATGTCCACCCGTCGCTACTGCCTGCCTATCAGGGCCTGGACACGCATCGACGGGCGCTGGCCGACAACGTCTCGGAACACGGCGTCAGCGTTCACTTCGTGACCGAAGAGCTCGACGGTGGGCCGGTGGTCATCCAGGCGGTGGTCAACGTCGAGCCGAATCAGGATATCGACGAATTGATCGACAAGGTCCACGCTCGTGAGCACCTGATCTATCCGATCGCCGTGCGCTGGTTCCTCGAAGGCCGCGTCAAATTGTCACCCGAGGGCCAGGTGACGCTGGACAACATGCCGCTGCCCGCAACGGGTCTGCGCATGTCCCATGCCGACGCCGCCGAAGAGCTGGATGAAGATCTGGACAAAGATCTCGACGACTGACATCCAGACTTTCCATCCAGACCCTCGGCCGGCAGCATCGCCGGCCTCGTTATTGCCTCGGATATTGATCTGAGGCTCGTCCTCCACTTGCCCTGACCGCAATCTTTGCCAGACTGAGATCACGTAATCGCCCGACGCATCGCCGGGCGAATGATCTTTACCGGCGATGCTTCAATCAGCAAGGAGGACAAGCGATATGGATTATCGTCCGCTAGGCAATTCAGGCCTGATGGTATCGACGCTGACCCTGGGCACGGTGCCCTTCGGTGGCGCCAACGGTTTCGAGAAAGCTGCCAGTGTCGACGCCAAGGGCGCCAAGAAGCTGCTGGACATCGCCTTCGACGCCGGCGTCAATCTGGTCGACACTGCCGACCTCTACTCTCTCGGCCTGGCCGAAGAGATCACCGGCAAGGCGCTGGGCAATAAACGCAACGACATCATTCTCGCCACCAAGGGTCGAAGCCCGCTGGGTGACGATCCCAATGCCTCCGGCGCCTCGCGGTACCATCTTATCCGTGCCGTCGAAGCCAGTCTCAAGCGCCTCGGCACCGATCATATCGATCTCTACCAGCTGCACAACTGGGACGGCGTCACGCCGATCGAGGAGACGCTCGAGGCCATGCACCAACTCGTCGCCAGCGGCAAGGTTCGCTACTGGGGTACCTCCAATTATACCGGCTGGCAGATGATGAAGACGCTCGGCAAGGCCGAGACGCACAACATGATCAAACCGATCAGCCAGCAGATCTACTACACCCCGGAATCCCGCGAGGCGGAATACGAGTTGATGCCGCTGGCGATCGATCAGAACGTGGGGTCGCTGATCTGGGGGCCGCTGGGCGAGGGTTTCCTGACCGGCAAGGTACGTCGCGGCCAGAAGACACCGCCGGACACTCGTCAGGGCAACGGCTGGCCGGAACCCTACGTTCACGACATGGAACGCGCCTACGACATCATCGAGGCCCTGGCCGCCATCGGCGAGGCCCACGACTGTTCCATCCCGCGAGTCTGCCTGGCCTGGTTGAAGGATCGCCCGGGCGTGACCTCGCTGATCGTCGGCGCCCGCACCGAAGAGCATCTGCGTGACAATCTGGCGGCTGCCGATCTCGAACTGAGCCAGGAAGAGCATCAGCGGCTGGAAAAACTGACCCGCCCGGCCCCGCTCTATCCTTACTGGCATCGCGTGGTTTCCGGAATGGATCGTCTGGATCCGGCAGAAAAGCCGTTTCTGGACGGATTCGGCGAAACCATCAAGAACCGCACCGATGACCGCTCGGCCTCATGACAATCAACTAACTACCGAAGAACGTAAGCGAGGCAGGCAAGACAAGGAAAAAACGGCCGAAAAAGCGCAGTTTACGAGTTTGTAAATGAGCGTTTTAAGGCCGTTTTTGATGCAGTATTGTCAACGCAGGTAGTTCTTTCAGGTGCGCGGTAGCGTTACGCCGCGCTGACCCATGTACTTACCGCCACGATCCTTGTAGGAGACGTCGCAGACCTCGTCGGATTCCAGAAACAGCATCTGCGCCACGCCTTCGTTGGCGTAGATTCGCGCCGGCAGATTGGTGGTGTTGGAAAACTCCAGCGTCACGTGACCTTCCCACTCCGGCTCTAGCGGCGTCACATTGACGATGATGCCGCAGCGCGCGTAGGTCGACTTGCCCAGACAGATCGTCAGAACGCTGCGCGGAATACGGAAATACTCCACGGTGCGCGCCAGGGCGAACGAGTTGGGCGGAATCACGCAGGCGTCGCCCTTGATATCGACAAAGCTCTTCTCGTCGAACGCCTTGGGATCGACGATCGCCGAGTGGATATTGGTGAACACCTTGAACTCGTCGGCGCAGCGCACATCGTAGCCGTAGCTGGAAGTCCCGTAGGAGATCACGCGCTGATTGTTCACGTGGCGGACCTGATCGGCTTCGAACGGCTCGATCATGCCTTCCCGCTCCGCCATCCGGCGAATCCAGTTGTCGGATTTAATGCTCATGCAGGCGTCCTTGAGACAGAAACTGACGTCATCTCGACGCCACGAATTCGATAGGAGTGATCTGATCGGGTCGATCTGATCGAGGCGTCATGATAGCGACCCGATTTCACGAAGGAAAAGAAAAAAGGAACCGAGTGACACGGCTGCGCTGGCAATGCCGCGCAGAATACGGCGAGTGAACCGCACTCTGCGCTTGCTGGCCCCCTTTCTGAGCGAAACCCGGCATCGAACGACAGCCCGCGCCGGGCGAGTTCAGTCGCTGAATGAAATCGACGGGCCCCCGGTGTCCTGCTCGGCGACACCACTGGCGACGGCGCGCGCCATGGCCCGGAACGTGGCGGCGATTTCGCCGTCCGGTTCGGCGACGACACTGGGCGTGCCGCCATCGGCCTGCTCGCGGATCGAGAGTTGCAGCGGCAATTGCCCCAGCAACTGGGTGTCGTACTGCTCGGCGATGTTCTCGCCGCCACCGGCACCGAAGATCGGCTCGCTGTGGCCGCAGTTCGAGCAGATATGCAGGCTCATGTTCTCGACCACACCGAGCACCGGCACATTGACCTTGCGAAACATCTCGATGCCCTTGCGCGCGTCGAGCAGCGCGATGTCCTGCGGCGTGGTGACGATCACCGCACCGTCGACCGGCACTTTCTGCGCCAGCGTCAACTGGATATCGCCGGTGCCCGGCGGCATGTCGATGAACAGAAAATCGAGATCGTCCCACAGCGTCTGGTTGAGCAGCTGCTGGAAAGCACCGGAGACCATCGGCCCACGCCACACCATTGGCTGATTGATATCGACCATGAACGCCATCGACATCGCCTGGATGCCGTGCGCCATCACCGGCTTCATGCTCTTCTCGTCGATCACCTCGGGCCGGGTATTCTCGGGCAGCCCCAGCATCCGGGCCTGGCTGGGCCCGTAGATATCGGCGTCGAGAAGACCCACGCGGTACCCTTCCGCCGCCATTGCCAATGCCAGATTGGCGGTGACGGTGGACTTGCCGACGCCACCCTTGCCGGACGCCACGGCCACGATATGCTTGATGCCCTCGATCACGAACCACTCCTTGCAACGTTCAAAAACTGACTGGAATCAGTATAACGAGCCACGCCGCCAAACCCCTAACCACAATCCCCCTGTCACAGATCAGGAAAGGCGCATGTCCGGCAGAACGACCGCAACAAGCCGCCCGCGCGCCGAGGCCACTAATGCGTCCACCGCATTCAGCGCGTCCACCGCACTCAGCGCGTTCGGCCGGTCAGCGACGAGCGAGTTCGTCCTGCACGGCCAGTTTGGTACGAATGAAATCGCTGTGGGTCACGTAGAGCAGGTCAGCCAGGCGCCGGATGCGATGTTCCTCAAGCGCGGCGAGTTCGTGGTCGGCGTAGGCCAGCCGCCACATGGCCGCGATCAGCTCGACGCGCTGATCGTAGTCGTAACGTTCGTTGAGCAGAGAAACGTATTGGAAATGGTCCACCGCCTGCTCGACCTGCTGCTGGGCCTCCTGAATCAACGCCTTTGCAGCCGCTTCGTCCAGCGAGAACTGGGACATCAGAATGCGACGCAGCGTGGCCAGTTCTTGAGGGTCCACTTCATAATCGGCGCGCAGCACTTCGCTGAACAGCGCCGCCACTGCCAGCTGCGGCGTGACGGCGTCAGAGTCACCGGATTCCGGCGCGGTCAGAACACGCTGGAAGAACTGCTGAACGGTATCGAGCATGGATAAATCCCCTTGCGGTAATCGGCAAAAAAATGGGTAACGTTTCGACACCGAAAGCGCTAAAGGTTCACTCTAGGCGGTTCCGGGAAACCGGATCACTGCAACGAAAAAACCCGCAACCGAGGTTGCGGGTTCGACAGGCGAGCAGCGGCTACTCACGACTGAGAAAGCCGGTGATCAAGCGCCGTGGGCGGCGAGGAACTCCGGCGTCAGCTTGAGTTCGCTGTTGGAGTTGACGCCGATGCCGCGCGTGGTGACGTTGCGCGCGATCTGCTGCGCCTCGTCCAGCGAATGCATCTCCGCCGTGCCGCACTGGTAGACGTTGAGCTCAGGAATCGACTTCTGATCGGTGAGTTCCAGCACGTCTTCCATCGCCGCTTTCCAGGCGGTACCCACGGTCTGCTCATCAACCTGACCGATCAGGCTCATGTAGAACCCGGTACGGCAACCCATCGGTGAGATATCGATGATCTCGACGCCGTCGCTGTTGAGATGCTGACGCATGAACCCGGCGAACAGATGCTCGAGCGTGTGGATGCCGCGCTCGGACAGAATCTCTTCGTTGGGAATGCAAAAACGCAGGTCGTAGACGGTGATGTTATCGCCAGCCGGGGTTTTCATCTGCTTGGCGACGCGTACCGCGGGTGCATTCATCTTGGTGTGGTCGACCATGAAACTATCGAGTAATGGCATGCTCGTCTCCTTCTCGTATGTTCGAACGTGTACCTACTTTAGCACGCTAATCGGCACTGTCATCCGCCGGCTTCCTGGTAGCAAGCCATAGGGGCTCTGGATCGTCACCCATCCAGTTCCGGGTAGTGACGGAAAATTCCCCCTTCGTTGAAGTCGAGGCGACGATCCGAAGTCAGATAGGCCGCGAGCCGATTACGCTGACTGACACGATCGACCAGCGCCGTCACTTCCGGCAGCTCCGGCTCCAGTCGCTCCATGGCGCGGGGGAAGGCATAGCGCAGCCCGGTTACCACCTGGAACAGCGACAGATCCACGTAGCTGTGGGCCGTACCCACCAGGTAGGCCTCGTTGCCCGCGTTCACGGCCAGCACCCGTTCGAAATAATTGAGGAACTTGGGCAACCGCTCCTGCACGAAGATCGCGCCGCGTCGCTTCGCTTCCGCCTGCTGATCCTCGTAGTAGAGCGAGGCACCGAGCGGATGGTGCGTATCGTGGATTTCGGCGACGAAATCCGTCAGCGTCAGCTGCAAACCGTTGGCCCACACACGACTCCCCTCGTCCTCCGGTATCAGACCTAACCGGGGGCCGAGAAACTGCAGGATATTGGCAACGTGGGAGACCACGAACTCGTCGGCCTTGAGTATCGGCGGCGCGAAATGTGGTTGGCCGATTTCACCACCGTGAAGAAATTCGCTGACCGCGCCGGCACCGCCACCGTTGCTCTCCGAAGTTTTACCGATATCGATATACTCGGCCCCGGCATCCTCGAGCGCCAGACGGACGAATTCCCCGCGGCCGGGAATGCCTGGCCAGTAATAAAGTTCGTATTGCATCGCTCTCTCGCTAGGGTGAATGAGACTCTTCCTGGAGACTCCTGCTTACTGTTCCTTGCCATGGTTGTTGCTAGTTTCAGCGTAGCAGTTCAGTCGGGAGTGGCGATGAGTCCGCCCGGGATCGACGCATTGCCGCTTTTTTGAGCCTAGCGGTCGTAAAAAAGCCGAACCGGCAATGGCCGGTTCGGCTCGATCCATTTTGCGTGAAGCGTGGGTCACCGATGCTCGGTTAACGACACGCCACGGCCTGACGCAGTGTGCTTTTCACCCACAACCGCTGGTCATCCGGCGTTCTACCCTGATCATTCCACTGCTGCGTGGTCTGGACGCAGAACGAGCCAAGATTCTCCACCGCCGGCGCGGCCGCTTCCGGGCGCTCGCCGCCAATACGCAGAATATCGGTGTTGTTCGACTGGTAATTGGGCGCAAAAGTGTTGGAGGCGCAGCCGGCCATCGCCACGACCAAACCAGATACCATCAGCATACGGCGCAATGCCATCGTGAATAAGTCCTCGAAAAGCGCCTGACACCGCTCACGAACGTGGCCGGTCGCACTGGCGCAACACCGGCACGATTGCCGGCAGCGGCTAGATATCACCGCTTCGATGGGGCGTCAACGCCTTTTCGCGTCAGGCCGGCCGCGTCGTCCTGACGACCTCGACAGGTGTCAGAACAACCCCAGTTGTTGATCGGTCAATCTGGCGAAGTCATCGCCCACGAACGGCAGAATGCCGTCGGCGACAGGTGCCAGCTGGCGGCTTACATAGTGCTGATAATCGATCGCCGAGCGCCGATTTTCCAGCGGCTCGGGACCGGCGACGGTCATCACGTAGCGAATCCAGCCACCGTTCTGGTACTGCAGCGGGCGTTTCATCTGACGATTGAAGTCGTCGGCCAGTCGCGCGGCGCGAACGTGGGGCGGCACGTTGCGCTGGTAATCGTCGAGCTTGCGGCGCAATCGCTTGCGGTAAACCAGATCGTCGTCATGCGCACCCGCCAGCGTATCCCGGACGGTCTCGCACACGTAGTCGCGATAGGCTTCACCCGCAAAAATCCGACGATAAAGCTCGCGCTGGAACGTCTTCGCCAGCGCCGACCAGTCGCCACGCACGGACTCGAGCCCCTTGAACACCAGCCGTTCACTGCCATCCGCTTCGCGTACCGATCCCGCGTAACGCTTCTTGCTGCCCTCTTCCGTACCGCGGATGGTCGGCATCAGAAAGCGGGTAAAATGCGTTTCGAACTGCAACTCCAGGGCGCTCTCCAGATCGAGAGTCTCTCGCAGATGCTGCTGCCACCAGGCGTTGACGAGAGAAATCAGCCGCTGGCCGATCTCGTCCGCTTCCTCCGCGCCATGCGCCCTGCCTAACCACACGAACGTGGAGTCGGTATCACCATAGATAACGGTATAACCTTCAGCTTCGATCAACTCCCGCGTGCGGTGCATGATCTCGTGACCACGCATGGTAATCGACGACGCCAGTCGCGGATCGAAGAACCGGCAGCCACGCGACCCCAGCACGCCGTAGAACGCATTCATGATGATCTTGAGCGCCTGGGCCAACGGCGCGTTGCCTTCGCGCTTGGCCGCCTCGCGCCCTTTCCACACCCGTTCGACGATCGCTGGCAAGGCGTGGGTCGAACGCGAAAACCGTGCGCCCAGAAAGCCGGGCACCGACTGGGCCTCATTCGGCCTGCGCAGACCTTCGATCAACCCGACCGGATCGATCAGAAACGTACGGATAATCGAGGGATACAGGCTCTTGAAATCGAGCACCAGTACCGAGTCGTAGAGCCCGGGGCGGGAGTCCATGACATAGCCTCCGGGGCTATCGTCACCATCGCGGGCACCCAATGTCGGGGCGACGAACCCTAGCCGGTGCATGCGTGGCAGATAGAGGTGCGAAAACGCCGCGACCGAACCGCCGCTACGATCCGCGGCCAAGCCCGTCACGCTCGCTCGCTCGAGCAGGAAGTCCATGATCCGGGTATGTTCGAAAATCCGCGTGACCAGCTCGCAATCCTTGAGGTTGTAGAGCGCCAGCGCCGGCTTGTCCTCGCCGAACATGCGGTTGATGTCCGCCATGCGCTGGTAAGGATTGTCGATCGCCTTGCCCTCGCCGAGCAGCGTCTGCGCCACGTTTTCGAGACTGAACGACGGGAAACTCCAGGTCGCAGAGCGCAGTGCTTCGATACCATCGATCGCCAGTCGTCCGGGGATGGTGACGAAATGGTGGTTAGGCTGGTTGCCATGAGCGCGCCACTCCACTGGTGCGCCACCTCTTCCTAGATTCAGCGGCACGTTCAAACGTTCGGCGTGACGCTGCAACTGGCGCAGATCGAACTGGATCACGCTCCAGCCGATGATCGCATCGGGATCGAAGCGCGCGAACCATGCGTTGAGCGCATGCAACAGATCGGCGCGCGTCGCGCAGTAGATCAGCTCGAAATCGCGCTGGCGATCCGCTTCGCTACCTTCACCCTTCGATGGACCAAGCATGTAGACGACCCGCTGGCCGCAGCCGTGCAGGCCGATCGAATAAAGCTCGCCGCGCTCGCAGGTTTCGATATCCAGCGAGCAGAGCTTGAGCGTCGGGCGGTAATCCGGCGCCGGCTTCAGCTGGGCGTCCAGAATCGTACCGTCCTCGATCTCGCGGCCGGTGACACTGACCGGGGCGGTGATGAAGCGTTCCATCAGATAGCGATCCGGCGGCCGCACATCGGCCTCGAACACATCGATGCCGGCATCGCCGAGACGCCGTTCCAGATTCATCAGCTGACGATGGTGCCGACAATACAGCCCCGACACCGGCCGCTGATCGAAGTCCTTCAGCTCCAGCTCACGCAGTTCGACATCGCGTTCGGCGCGGATCAGGCGCTCGACGGCCTCGCGCTGATCTGTCGGAAAGAAAGCCACCGAAACCTGAGGCGGCAAGTGCACCAGCCGCGGCCCATCGTCGGTGGCCAGCCACAGCGAGACATCCGTACCGGCCGGCATGTCCTGCCAGTGACGGGTCAAGATGAAGCCCTGCCGTTCGACGAAATTCCTTTCCACGGAAGTCTCTTGCACGATAGTGGACACTCATCCCGCTCGTTTCAGAAAGTGAGCACCCAGGGCAGTACGTACCCGAGGTAGATCGGTATCAACAAGGGCGCGGCCAGGGTGGTAATCAAAACCGCGATGGCTCCTTTCTCGGGGCGAATCTCCAGTTCCATGGCAATGACCACCACGTTGGCGGCCATCGGTACCGCACCGATCAGCAGAAACGCCAGCACCAGCGAATCCGAAATGCCCACGCTCGCCCGCAGCAGAATCACCATCAGCAGCGTCGCCAGCGGCCAGACGACGAAACGCACCAGCACGCAGCCGGCCACGAAACGACCATCGAAGGCCCGCCACGTGACCCGCCCCAGCGTCATGCCGATGATCATCATGCCCAGTACGGTGAAGCAGTACTTGAAGTAGTCGAGCCCCTCTGCGGCGATCTCGGGAACGTGCCAATCGAGTGCGCTGATCAGCATGCCGGCCAGGAACGCGTAGATCAGCGGCAACTTCGCCAGTCTGACGAGGCTCTCCCTGACCGAAAAACGTCCGCGGGCACTGACGTAGAAGCCGACCGTGAATTCATACAGCGAGATGCCCAGCATGCAGAAGAGATAGAGCGTGACGCCCTCCGGCGGCAGCAGTACCAGCGCGATCGGAAAGCCAAAATAACCGGTATTACCGGTTCCCGCCGAAAAGGCCAGTAACGCCCGCTCCTGATCGGCAAAAAAGCGCGCGGCCACGACATTGACGATCAGGCACAAAAACGCTGCCAGCAGCCATACACTGCCCGTCAGGACGAGCTTGTCGGGGCTGGGCTGCCCCTGGGTCAGGCCATGAAAGAAGGTCAGCGGTGAAATGATGTAGACGAGCAGGGTCGCGATCGGTCGCGGGTCGACTTTCAACAGCCGCCCGGCCACCCAGCCCAGAGCCACGAAAATGAGCAGCATCCACAGTGACTGTGAGAGATCGATATCAGCCATCCCGGGCTCCTGACGCGGCGGACTGCAGTGATTTGGCCGCTAACTGTAACACCCGAAACCGACGCGAGCTGGCTTTCCCTCTGTTTGAAGGACGGTCAAGGCACGATCTCGACAGCCTCATCGACCAGCTTTCCCGCCACGAACCGCAGATGGTAGCGCGCGCCCGACCTCGGGCCGTAGACCCAGCGCTCGACCGTGACCGCACCCTCGATGACATGCCCTCCCCGTTTCTGCGGCAGTTCGATCACGCGCGACGCAGGCGTGCCGCATTTGCTCAGGACCTGCTCGGGCGAATCACCATCCGCGGTGAGTCCGTCGTCACAGCGCATCGCATGTGCCGACCCGGTCATTCCAATCAACACCGACGCTGTCAGCCACAACCCAAGCTTTGCGCGAGTCCAGGGTAAATCCATCCATTCCTCCCTTGGTTCATCACGTTTCGCGCGTCGCTTCAGGAAGAGCCGGGCGCCGACAACAGAGGAATCCGCCGCTGCGTCGAGGCGATGATGCAGAACAGCAGGAACACCTGAAACGGCAATCGCCACAACAGCAGCCATTCCGGCACCATGGGAAATAGTTCAGGGTGCAGCCACATATAGACGTTGGCCGGCGTCACGCAGATCGTCAGCGCCACCAGCCCCCATCCCGCCAGCGATCGATAGCGTGGCAGCAAGATACCGACGGCGCCCAGCAGCTCGAAGAAGCCGCTGATAAGCACCGCCGCCTCGGGCCAGGGCAGCCCCGGTGGGATAATGGAAGCGAAGGCGTCCAGCATCACGAAATGGCCGATGCCACCGACCGCGAACCAGATGAAGACGAGAGAGAGGCCTGCAATGCGCCAGACACGACGATGAGAAGCGATGGAAGTCACCAGTCTCGGAAAATGAATGAACCTACATCAGAAGCATAGAACACTCGCGACCAGGCCTCCCTGCCGGGCCCTCGGGTTCATGGCGGCGCGCCCTTTCCGGCGCAAAGTCACTGCCATCAGTGCTACAATCGTCGACCAAGTTTTCAGCCTATCCATCCCGTGGGGCCTTCGATACCGCGCCGCCTCGGGTTTCGTTACGGGAATGTTCCAGTCGCCATGTCGAACAACGCCTCGCTTTCGCGCCAGATCCTCGTTACCAGCGCGCTGCCCTATGCCAACGGCTCGATCCATCTGGGCCACCTGCTGGAATATATCCAGACCGATATCTGGGTGCGCTTCCAGAAGAGCCGCGGCCACGAGTGCCATTATGTCTGCGCGGACGATGCCCACGGTACCGCGATCATGCTGCGCGCCGAGCAGGAAGGCATTACCTCCGAGCAGCTGATTGCCAAAGTCAGTGAAGAGCACCAGGCGGATTTCGCCCGTTTCGGCGTCGCCTTCGACAACTACCACTCGACCCACTCGGAAGAGAACCGCGTCCACAGCGAGCGCATCTATACCGCGCTGCGCGATGCCGGTCACATCAGCACTCGCGATATCGAGCAGATGTACGATCCGGTCAAGGGTCTGTTCCTGGCCGACCGCTTCATCAAGGGCACCTGCCCCAAGTGCAAAAGCGAAGACCAGTACGGCGACAACTGCGAAGTGTGCGGTGGAACCTACACGCCGGCAGAGCTGATCAATCCGGTCTCGGCGATCAGCGGCGCCACGCCGGAAGTACGGACTTCGACCCACTACTTCTTCAAGCTGCCGAATTTTGAAGACTTCCTGAAACAGTGGACGCGCTCCGGTCGCGTCCAGCCGCAGATCGCCAACAAGCTCCAGGAGTGGTTCGAAGCGGGTCTCAACGAGTGGGACATCTCCCGCGATGCGCCCTACTTCGGCTTCGAGATCCCCGATGCGCCGGGCAAGTATTTCTACGTCTGGCTGGATGCGCCGATCGGCTATCTGGCCAGTTTCCAGAATCTGTGCGATCGCGATGGCCTCGATTTCGACAGCTACTGGAAGGCGGATTCCCGCGCCGAGGTCTATCACTTCATCGGCAAAGACATCGTCTACTTCCATGCGCTGTTCTGGCCGGCGATGCTCGAAGGTGCTGGCATGCGCACGCCGACCGGCGTCAACTGCCACGGTTTCGTGACCGTCAACGGCGCCAAGATGTCCAAATCTCGCGGCACCTTCATCAAGGCGCAGACCTACGCCGAATATCTCAATCCGGAGTATCTGCGCTACTACTTCGCCGCCAAGCTGACTTCCGGCGTCGACGATCTCGACCTCAATCTCGCGGACTTCACGGCACGAGTGAATTCGGATCTGGTCGGCAAGGTGGTCAATATTGCCAGCCGCTGCGCCGGCTTCATCAAGAAACTCGCCGAGGGCCGGCTCTCCTCGACCTGCGCCGAGCCGGAGCTGGTCGCCCGTTTCATCTACGCGGGTGACGAGATCGCCGCCGATTTCGAGGCGCGCGAGTTCGGCCGCGCCATGCGCAAGGTGATGGAGCTGGCCGACGAAGCCAATACCTACATTGCCGACAAGGCGCCGTGGGTGCTGGCGAAAGAAGAGGGTCGCGAGCAGGAAGTGATCGATATCTGCTCTGTGGGCATCAACCTGTTCCGCACCCTGATGGTCTACCTGCAGCCGGTGGTGCCGGCGATGGCCGAGCAGGCGCGTGTCTTCCTGCAGGTCGACAGTCTCGACTGGGAAAGCCGCCAACACGTGCTGGAAGGCCACGTTGTCGGCAAGTTCAAGCCGCTGATGACTCGCGTCGAGAGCGACAAGATCGAATCGATGATCGAGGCTTCCAAGGAAGTGCTCGAGGAGGAGAAGAAATTGACCGGAAAAGCCCCCGCCGATTCCACGGCTGACGAGGCCTCCACCATCGAACCGATCAGCGACGAGATCGCGTTCGACGATTTCATCAAGGTCGACCTGCGGATCGCCAAGATCGAGAAGGCCGAGTATGTCGAAGGCTCCAACAAGCTGCTCAAACTGACGCTGGATGTGGGTGGCGAAACGCGCACCGTGTTCTCCGGCATTCGCAAGGCCTATGCGCCGGAAGCGCTCGAGGGACGCCTTACGGTGATGGTCGCCAACCTGGCGCCGCGCAAGATGCGCTTCGGTGTCTCGGAAGGCATGGTGCTGGCCGCGGGCGATGAAGGCGGGATCTATCTGATGTCGCCGGACAGCGGCGCCAAGCCCGGCCAGCGAGTCACCTGATCAACTGGCGGCGTCATACTCGACGAACGCGCGGCTCCGGTCGCGCGTTCTGCTTGGGCCTGATGGCAGGCCTGGATCTCGAAGCGTCCGTGGCAAACGTCTATAATGCCGCGCTGTCCCTGCCAGTGGGCGGCCGTTCGTCCCGCTTTTCGGAAATCTCATGACAGTCGCCATCACCGTTGAACGCATCGATGCCGAATTGCCGCAGACTCAGTGCGGCAAGTGCGGGCACGACGGCTGTCGCCCCTACGCGGAGGCGATCATCGAGGGAGAGGCGATCAACCGCTGCCCACCGGGTGGCGAGACGACTCGTGATCGACTGGCAACGCTCACCGGCCAACCCCCGCTAGAACTGATCGAGCCGCCCCAGACACCGCTTCTGGCGGTGATTCGCGAAGCCGAATGCATCGGCTGTACCAAGTGCATTCAGGCCTGCCCGGTGGACGCCATTCTCGGCGCGGCCAAGCAGATGCACACGGTGATCGAATCCGAGTGCACCGGTTGCGAACTCTGCGTGGCGCCCTGCCCGGTCGACTGCATCGATCTCATCGAGCATCCCCAGTGGGCAGATGCCCGAAACGACGCCGAGCAGCAGCGATATCTCGACTGGCGTGCCGAAAACGGCCGCCAGCGCTTTGTCGCACGCAACGCCCGCCTGGCACGCAAGGCCGAGGAGAAGCGCCGCAAGCAGCGGGAACGCCGCGCCGCCGCGGCTCGCGCCAGCACGACATCCGACGAGGCAGCGCCAAAAGAACACCACCAGCCCGTCCCCATCGACACTACGGCGCTGAAAGCGCAGCGTGCGACACTGACGGCGCGTCGGAAACGCCTACACCGGCAGCTGGATAAAGCTGACGACGCGCAGCGCCCTGCGCTTCTCGAACGCCTGGCGGGCTTCGACCACCAGCTCGAAGCCGTCGATCGCCAGCTCGGCTCGGCATCGTCGTCAACTGCCCCCCGTGATCATCAGCATATTGCCGTGGCCGCGGCCGAAGAGGCCAAACGCAAGGCGCGCCAGGAACTGGCCCATTTTCAACGCCAGGGCGATCAGAATGGCGTCGGTCAAGCGCGAGACAAGATACTTGCGGCGGAGCGGCTGCTCGCTTTTGCCAACGGGGCGCCGGCCCATCGAATCGAGGCTGACCACTCCACGGCCAATCCGCCCGCCGATAGCAGCGGCGACGATGACGGGACGACCTCATGAACGCGACCAAACGTGAACAGATTTTCGCTCGCCTCAAGGCTGACAACTCTACGCCGACCACCGAGTTGAACTGGTCGACGCCTTTCGAGCTATTGGCAGCGGTACTGCTGTCGGCGCAGGCAACGGATGTGGCCGTCAATAAGGCGACGGCCAAGCTGTTCCCGGTGGCCAATACGCCGAGAGCGATCATCGATCTCGGCATCGATGGCCTGAAGACGCACATCAAGACCATCGGCCTGTATAACACCAAGGCCGACAATCTGATGAAGACCTGTCATATCCTGGATGGTCAGTACGACGGCGATATCCCGCGAACGCGAGAGGAACTGGAAGCGCTCCCGGGCGTCGGTCGCAAGACCGCCAACGTGATCCTGAACACGGCCTTCGGCGAGCTCACCATGGCGGTCGACACGCATATCTTTCGCGTCGCCAATCGCACCCGAATCGCCAAGGGCAAGAACGTGCTGGAGGTGGAACGCCAGCTATTACGCCACGTGCCCCGGGCCTATCTCAAGGACGCCCACCACTGGCTGATTCTGCACGGCCGCTACACCTGTCTGGCACGCAAGCCGCGCTGCGGCAGCTGCGTGATCGAGGACCTGTGCGAGTATCCGGACAAGATCGATATCGGCTGACCCGGAACCGATAATCGGCGAGTCACGATCAGGCGTACGCGGGCATTCTCAGGGGGTCAGGGACTCGGGACTCAGTGCTCAGAGCTCAGGGCTCAGGGGCTGGATTCCGGTTCCTGACCACCGTCGTCATCGGCTCCATTCTCCGACGGCACGGCATCTTCCCCGCTGGATTCCGGCGCCGCGGGTGCAGTTTCCGGCAGACGGCTTCCTTCAGAGTTGTCCAACGCGTCGTCACCCGCTGGCGACGACATCTCCTGCGCGCCATTGGCACTCGTTTCGGTCGCCCCCTCGCGACTGTAGACCACCTTGCGCGTGCCCCCGTCGCAGCTACCGACCACCTCGGCACCGGCGAAAGCCTCGCCTTCGCTGACGACATCGCCTTCCACCTGGGCGTTGTCGACGATCTCGAGCAGGAAGTGCCGCGCGCCATTGTCTCGGATCGTACGATCGATTTCCGCCTTTAGACGCTCGCAGGCCAGTCGGGTTTGCGGCTGTTGATCGAACGGAGAAGTTGCCGACTGTGCCTGCGCCCAGCTCAGCGACGAGACCAGACCGGCAGTGCTCAGACCCGCGACTACCGCGGCTTTCCAGGTAGAGAATGGCATCGCTAATTCCTCAGCTCGTTGAACGCGACATCACCAGACATGCTGGCCGTTCGCGTATTCGTGATCTCGAACGCCATGTTGCCGTATCGACTGGACATCGCGTCCGATATCGGGACGCTTCATAGCTGAAATTCACCACCTTTTTCAATCGCCCGCTGATAGGCCGGGCGCGCGCGCATGTTCTGCAGCACTTTCTGGATCTGGGGATAGTCGGAAAGGTCGGTACGGCTCTCTGCCGCCAGCAGCGGGAAACTCATCTGAATATCCGCCGCCGTGAACTGGTCCCCGGCGAACCAGGCGTGTTGACGGAGTTCACTCTCCCAGTAGTCACAGTGCAGACGAAGCTGAGGATCGAGGAATTTCTGACGAACCCCGTTGGCCAGCAACTTGCCGATCGGACGGATGATCGCCGGGACCGGCGGCTTGCCCAGTTTCGAGAACACCAGCCGCATCACCAGCAACGGCATCGCCGAGCCCTCGGCATAGTGAAGCCAATGGGTGTAGCGCAAGCGCTCCGGCGTGCCGGCTTGCGGGACCAGCGACTCGCCGTGATAACAATCGACGAGATACTCGATGATCGCGCCGGACTCGGCCACCGTATGAGCCTCGTCGGTGATCACCGGCGCTTTGCCCAACGGATGGACTTTCTTCAGCTCGGGGGGCGCCAGCATGGTGACGGGATCACGCCGGTAGGTCTTTATCCGATACTCGACGCCCAGCTCTTCCAACAGCCACAGAATACGCTGCGAGCGCGAGTTTTCGAGATGGTGAACCGTGATCATGAGCGGGCTTCCTTGCCGGATAGTCGAAGGTTTCGACCTGGATAGGTCGATTGAGCTCTCGGGTTCAGTTAACAATAGAGAGCGATCGACAAAGTCGCCAATCGCAAAAACGGCGCCGTAAAGGCGCCGTGGATAAGATCAGCCGAGCGTCATCAATGCTCCTGCTCGAACATCTCGTCGCCGATGTCATCGATGTAACGCTGGCTCTTGGCGACCGTCAACTC
The DNA here is from genome assembly GCF_001937155.1 of Salinicola sp. MH3R3-1. Taxonomy (NCBI): domain Bacteria; kingdom Pseudomonadati; phylum Pseudomonadota; class Gammaproteobacteria; order Oceanospirillales; family Halomonadaceae; genus Salinicola; species Salinicola sp. MH3R3-1. The sequence goes on along the minus strand of NZ_MSDP01000011.1, from coordinate 43,397 downwards.
GACGCAGGCATCTTCGCCGGGGACGACATCGGAGCGCTCGAACCGGCGCTCCAGCGTCTCGCCACCTTCGACCGGTTTGCGAATCCAGCCGCTGACCCGATGCTGGCCGCCGACGTCCTGCGGATCCGGGATGATCAAAAATCCCTTGTACTCGATCGCCTCCCGCTCTTTCTTAGGCGCGGCGGGCTTGGCATCGCCCAATAGTCCAGAAAACAGTTTCTTGAACATGTATTGCTCCCGATATGCCTGCGACATGAGCCGTGGCATCGATGGTTGGCCGTGCCGTCGAGCGACTTCAGCTGGCCGAACGGCCCTTGCCCGCGGCGATCCGCAGACGCAGCGCATTGAGCTTGATGAAGCCTTCGGCGTCTTTCTGATCGTAGGCGCCAGCGTCATCCTCGAACGTCGCGATCGACTCGTCGAACAGCGACTGTTCGGATTGGCGCCCCACCACGATGGCATTGCCCTTGTAGAGCTTCAGGCGCACCACACCGTTGACGAATTCCTGGGTTTCATCGATCGCCGCCTGCAGCATGCGGCGCTCCGGGCTCCACCAGTAGCCGTTATAGATGACCTTGGCGTACTTGGGCATCAGCTCGTCCTTGAGATGCGCCGCTTCGCGGTCGAGCGTCAGCGATTCGATCGCCCGGTGCGCGCGCAGCAGGATGGTGCCGCCCGGTGTCTCGTAGCAACCACGGGACTTCATGCCGACATAGCGGTTCTCGACGATGTCGAGACGGCCGATGCCGTTGTCGCCGCCCACCTTATTCAGCTTCGCCAGAACCTCGTGAGGCTTGAGCGGCTCGCCGTCGATCGCCACGACATCGCCTTTCTCGTAGGTCAGCTCGATGTAGGTCGGCTGGTCCGGCGCCGCTTCCGGCGAGACGCTCCAGCGCCACATGTCTTCCTCGGCTTCGGCCCAAGGGTCTTCGAGAATGCCGCCCTCGTAGGAGATATGCAGCAGGTTGGCATCCATCGAGTATGGGGATTTCTTCTTGCTCTTGGAGAAATCGACCGGGATGTCATGCTCTTCGCAGTACGCCATCAGCTTCTCGCGAGACGTCAGATCCCATTCACGCCACGGCGCGATGACCTTGACGCCCGGCTTCAGAGCGTAGGCGCCCAGCTCGAAGCGCACCTGATCGTTGCCCTTGCCGGTGGCGCCGTGGGAGATCGCATCGGCACCGGTCTCGTTGGCGATCTCGATCAGCCGCTTGGCAATCAGCGGGCGCGCAATCGACGTGCCGAGCAGGTACTCGCCCTCGTAGATCGTATTGGCGCGGAACATCGGGTAGACGTAGTCGCGGACGAACTCTTCCCGCAGATCCTCGATGTAGATTTCCTTGACGCCGAGCGCCTGCGCCTTGGATCGGGCCGGCTCGACTTCTTCGCCCTGGCCGATATCGGCCGTGAAGGTGACCACTTCGCAGTCGTAGGTTTCCTGCAGCCACTTCACGATCACGGAAGTGTCGAGGCCGCCGGAATAGGCGAGGACGACCTTCTTGATATCGGACATGCGACAGCTCCTTCGAGTTTCGTTGGACAAGGTTTCGGTGGCATACGGCGGTCGGCGACCGAACAAACGATGGATTATAACGCCCCGGGCCTGCCGCGAACACCAACCGCCGGGACGCCAATGGCCGAAACTGCTAGACTCTACGCGGTTTAATCATCGCGATTTCGTCATCACGTCATCGTCATTACGTCAAGGGAACGGGAGTCATTGCATGTCGGACGCCAGCATGAGGGAGCTGATGGCGCAGCGTTTTCGCGGGTATCTCCCGGTGGTGGTAGACATCGAAACCGGCGGATTCAATTCAGCCACGGACGCCATGCTGGAGATCGCCGCCGTGCCGCTGACGATGGACGAGCAAGGCAATCTGCTGCCGATGGACACTATCGCTTTCCATGTCGAGCCCTTCGAGGGTGCCAACGTCGAGCAGTCCGCCCTGGACTTTACGGGAATCGATCTCTCCAGCGCCTTCCGCCAGCAAATTGCGGTCAGCGAGCGCGAAGCCCTGGACGGCATCTTCAAACCGATTCGCAAGACCATAAAATCCCACGACTGCACGCGAGCCATCCTGGTCGGCCACAACGCCTCCTTCGACCAGGGGTTCCTGAACGCCGCGATCCAGCGCTGCAACATCAAGCGCAACCCGTTTCACCCGTTTTCCAGCTTCGACACCGCCACCCTTTCGGCGCTGGCGTACGGCCAGACGGTCCTGGCACGTGCCTGCCAGGCCGCCGGTATCGATTTCGACAACTCCTCGGCCCACTCGGCGAGCTACGATACCGAACGCACTGCAGAACTCTTCTGCGCCATCATCAATCGCTTCAAGGATCTCGGCGGCTGGAATCTGGCGATGAAGGAACAGGGTCTCGACGAGCTCTGAATTCCGAAACGACTGTATTTAGAAACGACTGAATTTCGAAACGACTGCATTTCGAAACAAAAAACGCCCCGTGCGATGACGGGGCGTCTCGGAAACGAAACTCGAACGGACGGCTCAGCTGTCGCTGGGAGAAGCCTCGGCCGATTTTGCGGCAGCCGCCTTGACCATCGGCTCCAGCTCACCGTTCTGATACATCTCGACGATGATGTCGCAGCCGCCTACCAGCTCACCGTCGACCCACAGTTGCGGGAACGTTGGCCAGCTGGCGTACTTCGGCAGCTCAGTACGAATATCCGGATTATCCAGAATGTTGACGAAGGCAAACTTCTCGCCGCAGGCCATCAGCGCCTGTACCGCCTGAGCAGAGAAGCCGCACTGCGGCAGCTGGGGCGAGCCTTTCATGTACAGCAGGATCGCGTTGTCGTTGATCTGCTGCTTGATCGCTTCGATGGTATCGCTCATGGGACGTCCTATAGCGGGAAGAGAGGGCCGATGCCGACTCTTCGCGTGTACGCGAGTGTGAATGACCGTACTCCCATTCTACTGATGACACCGACTGAAAACACCCCTGCCGCCGATTCAGGCTCGCGCCGGGCCATTGCGCCGCCCGCAGCCTCTCGTTAGGATAATTGGCTTTCGCGCGGATCGGCCACGACCGCAGAAACGCAACATCGGCCGATCACGGCGCCGTCTCGCCAGACACCTTTGCAGGCGTCTGGTAAGCGGCGCTTTTTTCATTGTTTCCGAGTCGCCTACCGTGGATAGCCCGCCATTGCGGTCGACGATCTCGATTTCGCCGTGCGGCGCGCCTCGATATTGCCGCATGCCTTGTAGCCAATGTCTCAACGTCAAGCCACGACAGGAAGCCGCCCATGAGCGCACGCCATTTTCTGACTCTGCTGGATCTCTCCACCGACGAGCTGGCCTACCTGATCCAGCGCGGGATCACGATCAAGAATCGGCTGAAGGCCGACGGCCCGACCTACACGCCGTTCAGCAATCGCACCTTGGCGATGATCTTCGAGAAGTCCTCCACCCGGACTCGCGTCTCGTTCGAGACCGCCATGGCGCAGTTCGGCGGTCATGCGCTATTTCTGTCGTCACGCGACACTCAGCTCGGCCGCGGCGAACCGATTGGCGACACCGCTCGGGTGCTCTCGGAAATGGTCGATGCGGTGATGATCCGGACTTTCTCCCACGCCGGACTCGAGCAATTCGCCGCCGCCAGTTCAGTGCCGGTAATCAACGCGCTGACCGACGATTACCATCCCTGCCAGCTGCTGGCCGATGTCATGACCTGGACCGAGTGTCGTGGGCCCGTCAAGGGCAAGACCGCGGTGTGGATCGGTGATGGCAACAACATGTGCCACTCCTGGATCAACGCCGCGCGCCAGTTCGATTTCCAGCTGCGCATCTGCTGCCCGGAAGGCTACGAGCCGCGCCAGGACATCCTCGACGCTGCAGGCCAGAATGCTGTCATCGTCCGCGACCCGAGCGACGCCGTTCGCGGCGCCGACCTGATCACGACCGATGTGTGGGCCTCGATGGGTCAGGAAGAGGAACAGGCCAAGCGCGAGCGCGATTTCGCCGGTTTTCAGGTCACCGAAGCACTGCTCGACCAGGCCTTGAGCGAGGCGATCTTCCTGCACTGCCTGCCGGCCCATCGCGGCGAAGAGATCAGCACCACGCTACTCGACGATCCCCGCGCGGTGATCTGGCAGGAAGCGGGCAACCGGCTTCACGCTCAGAAAGCGCTGATCGAATTTCTGCTGCTGGGCCAGGTCGACTGATCTGTCGATAGACAGACGCCGCGATCCATCTCGGGGATCGCGGCGCCAGTTCCGCTCGCTCGATCGCTACCCTTCTCGCGACTCCGCCGGCTGCGGGATACGGCATCGCGCCCGGTATCCCATCGCCATTTTCAGCGTCACGATGAATAACGCGAGTACCCCTGCCGCGACCAGTGCCTGGCCGACGTTACCGGTCAGCGCGGACTGCCCCAGCACCACGAAAGCCACGGCGTAAGGGCCGGTGGTCATCAGGGCAACGCTCAGGTAGATCGACAGCGGGACGCCGGCAATCCCCAGCGCGTAGTGCTTGAGAAACATCGGGACGCCGGGAACGAGCTTGATCAGGAATGTGACGCGCCAGGCATCCTGGCGGGCATCATCCAGTCCTGCCAGCGCCGGGAAACGCCGTTCGATGGAGGCACGCAGAACCGGCCGCAGTTGGCCGCTGGCGATCGCATAGCAGAGCAGCAGGTTGAGCAGCGTCGCCGCCGCCGAGAACATCAGCCCGGTCGGCACGCCGAAGCGCAACCCGGCGAGAATGTAGAAAGGCGTCATCGGGATGCCCAGCGCCGGCAAGCCCGCCATGGCAATCAGCAATGCCAGTGGGTGCAGCGCCTCGAGCGCTTCCCGCGAGACGCCGTTCCAGGCAATGAGAACCGCAACCAGCGACGCGAGGGCGAGAATCACGACCCGTCGCCTCAAGCGAGCTCGCCCGGGCACCAGGTCAGGATTGGCAGGAAATCGATCGGAGGCAGTCTGTCGCATGCCCCCGATCTAAACCGATCATCGTGACCGGGTGATGACAACCCGGCCGAGCCGCTACCTACTCCAGATTATCGAGCCCTTTCTCGGCCATCGCCACGGCGCGGAACAGCGCGCGACGCTTGTTGAGCGTCTCGTTCCATTCGTCGTCGGGGTTGGAGTCAGCCACGATCCCGCCGCCCGCCTGCACGTGGAGCTCGCCATCCTTCAGCACGGCGGTACGAATGGCGATCGCCATGTCCATGTTGCCGTGCCAGGAAAGATACCCGACCGCCCCGGAATAGACGCCGCGCTTGACCGGTTCGAGTTCGTCGATGATCTCCATCGCCCGGATCTTGGGCGCGCCCGAAAGCGTACCCGCCGGGAAAGTTGCTCGCAGCACGTCCATCGCCGACATGCCGTCGCTGAGCTTGCCGGTGACGTTGGAGACGATGTGCATGACGTGGGAATAGCGCTCGATCGCCATCTTGTCGGTCAATTCGACGGTTCCGACCTGGCTGATGCGGCCGATATCGTTGCGCCCCAGGTCGATCAGCATCAGGTGCTCGGCAATCTCCTTGGGATCGGCCAGCAGCTCCTCTTCCAGTGCCTTGTCCTGTTCCGGCGTGGCGCCGCGCGGCCGCGTGCCCGCAATGGGGCGCACGGTCACTTCGCCATCTTCCAGCCGGGTCAGAATTTCCGGCGAGGAACCGATCACATGATGATCGTCGAGATTCAGGAAAAACATGTAGGGAGACGGGTTGAGACTGCGCAGCGCACGGTAGAGATCCAGCGGCGGCGCCTGATAAGGGATCGACATGCGCTGGGACGGCACGCACTGCATCACATCGCCCGCCAGCACGTACTCCTTGATCCTGGCGACCGCGTCCTTGTAACCCTGCTCGCTGAAACTGGCGTGAAAATCGTCTTCGGCGACGTCAGCACGCCCCGTTCCCGGGCTCAGCGTATTGACAGTGGCACTGCGGAGCTTCAGTTCCAGCGTCTCGAGACGCTCGACGGCGTTGGCGTAGGCGTGAGGCGTCTCCGGGTCGGCATGCGTCCACAGCTGAAGACGACCCGAGAGATTATCGAAGACGACCAGATCGTCGCACACCATCAGCAGAATATCCGGCACCCCGATGGGGTCTGGCTTTTCGGCGGCAAGCGAGGTGCGCAGCTTGGGCTCTATGTAGCGGATGGTGTCGTAGCCGAAATAACCGACCAGGCCGCCATCGAAGCGCGGCTGATCGTCGAGCTGGGGCACCTTGAAACGTGACTGGAACCGCTCGATCCACGCCAACGGATCCTCGACCTCGCTGGCGCCGTGCTGTTCTCCGTCGACGATATGTCGAACGGTAAAGCCACGAACCTCGATGCGCTCCCGGCTGGGCAGACCGATGATCGAGTAACGGCCCCACTTCTCGCCGCCCTGCACCGACTCGAGCAGAAAGGTCCAGGGCGCGTCGGCCAGTTTGAGATAGGTGGAAAGCGGCGTATCCAGATCGGCCAGCACCTCTCGGGTGACCGGAATACGGTTGTAGCCGGCTTGTGCCAGCTCGGCAAAGCGATCAGGGGTCATCATGGGACCGGGCTCCAGCAGTGAAAATCAGCAATCGGCAATCGAGGGAATCGGCTGACAGTCACCATCGCCAACACGTGACGTAGCGAATCGACGCGCTGGGGCTGAAAAGACGTTGGGTATCCGGTCGCATGTCAAAGCTCGGTCGAAGGAGAAACGGGAAAACACCGGGGAGGTACACAAAACCGGCGCCACATCTGCCGTGGCGCCGATTCGGAAACCCTAAACGAGTTCCCGGAGCGATTCAACTACGCCATCCGGGCGGCTGGAGGCCACCGGCTCGCCGTGGTTGTACCCATAGGGTACGGCCAGCGTGCGAAAGCCTGCGCGCCTTCCCGCTTCCACGTCATGGCGTGAATCCCCCACCATCAGACACTGCGCGGGGTCGACCCCGTACTGCGTCGCCAGATGCAGTAACGGCGCCGGATGCGGCTTTTTCTCCGGCAGCGAATCCCCGCCCAGCGTGGTACGGAAATAGCGGCGCAAATCCAGCGCTTCGAGAATCGGATCGATGAATGCCGCGGGCTTGTTGGTGATCAGGGTGACGATGAGTCCCTCCGCCTCGAGGGCATCCAGCGCCTCTCGCACGCCGGGGTACACGCGGGTCCGCTCGCAGGGTGCTGCGTGATAATGGCGCAGAAAGTGATCGTGACTCGCGTCGATTAGTGACGAATCTGGCGCCTCATCCATGACACAGGCCAGCGCGCGCTCGACCAGCTTGCGGGACCCATTGCCCACCCAATCGCGGACCCTGGCCTCGCCCACCGACTCGAAGCCCTGCTCGACGAGCATGCCGTCCACTGCCGCAGCCAGATCGGGGACGGAGTCGATCAGCGTTCCGTCGAGGTCGAACGCCACCAGGCGAATATCGTGAAGCAGCGGATGCATGAGAGCTCCCTTGTGAGAACGGACCGGAAGATGGGCGTGCGGGCACCAGCTTACCCAAGACGGCGTAAGTTTACGCAACCTACGGATGCCAAGCGGCACTGATCGGCGTATCCTTTGGCCCATCTTTCGTCGAATCGACGGGTGCCGTTTTCCGTGAATGCGCAGTCTCACAGTCCGATATCGTCATCACTCGGCTCTTGCTGTGTCTGCTTTTCGCCAGTTACCGGCTTTGCGGACTTCCAACGCGACTTCCCGATTCGACGATGCTCGTTTTCCTCGAATGTTCTGGTTTCTTTCCTTTCCGATTTTCCGTCTGGAGCTTCCCATGACCACACCACGTATCGTCGTGGTCGGTGGCGGTGCGGGTGGACTCGAGCTGGCAACCCGTCTGGGTCGCAAGCTCGGCAAGTCCCGGCGTGCCGATATCGTCCTCGTAGATCGCAATCCGACCCACATCTGGAAACCGCTACTGCACGAGATCGCGACCGGCACCCTCGACTCCGGACTCGATGAGGTTTCCTACCAGGGCCACTCGAAGAGTCACGGCTATCGCTTCCAGCGCGGCACGCTGAGCGCCATTGATCGCGACAACCGAACCATCACCCTCGAGGCGATCCACGATCACGAAGACGTGGTCGTGCTGCCGGCCCGCCAGCTCGAATATGACTATCTGGTCCTGTCGGTAGGCAGCGTATCCAACGATTTCGGTACGCCCGGCGTTGCCAGGCACTGCCACTTCATCGACAGCCCGCAGCAGGCGGAGAGCTTTCGCCGCAACATGCTCAATACCTTCCTGCGCTACAGCGACCCCGAGCGCAGGACGCATCCCAAGCTGACCGTGGGACTGGTCGGTGCGGGCGCCACCGGTGTCGAGCTGGCAGCCGAACTCTTCGGCGCATCGCGCATGCTGCACAGCTACGGCTTCACGGCGATGGATAGCGGCAAGCTCGAGGTTCACCTGATCGAGGCGGCGCCACGCATTCTGCCAGCGCTGCCCGAGCGGATCAGCCGCGCCGTTCATGGCGAACTCGAACGTCTGGGGGTCAAGATTCACGTCGATACTCGAGTCACCGAGGCCAACGCCAACGGCTTCATCACCGCCGATGGCGAGCCGCTGGAAACGGATCTCAGCGTCTGGGCCGCCGGCATCCGCGCGCCCGAATTCCTGTCGAACCTGGGTCTCGCCACCGAGCGCAATCACCAGATCAAGGTCAGCCAGACTCTGCAGAGTCTGGACGACGAGCGGATCTTCTCCTTCGGCGACTGCGCCTCCTGCCCGCAGCCCGACGACAAGCGCGTCCCCCCGCGCGCTCAGGCCGCCCACCAACAGGCGACCCACTGCTATCACAATCTGCGCGCGGCGATGGACGGCAAACCGCTCAAGCCCTTCGTCTACCGCGATCGGGGTTCGTTGATCTCGCTGGCCCATTTCGAGGCGGTCGGTAGCCTCATGCGTGGCGCCTCGGCGCGCAGCCTGTTTATCGAGGGCCGGCTGGCCAAGTTGTTCTACGCTTCTCTCTACCGCATGCATCAGATGGCGATTCACGGCATCTTCAAGACCGGCATGACCGTCGTCGTCGATGGCCTCAACCGCTACATCCGCCCGAAAATGAAATTGCACTGATGCGTTGACCCCGAATTCGATACACCAGCGGAGAGACAACATGGATCGTTTCTACAATGCCCCCGGCGATGTCGTCGACGACATTCTCTATGCCGCGGCAGCGACTGCCCCGCTGCGCGTCGCCGAGCCGGAGAGTGGCCTGCGCATCCTGGTTCGCAGCGACTGGGACAAGCACGCTCAAGGGCGCCGCCAGGTCGCGGTTCTCTCCGGCGGCGGCGCGGGTCACGAACCCGCCCACGCCGGCTATATCGGTGAAGGCATGCTGACCGGCGCGATCTCCGGCAGCCTGTTTGCCTCGCCCAGCGTCGAAGCGGTACTCGCGGCCATCCGCGAGGTCTGCGGCGATGCCGGCTGCCTGCTGGTGGTCAAGAACTACACCGGCGACCGGCTCAACTTCGGGCTCGCTGCCGAGCGCGCCCGGGGCGAAGGGCTGAACGTCGCGATGGTCATCGTCGCCGACGACGTGGCCATCGAGAACGCCCCGCAGCCCCGAGGCATCGCCGGTACCGTGCTGGTGCACAAGCTGAGCGGTTATCTCGCCAGCCAGGAAACGCCGCTCGACGCCATCCGCGAGCGCGCCGAGGCGCTTTGCCGGCGCATGGGGTCGTTAGGCATGGCACTGAGCGCCGCGGCGCAGCCAGGTCAGGACGCCGCCGCGCGCGCGCCGGAGTTGGGACTGGGGATTCACAACGAGACCGGCACACGAGAGGTCGATCCGAAAAGCGCCGACGAAGCCATGACCCTGGTTCTGGACCCGTTGCACAACGCGCTTGCCGATCGCCAGCTCGCCGGGCCCTGGATCGCGATGCTCAACGACCTCGGTAGTTGCTCCACCCAGGAGATGGGCGTACTCGCCGCCAGCCTGCTGCGTCAACTGGGTCCCGATCAGGTAGCGCACTTGATCGGCCCGGCGCCGCTGATGACCTCGCTGGACATGCACGGTTTTTCGCTCACGCTGCTGCCGGCAGATGACGACATCGTCACCGCGCTATCGGCGCCGACGAGCGCTCCCGGCTGGCCCGGATTAAGTGCCATCCAGACGCCTGCGCATTTTTCGCCGGATACCCGTCAGGATCATGAAGCGCTGGTCGAGGATGCCCCGCAGGACGCCACCACTGCCGCCGCCCTCCAACGGATCATCGACGCCCTGCGCCAGTCGCGTAAGGAGCTCGACGCACTGGATGCCAAAAGTGGCGATGGCGATGCTGGCGCCAGCATGCAGAGCGGCGCCGACACGATCGCCAGGGCACTGCAGGCCGGGCGCCTGAATACCGCCGCACTGCCTCAGCTGTTCGCCGGCATCGGCCAGCTGCTGGCGCGGGACATGGGCGGTTCCAGCGGCGTGCTGCTGTCGATCCTGTTCACCACGGCTGGCGCGTCACTGGATCGGAGCGGCGAACTCGCCAACGCGCTGGCCGCGGGCGTCGAAAAAATGCAGGCCTACGGTGGTGCCGGACTCGGCGACCGCACCATGCTCGACGCTCTGATTCCCGCCATCGAATCGTTGCAACGGGGTGAATCGCTCACCCAGGCTGCGCAGGCCGCCCGCGACGGCGCCCAAGCCACCGCAGCGCTGACCCGCGCCAATGCCGGACGCTCCGCCTACGTGCCGGAAAGCGCGCTCAAGGGTATCGTCGATCCCGGCGCTGAAGCCGTGGCAAGAGTGTTCGAGGCATTGGCGAGAGAGCAATAGCGGCTTGGCGCCGTCCCGCCGGATCGATATCGCTCATTCCCAAAAGGCGAGACTACCACTGTCGGGTAATCGACCACTCTGGTGCTCGTCTCTGCGAGGGGGCTTAACGCTCGCCCCCTCCGGCCCCCCTCTGCTTGGCGCCCAGCATCACGAAATCCTGAATGTCACGAACTCAGCTCCGGGTCGGCGTGCCAGGGCATCCCTGCCCAGGCCCGCCTCTTGCGACATCCATGTCGCAAGACCCGGCTGCGTCCGAGCCATCCAGCGTGATGCTGAATAGGCGCCGAATGGTGGCGGCAGGATACGCACAGACTCATTTCCCACTGCCTCAATCCAACGTTGCTGGAGGCCACCACTCCGGCAGCAGCGCCTGGGCCTCTCGCCGGGCAAACCGATCGTCGAGCAGATGAATCACCCCTTCATCCGTGCCGGAGCGGATCACGCGACCAGCGGCCTGCACTACCTTCTGCATGCCGGGAAAGAAGTAGGCATAGTCGTAGCCATGACCGTAGAGCACCTGCAGCCGTGCGCGCATCTGCTCGTTGACCGGGTTGACCTGGGGTAGTCCCAGCGTCGCCACGAACGCCCCGATCAAGCGATCGCCCGGCAGATCGATGCCCTCGCCGAAAATCCCGCCCAGCACCGCGAATCCCACGCCTTCCCCGCTCGTCTCGAACCGCCCCAGAAACGCCTCGCGGGCGTCATCGTCCATGTGGGAGGCTTGCCGCCAGAGCGGAATTTGGGGATGACGCTCGGCCAGCCGATCGGCGACCTGCTCCAGATAGGCGAAGCTCGAAAAAAACGCCAGGTAATTACCGCGCCGTGCCTGGAACTGTTCGGCGATGCGATCCGCCAGCGGCGTCAGCGACGCCTCCCGGTCAGCATAACGAGTCGATAGCCGCGCGGCGATTTGCACCTCGAGCTGCGAGTCTCGAAACGGCGATGCCAGCGACACCCAGGGGGCACCTTCGGGTACGCCCAGCAGGTCACGATAGTAGGCTTCGGGAGCCAGGGTCGCGGAAAACAGGGCGCCGCCATGGGCAGCGGCAAAACGCGGCGCCAGGAACGGCGCCGGCACCACGTTGCGTAACGTCACCCGAGCGCCGGCATTGCGCTGCCGACCCCGTGCGGACTGCCGCGTCACGTCGCAGATCGAATGATCGCCGAACACATCGGCGACGCGACAGAAGTGCTGGGCGTCGAACGCGAACCGTTGCAGCTCGCTATCCAGCGCGATCGGCTGCTCGCTCTGGTACTCGACGATCTGCGAGACGGCCTGTTGCAGTGCATTGATCAACTTGCCGGGCAGCGTGTCGAGCACGCGATACTCGACGTCACTTTCCTCTGCCAGCGCTTGCCAGACGGACGCCACTCGCGACAGCGGCCTCTTGAGCGGCGCCGGCAGCGTCGGCTTCAGCCGCCGGAAGGCGGCATGATCGAGCGTCGCGCTGTACATGCCCCGCCCCCGCTCGATCAGATTGTGCGCCTCGTCGACGAGCAGACCGACCTGCCACTGCTGCTGCTGACTCAGGGCGTAGAGCATGGCGTGGAAATCGAACCAGTAGTTGACGTCGCCGATGACGACGTCGGCCCAACGCGCCATCTCCTGACCCAGATAGTAGGGGCAGACTTGGTGACCGAGCGCGATCTCTCTCAAGCCGGCCCGATCCAGCCAGCCGCGCTCGACCGCCGCCACGCGCGCCGCGGGCAGCCGATCGTAGAAACCGGCGGCCAGCGGGCAGGAGTCACCGTGACAGGCCTTGTCCGGATGCTCGCAGGCCTTGTCGCGGGAAGTCAGCGTCAGTACGCGCAGGGGCACCGCTTCGGCTGCGCTATCAATATCGATATCGTCGCACCCGAGCTCGTCCGGGCCGGCCCCCTCGAGCCGTTGGCGTTCGGCACCTAACGAACGCAATGCATCGAGCGCCAGGCGCTGGCCGGTGTTGCGCGCCGTCAGAAAGAAGATCTTGTCCAGCGGCTCGCCCGGCATCGCCTTGAGCATGGGGAACAGCGTACCCAGCGTCTTGCCGATACCGGTGGGCGCCTGCAGCATCAGCCAGCGGCGGGTGTGAATCGACTTGTAGACCGTTTCTGCCAGCGGCCGCTGACCGTCGCGGAATCCGGCGAACGGGAATCGCAGCGCCTGCAACGCGCGATCACGCCGCCGCCGGTGGGCCAGTTCCTGCTGCGCCCAGGCCAGAAACGCCTGACAGAGTGTCTCGAACACCTCTCGCAGTTCATCCGCCGAACAGGACTCGCTCAATGGGGTTTCGCGCTGGCTGACGATATCGAAATAGATCAGCGCCACCGTCAGTTGATCCTGGCCCCGCTCGACGCAGAGCAGATGACCGTAGACCTTGGCCTGCGCCCAGTGCAGCGCCCGCTGGTTGGCCGGCTGGCGGGAGAGATCGCCACGATGCGTCTTGATCTCCTCCAACCGATTGGCGGCGGGATCGTAGCCGTCGGCGCGGCCGCGCACCTCCAGATGACGATAGCTACCGCGCAGAGCGACTTCACGTTCGTAGCGTTCGCCGCGTCGTTCCCCGACCAGTTGATGACCGGCAATGCCCTCCTGCGCAGAGGGCGACGGAGTGAAGCGCAGATCGAGATCGCCGCGCTTGGCCGCGAATTCACACAGCGCGCGAACGGCGATCCGGTAGCTCAAGAAAGCACTCCCGTCATGCTCTCGCCGTCGCTCGCGGCTGTCGCTTCGCCGTTTCGGGCCTCCCAGGTGACGTAGCAGACGCTGACCGGCATATCGTGACGGGCGCAGAACTGAAGCCAGCGTTTCTGATTGTCCTGCAGGCGATCGCCGGGGCCTTTGACCTCGATCATGCGATACGCCGGCGACTCGCTCGTGCCGGCATCCGGCGAGTCATCGGCAGCGGCCGGCCAGAACTGGATCAGGTCCGGCATCCCGGCGCGATTGGCGCGGATATCGCCGAGCAGACGCTCGAACCACAGCCGAAGATGGCTGGCGGGAATGCACTGCAGGGCCAGCTCCAGCACGCGCTCGTCGAGCGCTTCCCAGAACACGAACGGTGACTGGATGCCGCGTTTGTCGTGATAGCGGCGGCGGATGATCTCCGCATGATCGCCCCGTTCGAGCGACGCCAGGCAGCCATCGATCAGTTCGCGACGGCGGGCCTGAAAATCCACCTCGAACAGATCGGTCGGCCCGCTATGAAACGGGTGGAAGAATGCCCCGGGCAGTGGCGCGAAGATCGCCTCCCAGCAGAGCAGCCCGAACAGGCCGTTGACGAGCACGTTCTCCACATAGCAGACCGGCGCCTCGTCGCGGGTGAGATGCCGGGCCACCGCCAGCTCGACGCTGGATGCCCGAGGCAGTACCAGATCGAGACGCGGTGGTTCCGGTGCCTTCGTGCGCCTGGCTGAAGCCACGCCCAGTTTGCGCCGCAGCCGCGGCAGCGCGCGCTCCAGCGCCTGACTCTCCGCGGCGCTGACGGGCGCTGTCTCGGCCTGCCCAGCCAGTATCAGCGCATCGCTCAGTTCCTGCTGCGCTTCGAGCACGCGAATCTGACGAAGCCGAGCTTCCGGCGCCGAGCAGTCTCGATAGAGCGCCAAGGCCTGATCGAGCTCGCCCTGGCGCTCGAGACGATAGGCCAGCTTGTAGAACAGCCGGCCTCGCCGACGCTCAAGCCAGTCGTTGTCGAACGCGATTCGCGGGATATCCGGCAACAGCGACTCCATCGCCTCGTCGGCGTCGAAGCGCTCGCGACAGCGGTGAAGATGATGATAGGCCTCAAGTTCCTCACGCCGGGAGAACGCTCGCGAGGCGGCATCCAGCTCGACGGCCTCGAAGCGATAGACGCCGAGTTCCGCCAGGACGAATTCCGACCAGTGCTGACGCAGATTGCCGAAAAACATCAGCCGGAAGCGCTCGCACATGGCGTCGACGTTCAGACGATAGTGACGCTCTTCCAGCGTCGGCAGCCACTCGGCCAGCGGACGAGGATCCGGCGACTCCGCCTGCAACGCCGAAAGCCAGACACGCTTGCCGGCACTCTTGCCGATACCGAGTTCCGCCAGCCACGGGGCCATGTCGGCGGCGATTTCCGCTCGAGTCACCAGCGTGAACAGGGTTTCCAGCGTCAGCGGCGCGCCCTCCTCGACCCAGCCGGGCTCGAGCAGCGGGCCTGCCGCGTGATGGCTGTCGCCGATCTCGGCATAGACCAGGCGACTGGCGCGAAAATCGGCGCCCTTGCGCATGACCATCCGCACCAGCAGCGCCTGAGAGGCTTGAGGCAAGCATTCGAAAGCGGCAATGAACGCCGATTCTTCGGCGCTCAGCAGATCCGCGTAGCGCGACGTCAACCAGTCGAGCACGCGGCGGAAGTTGGCGAGATAGTAAAGCGGATCTTCGAGCGTCGGCAGCGCCATGGGGTCCCCAGCGTCGGACTCAAAACACTGGGTAAGTATACAGACCCTGCGCGAACGTTCGAAGCCTTGGCGCGGCTACTCCCCCAATTCCGTCTTGAGTTCCTGCCACAGACGGCGATAGGCGTGAGTGGCACGGCTGCGAGGTGCCAGGTCCGCCAGCGGCCGGTTTTCGAGACTCATCCGCTCGATGTCGCTGGCATACGGAATCCAGTTCTCCAGCGTCCGCCCCAGGGCCTCGGGCGGCGAATCGATCCAGTCGCAGTGCAGGCGCCGACGCCGATCGACCAGATTGAAGAACGGCAGGACGCGTTCGCGCTGGCGCTTCTTGAGATCGAGATGTGTCAGCATCCGCGAGAACGCCTGCACCGACAGCGGGCTGGGAATCGTCGGCACCAGGATGCGATCGGCGGCGCGAATCAGCTGTTCGGCCAGCGTGGAGAGCCCGGGCGGGCAGTCCAGAATCATCAGCGCGTACTCCTCGCTGAATGGCTCGATCAACCGTTTGAGATGCTTGTCGCCCTCGGCCTTGTCCTCGAGGATCCGGTCGAGCTCGCGCAAACGCATGTCCGCCGGCAGCAGATCGAAACGCTCCCAGGGGGTGTGCTGGACCTGCTCACCCAGCGGTGACTTCCCCGACAGCAGCTTGCCGACCTTGCGGCTCATGCCGTTCTCTCCGCCAAGTATCCAGGTCGAGGCCCCCTGGGCGTCGAGATCCCACAGCAGTACAGGCAGGCCATCGCGATTGGCTTCGCGGGCCAGATTGACGGCGGCCGAGCTCTTGCCGACGCCGCCCTTGAGATTGTGCAGTGCCACCACTTTCATGATCGAAGCTTTCCAGGTCGACGTCGTCGGACGGTGACGGGAATTCTACGGTGCCGCGGGATCGGGAGCGATGACAATCTGGTGACATAACGATGACAGTCGATGGCGCTCGATCCAGCGGCGCTTGCTCTCGGCGCTCAGCCGTTTGATCGACGCCTCGAGCTTGAGCGCATCACTGTGGTTGCCGACCACCTGGGCGTGGCGCAGAGTCAGCGGCCCTTTGCCGCGCAGAGCCCGTGCGCCACGGCCGCGGGCATGCTGAGCGACTCGTCGGGCGACATCGGTGGTGATGCCGGTGTAGAGCGCGCCATTGGCCATCTCGACCAGATAGAGATACCACTGGCGCGACTCGACGGGTGGCGCCGACAGCTCGGCGGTCGTCGACATGCGCTGTCAGCTCGCGGCCAGTGCCGAGCGCATCTTGCCGATCACGCCGTCGTAGCGACTGGGATCATCGAGATTTCGCGCCTTGAAGATCGCCGAGCCGGCGACGAACGTATCGGCCCCCGCTCTGGCGATCTCGGCGATATTGTCCGGGCCGACCCCCCCGTCGACTTCCAGCCGGATCGGCAGGCCGCTGGCGTCGATGCGCCGGCGCGCCTCGCGCAGTTTGTCGAGCGCCGCGGGAATGAAGGACTGTCCACCGAAGCCGGGGTTGACGCTCATGATCAGGATCATGTCGACCTTGTCCATGACGTAATCCAGGTGGGAAAGCGGCGTTGCCGGGTTGAACACCAGCCCCGCCTTGCAGCCGTGGCTGCGAATGAGCTGCAGCGAGCGGTCGATATGCTCGGACGCCTCCGGGTGGAATGTCACGTAGCTGGCCCCGGCATCGATGAAATCGCCGATCAGCCGATCTACCGGCTTGACCATCAAATGGCAGTCGATCGGCGCGGTGATGCCATGCTTGCGCAGCGCCTCGCACACCATCGGCCCCATCGTCAGGTTGGGTACGTAGTGGTTGTCCATGACGTCGAAATGGATGATGTCGGCGCCCGATGCCACCACGTCTTCGACCTCCTGTCCCAGACAGGCGAAGTTGGCGGACAGAATCGAGGGGGCAATCTTGAAATCGCGCATGAGCGAAAAATCCTTATGCAGGCTGGCTTCTGGCGCTCATTCTAGCGCACGCTTTGCGATCTTTGGCGGCGCCGGACGTAAAACCACTGCGCCACCGAAGTCGATGACGCGGTTGGCGTCGACTCTTTCTATACTGCATCTGGCCTTGACCGCGCGTATCCCGTCGGTCACATACAACAACGACGCTTCTGGGGGACATTTCATGCCTCGCTTCATTGCTCCCGCGCTGCCCACTCGCCGGGTCATTGCGGTCTCCGTTTTCTGCCTGACCACCGCGGTCTCGGCGACATTCTCGATGGCGTTTTCGACGCCTGCACTGGCCCAGTCGGCGATCCTCGAGGGCGAGCGCTTCCATCCCCAGGTCGGCGAACACGCCATGGTGGCGACCAGCCATTATCTGGCTTCGCAGATCGCGCATGACGTGCTCGAAGGCGGTGGCAATGCCGTCGATGCGGCCGTTACCGCCGGGTTCGCGCTGGCGGTGACACAACCCCGCTCGGGCAATATCGGTGGCGGCGGATTCATGCTGATTTCGGACGAAAAAAGCGACAAGGTCATCGCCATCGACTATCGCGAGAAGGCACCCGCCGCGGCCTACGAAACCATGTTCCAGAACGAACAGGGGGAGGCCGTCTCCGAGCTTTCGCGCTACACCCACAATGCGTCCGGCGTGCCTGGCACGGTTGCCGGGCTGGCCCTGGCGCTGGATAAGTACGGCACGCTCACGCTGCCGCAGGCGCTCGCCCCGGCGATCAAGCTGGCCGACGAAGGCTTCGTCATTCCGCCGCGCTTCGCGGAGGGGCTGGACGAAGCTCAGGATCGACTCAAGCAGTGGGACTCTACCCGCAAGGTGTTCTACAAGCCGGACGGTTCGCTCTATCGTGCCGGCGAGCGATTCCGTCAGCCTGACCTCGCCGCGACGCTCAAGCGCATTGCCGACAAGGGCCCGCGGGAGTTTTACGAAGGCAAGACAGCCGAGCTGATCGCCACAGAAATGAAGAACCACGGTGGTCTGATGACGGCGAAGGATCTGGCCGGTTACCAACCGACGATTCGCGAGCCGGTGCACGGCACCTATCGCGGCTACGACATCTACGCCATGAGCCCGCCCTCCTCCGGCGGCGCGCATATCGTCCAGATGCTCAACATCCTCGAGGGCTACGACATCCATGCCATGGGCTTCAACTCGGCGCGGACGATCCATGTCATGAGCGAGGCGATGAAGCGCGCTTATGCCGACCGGGCCGAGTATCTCGGGGATACCGATTTCGTCGATGTGCCGTTGAAGGGCATCACGTCGAAGGCTTACGCCGAAGAACTGCGCGCGCAAATCGATCTCGACCACGCCACGCCGAGCAAGGAGATCGCCGCCGGTCATCCGCTGCCCTATGAGTCCAACGAGACCACGCATTTCTCGATCGCCGACGATAGCGGCCTGGCCGTTTCCAATACCTACACCATCAATTTCAGCTACGGCTCGGGCATCGTCGTCGACGGCGCCGGCTTTCTGCTCAACAACGAAATGGACGATTTCTCGGCCAAGCCCGGCACGCCCAACGCCTACGGCCTGATCGGCGGCGAGGCCAACAAGGTCGAACCGGAGAAGCGCATGCTCTCGTCGATGACGCCGACCATCGTCAAGAAGGATGGCAAGAACTTCCTGGTGACCGGTAGCCCGGGCGGCTCACGCATTATCACCACTACGCTCCAGGTGGTGATGAACGTGATCGACCATGGCATGAATATCCAGAGCGCGGTCAGCGCCCCCCGGATTCACGACCAGTGGCTGCCGGACGAGATCCGCATCGAGGACGGCATCAGCCCGGATACCATCGCTCTGCTCGAAGCGATGGGCCACAAGGTGAGCCAGCAGGAAGCGATGGGCGCGGCGCAATCTATCCTGATCGAGGATGACGGCACCTTCACCGGCGGCGCCGATCCGCGACGTTCGACGTCGTCGGCCATGGGGCTTTGAATTAGCCGCTGATCCATCGCCAGCGATCTGCAGCGCCATCAAGGGTTTCGAGGTGCGGCGGATCGCTGGCGTCGATTCAGTATCATGCCGCCGGGAACGCCGCATGCGCACAGGAGTCCCGATGCCGATTGTCATCATTGCCATCGCCGAATGGTTCGGCACCGCACTGTGGTTCACGCCCAACGCGGTGATCGACGATCTCCAGCGCCTGTGGCAGCTTTCTTCCGGCGACCTGGGCTGGCTGACCGGCGCGGTGCAGTTCGGGTTTCTGCTCGGCACGCTGGCTCTCGGTCTCAGCGGCCTTGCCGATCGCACGCGGGCCAGCCGGTTATTCGCGCTGGCATGTCTGATCGGCGCCCTTTCCAACGCGTTGCTGCCCTACGCCAACGGCCTGGAGTCGGCGGTCGGGCTGCGCGTGGTGACCGGGCTATCGCTCGCCGGCATCTACCCCATCGGCATGAAACTGATGGTGGGCTGGGCTCCGAAGCGCACCGGCCTGGGCCTGGCATGGCTGGTCGGCATGCTGGTCCTGGGTACCGCGATGCCTCATCTGCTCGCCGGGATACACTGGGGAGGCAACTGGCGGCTGACGCTCTGGCTCGCCTCGCTGCTAACGTTGATAGCCGGTATCGCCGTGTGGCGACTGGGTGATGCCCCGAGCGAGCCGAGGGCATCTCCCTCCACATCATCGCGCCTGGCCGGGCTGGGGGCGTTCCGGATCGCTGATTTCCGTCGTGCGGCCGGCGCCTACTTCGGCCACATGTGGGAGCTCTACACCCTCTGGACGCTCATCCCATTGCTACTGATAGCTGCAGATCCGACGATCTCCTCGAGAACGCTGGCGCTGACCTCGTTTGCCCTGATCGCAATCGGCGCTCCCGGCTGCTGGTTCGGCGGCTGGACGAGCCAGTACCTTGGCAGCTGCCGAGTCGCCGCCGCAGGACTGACGGGCTCGGCGCTTTGCTGTCTGGCGTATCCCTGGCTGGCGCCTCATATCGGCTACGCCCCGCTGGTCGGATTTCTGGGCCTGTGGAGCCTTCTCGCGGTAATCGACTCGCCGCAGTTCTCGGCGCTATCCGCCGGCGCCTGTCCACCGACACTGATCGGTAGCGCGCTGACGCTGCAGAACGCCATCGGCTTCGCCATTTCGGCCGCCTCGATTGGCCTGCTGGTCCCGGCGCTCTCCACCTGGGGGGCGACGATTGCCTGGTGGTTGCTGCCCGGGCCACTGCTGGGTCTGGTCGGACTTTACCGGATCGGCAAGCCGTCTCGCATGGCTCACGTTGAGCCAGTCTAGAAAGCGCATCTCTTCTTGGGTTCTTGGGTGGCGCCTTATGGAATAACCGCGCCAACATATAATAAAAGGTTATATCAAAACGAATTGTCATTCCATTCGGGTTTATTTAGCCTTGCCACTATCGCTAATAATCCATAGGGAACTGACACATGTTCGGGCTTTCCAGACCTCGCTCGCTATTCGCCGCCTCCGCCTTCGGACTGACCCTGGCGCTAGGCGCCCTGTCGCCTGCGCAGGCCCAGGAAGAACCGCGGGAGCTGCTCAACTCCTCCTATGATATTGCCCGCGAGCTCTTCGCCGCGGTCAATCCGAAGTTCATCGACTGGTGGCAGGCCCAGCACGACGAGACCGTCAGCGTGAAACAGTCCCACGGCGGTTCATCGACCCAGGCGCGTTCGATCATGCAGGGGATGCGCGCCGACGTGGTGACCTTCAACCAGGTCACCGACGTCAACGTACTGGCCGACGCCGGCCTGGTCGCCAAGGACTGGCAGGATCGTTACCCCAACCACGCCTCGCCCTACTACTCGACCATCGCGTTTCTGGTGCGCAAGGGTAATCCCAAGCACATCGAGAACTGGGACGACCTGGCTGGCGACGATGTGTCGCTGGTCTTTCCCAACCCCAAGACTTCGGGCAACGGCCGTTACACCTATCTCGCTGCCTGGGGCTACGCCGACAAGACCTTCGACGGCGACGAGAGCAAGATCGAAGACTTCATGAAGACGTTCCTCGGCAACGTCGAGGTGTTCGATACTGGCGGGCGTGGCGCGACCACGACCTTCGTCGAGCGCGATATCGGCGACGTGCTGATCACGTTCGAATCCGAGGTCAATAACATCCGCAACGAATACGGCAAGGACGACTACGAGGTGGTGGTACCGCCGGTGAGTATCCTGGCCGAATTTCCGGTGGCCGTGGTCGACGAGTATGCCGAGCGTAACGGCAACGAAGATCTGGCCAAGGGCTATCTCGATTATCTCTACACCGAGGAAGCGCAGCGCCTACTGGCCGGGTTCAACTACCGCGTCAACGACGAGAAGGTTGCCGAAGAATTCCGCGACCAGTTCCCGCAAACCGAACTGCTGCGCGTCGAAGATGTCTTCGGAAGCTGGCCGGAAGCGATGAAGACGCACTTCGCCAGCGGTGGTGAACTGGATCAACTCCAGCGCCGATGATCGCCCAAGCTCTCACGCGACGTCGCGAACGCCGAGTACTGCCGGGCTTCGGCCTGTCACTCGGCATCTCGCTGACCTTCGTCTCGCTGGTTCTGCTGCTGCCCCTGACCAGTCTGGTGGGGCAGCTTTCGCAGCTGAGCTGGTCGCAGTACTGGTTTCTGATCACCGACCCGCGCCTGCTGGCGAGCTACACGGTCACGCTCCTCGCCGCAGCGGTGGCCGCCCTGTTCAATGCGGTCTTCGGGCTGCTGATGGCATGGGTGCTGGTGCGCTACGAATTTCCCGGCAAGCGGCTGGTGGATGCCCTGATGGATCTGCCGTTCGCGCTGCCGACGGCGGTGGCGGGGATCACGCTGGCAACGCTCTACTCCAGTAACGGCTGGATCGGCCGGCTGCTGGAGCCGCTGGGCATTTCGGTTTCCTACACCTGGGTCGGCATCGCGCTGGCGATGGCCTTTACCAGCATCCCGTTCGTGGTCCGTACCGTGCAGCCGGTACTGGAAGATCTGCCGGCCGAAGTGGACGAAGCTGCGATGACCCTCGGCGCCAGCGATGGCCTCGCGTTTCGTCGGGTGATCCTGCCCTACTTATGGCCGGCGCTGGTAACGGGTACCGGGCTCGCTTTCGTGCGCTCGCTGGGGGAATTCGGCGCGGTGATCTTCATCGCCGGCGGCAAACCCTACGAGACCGAAATCACCTCGTTGATGATCTTCGTCAAACTGCAGGAGTACGACTACGCCGGCGCTTCGGCGGTCGCCTCGATCGTGCTCGCCACCTCGCTTGCCCTGCTGCTCGCGATCAACCTGTGGCAGGGGCGATTCATCAAGCGACTGCATGGAGGGCGCGGCTGATGATCCGTATCGGTGATGCACCGCGCGTCCGCCGTTTGTTGATCGGCGTGGCGCTGGCGCTGACGGCGCTGTTCCTGCTGTTGCCCTTGGTGGCGATTTTTGCCCAGGCGTTGATGAGCGGTATCGACGTCTACTGGCAGAACCTGAGCGACGCCTACACCCTGGCTGCCATCGGCCTGACGCTGCTGGTCGCCGTGATCACGGTGCCGGTCAATCTGGTCTTCGGGGTGTTTCTGGCCTGGCTGGTCACCCGTTTCGAGTTTCCCGGCCGCCGCCTGCTGCAGACGCTGATCGACATCCCGTTTGCCGTTTCGCCGGTGGTCGCCGGCCTGGTCTACCTGCTGCTTTATGGCCGCAACGGCTGGCTCGGCGGCTGGCTCGACACCCATGACATCCAGATCATGTTCGCCTGGCCGGGCATCGTATTGGTCACGCTTTTCGTCACCTGTCCATTTGTCGCGCGCGAACTGATTCCGCTGATGCAGGCACAGGGTTCGCGTGAAGAAGAAGCCGCGGTGACGCTGGGCGCTTCCGGCTGGACGATCTTCCGGCGTGTCACGCTGCCCAACATTCGCCACGCCCTGCTCTACGGCGTGATCCTGACCAACGCCCGCGCCGTAGGTGAATTCGGCGCCGTCTCGGTGGTCGCCGGGGCGATTCGCGGCGAGACCAACACCCTGCCGCTACAGGTCGAACAGCTCTATCAGGACTACAACACCGTCGGCGCCTTCACCAGCGCCTCGCTGCTGGCGTTGCTGGCACTGCTGACGCTGGCCGCCAAGGCGGCACTCGAATGGCGCGCCGCGCGCCGGGAGACCGCGACATGAGTATCCGCATCTCGCAGATCGACAAGACCTATGGCAAAACCCGCGCTCTCGAGCCCATCGATCTCGACATTCACGATGGCGAGCTGATCGGGCTGCTCGGCCCCTCCGGCTCCGGCAAGACTACGCTGCTGCGTATCGTCGCCGGGCTGGAACAGGCCGACGGCGGATCGATCCACTTCGGCGAGCGCGACGTGACCCACGTCCACGTGCGAGACCGGCGCATCGGTTTCGTGTTCCAGCACTATGCGCTGTTTCGCCACATGAGCGTGTTCGACAACGTCGCCTTCGGTCTCACCGCCATGCCGCGTTCGCAGCGGGCCTCGAGCGGCGAAATCCGCACCCGGGTGATGCAGCTGCTCGAGATGGTCCGGCTTCAGGACTTCGCCGAACGCTTTCCCGCCCAGCTCTCCGGCGGCCAGCAGCAGCGCGTGTCGCTGGCACGCGCCCTGGCCCTGAAACCCGACGTCCTGCTGCTCGACGAGCCGTTCGGTGCCCTGGATGCCAAGGTCCGTCAGGAGCTGCGTCGCTGGCTGCGTCATCTCCACGAGGAGCTTAACTTCACCAGCCTGTTCGTGACCCATGACCAGGAAGAGGCGTTGGAGCTGTCGGATCGCGTGGTGGTGATGAGCAATGGCCGGGTCGAGCAGATCGCGACGCCGGATACGCTCTATCGCCAGCCCGCCAACCGTTTCGTGTTCGAGTTTCTGGGCGACGTCAACCGGCTCGAAGGCGATATCGAGAACCAAGTACTGACCTGCGGCAATGCGCGAGTGGCGGTGCCCGGCGTCGAGAATGGCCGCCGGGAACTGCTGCTGCGCCCCCATGAGGTTCGCCTGGACGAGCAGCCCAGCGCACGCGCGCACTTGCCGGTCAGCGTCACTGCGGTGGTGCCGGTGGGCGCCGAAGTGCGGATCGAGCTGGAGGCCGACTGGCTCGGCGAACCGTGGCTGGCGACGATCAGCCATGCCGATTTCGAACGTCTGGCGATCACCCGCGGCAAACGACTATTCGCGCAACCCAGCCGTCTGCATCGCTTCGATACACCACGCCCGCAGACACTGGCGCCGTTATCGGTTTCGTGAGAGGAGACCGTCCGATTCACCTCCGGAATTTCCGTTCGACGCTTGCCCGCGTTCCGGAAAGTGGCGGACAGTGTCTATAATGGGCGCGTCCGCCCCCACGATTCGAGAGGTTAGCGTTATGCGTCAATGGTTTGCGCTCAAATGTACCGCCACGTTGCTACTGCTCGGCCTGCTGACAGCCTGCGCTCAGAGCCCGCAGATTCTTTCCGTGAGCCCCAAGGTCAGCGGCGGGTTCCCGCAAGCCGGCAATGGCCAGTCTGTCTCGCTCGAGGTGGTCGACGGCCGCGACAGTAGCGTCATCGGCACCCGATCCGGCACGGCATCGGCAACCTCGACGATCACGGTCGAAGCCAACGACGTGATTCCCAAGATCCGCTCGCAAGCGGAAAATGCTCTGCGCGGCATGGGCTTCAACCCGACCAGCCAGAACAATGGCGGCCCCTCGCTGACACTGACGCTGGCCGAGCTCGATTACGCCCGGGGTACCGCCGAGCAGCCGATGTTGGGCGCCTCTCAGCTGCAGGCGATCATCCAGGCCGATGTCGCCAATGGCAACAATACCTACAAGGGTCGCTATACGGCCAAACGTTCGCAGAGCTACGCGCTCAAGCCGGACTGGGATACCAACAACCGCATGGTGAGCGAACTGTTGAGCAACGCTCTCGACCGCACCTTCCGCGATCAGCAGCTGGCCAATCTGCTGGCGCGCTGATACGTCCACGGCCCTTAAGCAGAAATGAAAAGCCGCCTGCTACGGCAACGTAGCAGGCGGCTTTCCTTATTCGATCCAACACGGTGGGTATGTCGATGATCGTGACGGTACGGCGCTAGCTCGCGGGGCCTCGCCTCACCATTTTCCACACGCTTTCGGTCAGGCCATCTTCGGCTGGCGAGACGTCACACAGCGTCAGCTCGAAGTTGGGCGACAACAGCGACTCCACTTCCTCGTGCGTCACGCTGAACGGCGGGCCGCGCTCGGGATCGTCGTGGGTCAGCGTGATCAGCAGCCCCCGCCCGCCCGGCAGCAACAGCTGGGCCAGATGATGGGCGTAGCGCTGTCGCGCCGCCGGCGGTAGCGCGACGAGAGCGGCACGATCGTAAAAGCCCGCCAACTCGGCGGCATGGTCGACCTGAAATCGGAACACATCGCCGCACCACAGTTCGATGTTGCCCTGGCGGGTGCAGTCGAACCCTGACTTCCCGGACTCTGGCTGACGATAACGCAGTACAGGCTGAGCACTCTGGGCGACGAACTGCTCGATGGCCAGCGGCGAGAGTTCGATGCCCAGCACCGGATGACCATGCTCGGCTAACCAGCGCATATCCCGGCTCTTGCCACATAGCGGCACCAGAATCCTGGCCTCGGCCTCCAGACCGATCGCCGGCCAGTGAGCCGTCAAAGCCGGATGAGGCGCCTCGCGATGAAACCCGATGCGCCCCTGTTGCCACCGTTCGAGCCAATCCGCTGCAGTCACGAGGCACTCCCGGCGAGACTCAGAACCAACGGTCGCGCTTGCGCCGACGACGCGGCAGATGCGGCACGATCAGTCCGACGATCAAACCCGCAGCCGCGACACCACCGCCATACATGAAGTAGCGCATCAACAGGTCCTCCTTCTGCGTGTCCAGACGCGCCTGCATCTCGCGCATCCTGCTCTCGGCCTGAGAGTAGGACTCGTCGAGCTGATTGTTGGTGGTCTGGAGTTCGTCGACCTGCGCCTCACGGCTTTGCAGTTCGTTGCGCATATCGGCCACTCGCTGATTCCACTCGTCGTCGATGCCGTCGAGCCGCGTGGTCAGCTGATCGACTTTCTTCTGCAACGCCGGCAGCTGTTGCTGGGCGCTGGGTTCGTCCTGCACGAACTGGGACTGAACCCAGACCTCGTCCCCATCGGGGCCGCGAACCTGGGTATAGTCGCCCTGCGTCTGCAGCACTGTGACCGGATCGCCGCTGGTCAGCGTACCCACGATGCGGTAGCCATCGGTTGGACCGCTGCGCACGAACGTGGTCAACGAATCACTGATCCAGTGGCCGTTCTGCGCAATGGCAGGAGCGGAAAACAGGGTCGCGCTCAAGGCGCAACCCAGAACTACATTTCGAATTTTCAACATATCGTCGTGATCTTAAGTGGCTAATCGATAACGGTTGGACATTGACTGGTTCACGCGACGATGAGACCACGCCTCGCTTCCTGCAAGGGCGGTGAATCGATCATCCACACTTTCTGTGGATAACCATTTGGACAACCTGCGCATCGATGAGCCTATCCACCGGCTGTCTCGGCATTGCGACAAATTGGTGAAAATCTGACCAACCCCTGATTTTTCAAAAACTTTCCGAAACTTCGAAGCCGGTCGTCTCAGGTATCATCCCGGGGCGGCCACGCCATGGGCCGCGGGAATTCGGCGACGTTACCCTCGGACTTGACGGCCTTGGCTATCCCCCCTCGCTCCACTTCGTCGATACGGACGATGGCACTGTAGGGAATGTAACTGCGGTTGACGCCATCGAAGGTGCGTCGAAGCTTCTCCGCGCCGGGATCGACGACAACCTTGGACTGATCCTCGAACACGAAAGCTTCGACTTCAATGAAGCCCCACAGATCGCTTTGAAAGATCTCCCTGGCGTAGAGTTCCCAAACTTCACCCTGATTGTGAAACACTACCCGATAGATCGGCTTGCTGGGCATAGATGAACGGCTCTCTCGATATCTTTACCGACGCTGCCGAGCCTTTCGACTCGAGACATCATCCCCGATTCTCGGCTTTCAGCGTGGCATTGCAAATAGGCGCAAGGGTACCACAGCCATCGCGCCATGCGAGCGACGCGGGTTGGCTGTATCGGGTCAACGGTCGTATAATGCCGCGTTTTCAAGGACGCCTGCTCGACGGAGATCCATTCAGGCAGGCTTTCCATCTTGTTTTTCTCCTCTCTTTTCCACGACAGGGCACCGGTGACGCGCGCATGGCCGCAGCAACGCAACCTATGACGAAGAAGCTCTTCATCAAGACCCACGGCTGTCAGATGAACGAGTACGACTCCGCTCGCATCGCGGATCTGCTCGGGGAATCTCATCGTCTGGAAATGACCGACAACGAGGGTGATGCCGACGTCATTCTGCTCAACACCTGCTCGATTCGCGAGAAGGCACAGGAGAAGGTGTTCCATCAGCTCGGACGCTGGAAGAAGTTGAAAGCCGCCAAGCCGGATCTGGTCATCGGCGTCGGCGGCTGCGTTGCGAGCCAGGAAGGCGAGAATATCCGCAAGCGTGCGCCCCACGTCGACATGGTATTCGGCCCGCAGACGCTGCATCGGCTGCCGACCATGCTGGACGCCCGCAACAAGGGCGCATCGCCGATCCAGACGGTGGACGTGACGTTCCCCGAGATCGAGAAGTTCGATCATCTGCCCAAGCCGAAATCCGATGGCGCGACCGCATTCGTGTCGGTGATGGAAGGCTGCTCCAAGTACTGCACCTTCTGCGTGGTTCCCTACACCCGTGGCGAAGAGGTCTCGCGCCCTTTCGAATCGGTGATGGAAGAAGTCGTTCATCTGGCAGACCAGGGCGTGCGCGAGATCAACCTGCTGGGCCAGAACGTCAACGCCTATCGCGGGCCGGATGCCGATGGCGACGAGATCGATCTGGCCGAGCTGATCGCCTGCGTGGCGGCGGTCGACGGTATCGACCGCATCCGCTTCACGACCTCGCATCCGGTCGAGTTTTCCGACAGCCTGATCGAAGCCTATGGCGAGATACCGGAGCTGGTAAGCCACCTGCATCTGCCCGTTCAATCAGGCTCGGATCGCATTCTCGCCGCCATGAAGCGCGGCCACGATCGCGACATGTATATCGACAAGCTCGAGCGCATTCGTGCCCTGCGTCCGGACATCAGTTTTTCCTCGGACTTCATCATCGGCTTCCCTGGCGAGACCGACGCTGACTTCGAAGACACCATGGACCTGATTCATCGCATCGGTTTCGATGCCTCTTTCAGTTTCATCTACTCGAAGCGACCGGGAACGCCGGCGTCCAGCCTTCCCGACGAGACTTCGGCGGAAACGAAAAAGCAGCGGCTGGCGATCCTGCAGGATCGACTCAATCAGCAGACTGCCCAGATTGGCCGCCGCATGGTCGGCAACGTCGAACGAATTCTTGTCACCGGGTTCTCGCCCAGAGACCCGGGGCAGCTCTCAGGCCGAACCGAGAACAATCGGGTGGTCAATTTCCGGGCCGACGATCCGACGTCGCTGATCGGCTATTTCGTCGATGTCAGCATCACCGAAGCGCTGCCCAATTCGCTGCGCGGCGAGCTGGTTTCCGGCGAGCGCTATTGACCCTGTCTCGGCCTCCCCATCTGAATTCAGGCGCAATGCCGCGAGACGCATCCGACATTCCGTCAGAGAGATGCGGCGTTGCCCTGCTTCAGCGCTAACGGGTGACGCGAAGCCGGTGGCTGACACTGGTTAACCTCAAGCATTGCTCCGACAGGAAACTGCGCAGTAAGCTGGCGATATGGCAGTCGTGCTGCGCTTTTTCCAAAGCCATATTTTCAAATCCATTTTTTCAAAACAACGGACCTCTTTGCGTTGACCCAAGACCAACAGTCTGACAATCGCGTCGTCTCCTTGACGCTCGAACCCAACGATCCCATGCGTCTGGCCAATCTCTGCGGTCAGCGCGACGAACACTTGAAACTGGTCGAGGCACGGCTCGGCGTCACGCTGCGCAACCGCGGCAACGTCTTCCAGATGGCCGGCCCCGACGCCGGCGTCAAGGCAGCGGCCAACGTGCTCGAGCATCTCTACCGCGAGACCGAAGCCGACGAACTGACCCCGGACACTGTCCATCTCTATCTCCAGGAGTCGGGGGTCGAGGCGATGGAAGAGGAGATCGGCGATATCGAAGCCGGTGGCCTGCTCATCCGCACGCCGCGAACGCTGATCAAGCCGCGCGGCTTCAATCAGCAGGGCTACGTCGCCAGCATTCGCCGTCACGATATCAACTTCGGGATCGGCCCCGCGGGTACCGGCAAGACGTATCTGGCGGTGGCAGCGGCCGTGGAAGCGCTCAATCGTCAGGAGGTCAGGCGCATTCTGCTGGTGCGCCCGGCGGTCGAGGCCGGCGAGAAGCTCGGCTTCCTGCCCGGCGACCTGGCGCAGAAGATCGATCCCTATCTGCGCCCGCTCTACGACGCCCTCTACGAGATGCTGGGCTTCGAGCAGGTCAACAAGCTGATCGAGCGCCAGATCATCGAGATCGCCCCGCTCGCCTACATGCGCGGGCGTACGCTCAATAACGCCTTCATCATTCTGGATGAGAGCCAGAACACCACGCGCGAGCAGATGAAGATGTTTCTGACGCGTATCGGCTTCGGCTCGACGGCGGTGATCACCGGCGACGCGACCCAGGTCGACCTGCCGCGTGGCACGAGCTCGGGGTTGATTCACGTGCTAGAGGTGTTGCGCGATACGGCCGGCATCGGAATCACCCAGTTCGCGCCCAAGGACGTCGTCCGCCACCCGCTGGTGCAGCGCATCATCGAGGCCTACGACATTCACGAGGCGACCGAAGAAGCGGCCCAGCGACAGCGTCGGGAAGATCGCCGTCAGGCGCGGCTCGAGACCGAGACCCACCGGGGCCACGACGACTCATGACCCCGGAGATCGATCTCCAGATCGCCGTCGGCGACGAAGCCGAAACGGCTCTCCCGAGCCAGTCGGATCTCGAAGACTGGGTCGGTGCGGTACTCGCTCATGAGGGCGATACTCGCCACGAATTGACGATTCGCGTCGTCGAACGTGACGAGAGCCAACAGCTCAACCGGGACTATCGCGGCAAGGACAAGCCGACCAACGTGCTCTCTTTTCCGTTCGAATCCCCGCCAGGGATCGAACTGCCCCTGCTCGGCGACCTGGTGATCTGCCACGACGTGGTGGCCAACGAAGCGCAGGAACAGCACAAGTCAATCCGCGATCACTACGCCCATCTGGTAATACACGGCTGCTTGCATTTGCTCGGCTATGACCATATAGATGATGATGAAGCCGAGCAGATGGAAACTCTCGAGAGAGTTCTGCTCACCCAGTTTGGCATTGCGGACCCGTATCGCGTCGTCGATTCGAAACCCGATGCCTAAACTCCGACTCAAAGCGTCAACATCCAGCATCATGCCGATACCGACGAGATCTTCCTGCGGTCATGGGGAAGCATCCAGCGAGACCCCAAGCCTGATGGCCGAAGCGCCTGACGAGCCTCCGCCAAGCCGCGCCCGAATCGCGGTTGGCCCCTTTTGGATATCGATCATCGATTCGCCGCGACTCTCTTTCGAGCGCGCCGCGAAGGCATCGTGTCGCCTACGGGCATTGCGATGGAGCGATAGTCCTTTTCCCTTCCGTGTGTCATTCGAGGACAAGAGACCACAGTCATGAGCGAAGACCGATCGAGTAGCCAGAGCAGTCGATCCTGGCTTGAAAAACTGATCAGTACCTTCTCCAGCGATTTCGATGAACCCAGCTCGCGTGAAGAGCTGCTCACCTTTCTGCGCGAGGCCGGCCCACGCCTTAACCTCGATCAGGATGCGTTGACGATCATCGAAGGCGCATTCCAGATCAGCGATCAGCAGGTGCGCGAGGTGATGATCCCGCGCTCTCAGGTCACCGCCATCAGCGTGACTCAGCGTCCGGAAGACTGCCTGCCGATCATTCTGGAAACCGCGCATTCGCGCTATCCGGTCATCGACGACAATCTAGACGACGTGCTCGGCATCATGCTGGTCAAGGATCTGCTCCCGCTACTCAAAGGCAACACTCAGGAGCGCGAGGCTTTCGCCCTGCGCGACGTGCTGCGCCCGGCGATGTTCGTGCCCGAATCCAAGCGTCTCAACAGCCTGCTCAAGGAGTTCCGCGATACCCATAATCACATGGCGATCGTGGTCGACGAGTATGGCGGCACCGCCGGTATCGTCACGATCGAGGATATTCTCGAGCAGATCGTCGGCGATATCGAGGACGAGCACGACACCGACGAGGAAGAGGATATCCGCGACATGGGCGACGGCACCTATGCCGTTCGCGCCTTGACGCCGATCGAAGACTTCAACGAACACTTCGACACCGAATTCTCCGACGAGGAGTTCGATACTGTCGGCGGGCTGATCATGCAGCGCTTCGGCCACCTCCCGGGTCGCCACGAGCATACCGATCTCGGCGAGTGGCGCTTCACCATCCTCAATGCCGACAACCGACGCATTCGCCTGCTCCAGGCCAAACCGGTACCGACCGAAGTCGAAAACGAAAACGAACCGGCACGGCGCATCGAAAGCTGAGCGAGGCCTGATTCGTGGCTCGGGCATCTGAGTCGGAACTGTAGGTGCGGGACTGTAGGTGCGGGACTGTAGGCCCGGGACTCTAGGCGCAGGTCAGCGCGGTTGAAAGCACTTAACGCATTCATTCAGCAACTTTGGTATAAGGGGCACTTTTCGCAAGGAGCGCCCCTGACATGCCGCAAGCCAAGCCGTTGATTTCCGCCCGCCGCCCTTGGCCGGCCTATCTCGCTGCGCTGATTGCCGGCGGGTTTGCCACGCTCTCTTTCGCACCCTTCCATCTGTGGTGGTTGGGACCGGTAGCGGTTGCCCTGATGTATCTCGGCCAGCATCGCTTGAGCGTGGGCCAGAGCGCGCTGCGCGGCTGGGTGTTCGGCGTTGGCCTGTTCGGAAGCGGTACTTCCTGGGTCTATGTCTCGATTCACGACTACGGCTATACCGGCGTACCGCTGGCGCTGTTTCTGACCGCGCTTTTCGTCGGCACCCTGGCTTTATTCCCGGCGCTCGTCTTTGGGCTCTATCGTCGTTTCACTTCGCCGCGACTGGCCTTTCTCAGCTTCGCCGGGCTCTGGGTACTGGGCGAGGCCTTCCGCAGCTGGGCGTTCACCGGTTTCCCCTGGCTGCTGCTGGGCAGCGCCCAGGTCGATTCGCCGCTGGCACCTTGGGCGCCTATCGGCGGCGTCTATCTGCTGTCGTTGATCGTCGCGCTCACCGGCACGCTCCTTGTCGAATTTTGTCATCGTCGCTGGTGGGCCATCGCTCCTATCGCACTGCTCTGGCTGGTGCCGCTGGCGCTACCCGCCCAGTGGACGACACCGGCCGCCGACCCGCTGCGCGTCGCATTGCTGCAGGGCAATCTGCCGCAACTCGCCAAATGGAGCGCCGATGGCCAGCGTGATGCAGTCAACACTTACTCTCGCCTGACGCGTCAGGTGCCTGACGACGTCGACATCATCGTCTGGCCGGAGACCGCCCTGCCGATGCTCGAACAACAGGCGCGGCCGTTCATGGCGCGCTTGCAGTCGACGCTGCCCAGCGACACTTCACTGCTGACCGGCGTCGTCCAGCGTGACGCCGAAGGGCGTTACTACAACGCCATCACCGGCGTCGGCGATACCCGCGGCGAGTACCGCAAGAGCCACCTGGTGCCGTTCGGCGAATTCCTGCCGCTGGACTTCCTGCTGCGCGGCGTCATCGACTTCTTCGATCTGCCGATGTCCGACTTCGCCGCCGGCGCCGATTCCCAGTTGCCGATTCTGACCCATGGCATCGCCATCGGCAGCGCCATCTGCTACGAGATCGTCTACCCCGACCTGGTCGCGGAGCGGGCGCGCGATGCCAACGTCCTGCTGACGGTTTCCAACGACACCTGGTTCGGCCGCTCGATCGGACCGCTGCAGCATCTGCAGATGGCGCAACTGCGTGCCTTGGAGAACGGCCGCTACGTCGTTCGTGCTACCAGTAACGGGGTCACGGCGATCATCGACGATCACGGCCGCCTGCGCGAGCGAGCGCCGCAGTTCGAAACCGCCAGCGTCGTCGGCGATATCGTCCCCATGACCGGACAGACGCCGTTCACCCGCACCGGCAGCTGGCCGACGTGGCTGCTGTCATTGTTACTGCTGGCGCCGGCACTGGTGTGGAAGGCCCGCCAGCCCAGGTAACACCCCGCCGCCTGTCGCCACGCCCTGGCACTCCAGCCAACGGGCGTGGCGTCACGATCTTCGACCCTGCGTCATTTCCGGATATGCGACGCCGGTTTATCGAATGGTTCCGAGGCGGCATTCGAGGCTTGCCTCCCGCCTGACGATAGCGTTGGATGGAACTCTTCATTTCCGGTCATCGAGTATGTCATGACACTGTCTCAGGTCTCCCCCGACGATATCCGCAGCGCCTTCTCCCAAGCCATGTCGGACATGTACCGGCAGGAAGTGCCGCAATATGGCGATCTGCTCGAACTGGTCGCCAATATCAATCAGACGACGCTCGACTCGGATCCGGCGCTGGCCGCTCGGCTCGACGCGCAGAACGAGACCTCGCGCCTGGGCGTCGAGCGTCACGGGGCGATTCGCGTCGGCACCGCCGATGAGCTGTCGACGCTGAGACGCGTATTCGCGCTGATGGGGATGTATCCCGTGAGCTACTACGACCTTTCCGAGGCCGGCGTACCGGTCCATTCCACGGCTTTCCGCCCCATCGACAAAAGCTCGCTTCAGCGCAACCCTTTCCGGGTTTTCACGTCGCTGCTGCGCCTGGAGTTGATCGAGGATGCCGCCTTGCGCCGTCAGGCCGCCTCGATTCTTGCCGAGCGCGACATCTTCACCCCTGGGGCGCGCGAACTGATCGAACTGGGTGAGCGCCAGGGTGGCTTCGCTCGTGACCAGGCCGAGCGTTTCGTGACCGAGATTCTGGAAACCTTTCGCTGGCACCGCGACGCCACCGTCGACCATGACACGTACCATGCGTTGCACGCGGCCCACAGACTGGTGGCGGACGTGGTTTGCTTCCGCGGTCCGCATATCAACCATCTGACCCCGCGAACGCTGGATATCGACGCCGCCCAGGCCGCGATGCCGGACTACGGGATTACCCCCAAGGCCGTGATCGAGGGGCCGCCCCGGCGCCAGTGGCCGATCCTGCTGCGCCAGACCAGCTTCAAGGCCCTGGAAGAATCGGTACGGTTCGCCGACAGCGATGGAGGCACTCACACCGCGCGTTTCGGCGAGATCGAACAACGCGGTGTCGCACTGACACCCAAGGGACGCGCGCGATATGACGAGCTGCTGGCCCAATCACGCCAGGCGCCAGCCGCCGCCGACAATCTCGCCCATCAGCGCCAGCTGGGCGAAGTCTTCGCTGCCTTCCCCGATGACGCGGCAACGCTGCGGCGTGAAGCGCTGGCGTACTTTCGCTATCAGCTCAGCGACAGCGGGCGCGAGCGTCTGGCCGGCGGCGAGTCGGCCCCGGCTTCCCTCGACGACGCGGTGGGTACGGGGTGGATCGATGCCACCCCGATCACCTACGAGGATTTCCTGCCGGTCAGCGCCGCCGGCATCTTCCAGTCGAACCTCGGCGACACCCAGCAGCAGGCGCATGCCAGCGAGTCTCGCAGCGAATCCAACCAGAGCGCCTTCGAGCTGGCATTGGGTCGGCCGGTTCACGACGAATTCGAACTCTACGGACGTCTGCAGCAGGACTCGCTGGAACGAGTGCAACAGCAGCTCGGCATCGAGGATTGACGCTTTTTCGTCGCCGACCCGCGAAGCTGGTCGCAGCCAGAACACTTCTCGTCGCCTGAATGCCGATAGAACATTGCCTGTCACCCTAGGCTGAGAGCTTCCCTCTCGAGACCCCACGGAGACAGGCAATGGCCACGGTCAACAACAATAATGCGACCGACTCAGTTTCGACCGATGTCAACCTTTCAACGCTACGCAAGGTGATCGCGGCCTCGGCGATCGGCAACTTCGTCGAGTGGTTCGATTTTGCCGTCTACGGCTTTCTGGCCGTGATCATCTCGCAGCACTTCTTTCCGCCCGGCGACGATTCATTGGCCCTGCTGCAGACGTTCGCGGTGTTTGCGGTGTCGTTCGCACTACGCCCGCTCGGGGGGATCTTCTTCGGCATGCTGGGCGACAGGATCGGGCGCAAGCGCATCCTTGCCGTGACCGTGCTCCTGATGGCCGGGGCC
Organism: Salinicola sp. MH3R3-1; assembly: GCF_001937155.1. Taxonomy (NCBI): domain Bacteria; kingdom Pseudomonadati; phylum Pseudomonadota; class Gammaproteobacteria; order Oceanospirillales; family Halomonadaceae; genus Salinicola; species Salinicola sp. MH3R3-1. The sequence continues at coordinate 8,162 of NZ_MSDP01000011.1, read as the reverse complement.
ACGACGCTGATCGGCGTGCTGCCGACTTACGCAAGCGCCGGGCTATTTGCCCCGCTGGCGCTGGCTCTGGCGCGTTGCATTCAGGGGTTCTCCGCCGGCGGCGAGTATGCCGGCGCCTGTGCCTTCGTGATGGAACACGCGCCGACCCACCGCAAGGCCCGCTACGGCAGCTTCGTGCCGGTTTCCACCTTTATGGCTTTTGCCACCGCGGCGGCGCTGACCTTCGTCATCAGCACCATCCTGTCCGAAGAGGCTCTGAACGCCTGGGGCTGGCGTATTCCGTTTCTGGTCGCCGCGCCGCTGGGGCTGATCGGGCTCTACATGCGCCTGCGACTGGACGAATCCCCCGCTTTCCAGGCCCTGAAAGCACAACATGCCGTGCCGCAGGCACCATTGAAAGAAACCGTCCGGGCGCACGGCGCGACCATTGTCAGTCTGAGCGCTTTCATTTCGGTCACGGCGCTATCGTTCTACATGTTCACCACCTACTTCACGACCTACATGCAGGTCGTGGGTCACGCGTCGCGAACCACCGCGCTACTGGCCAGTCTAGGCGCGTTGATTTTCGCGGCGGCGCTATGTCCGTTCGTCGGGCGATATGCCGACCGTGTCGGACGTCGCAAGACGATCCTGACGGCGGGAACGTGTCTGATCGTGGCGGTCTTTCCCGCCTATACGCTGGCCGGGAGCGGCGAATGGTGGGCATCGCTGATCGGCGCGATGCTGATGGCGGTGGGCGCGGTGATCTGCGGCGTGGTCACGGCGGTACTGCTGTCGGAGCAGTTTCCGACCCGGGTGCGCTATACCGCCTCGGCACTCTGCTACAACGTCTCGTATACGATCTTCGGCGGGACGGCGCCCCTGGTGGCAACCTGGTTGATCGAGCGCACCGGCAACAATCTGTCGCCAGCGATCTATTTGATCGCGATCACGCTATTGGCCATGTGGGGAGGGCTGCGCCTGCCGGAATCTTCCCACCGCGCACTGGATGCCGATGAGTCCGAATGGCGCCACCCCCCGGAACCCTTCATGCGGCCCACGACCTGATTTGCCAAGCCGTGCCCCCGCTGACACGCCCACGACTGGCGAGTGCCGAGCCGCCAGTCGTGAGCGTCGATAAAGCGGCCTCAGGGCCGCGATTCGGATTGCGGCATCCCGGAAACGCGCTGGAAGTAGCGATGTCCGCAGGCGTGGCAGGCGTCCAGCCGCGCGACCTGATCGAGCAGCACGCCGACGCCACAGTGAACGCAGTTCATGCGTCCCGGCAGCGCCACTTCGCCGGCGGTGTAGTCGGCCCGAGCCGCTTCCAGGTCGTCATCGAAGCGTTCGCGATCGATGGTGGTGCGATCGGCGATCGAGAACAGCGCTTCGCTGACTCGGCGCGAGAGCACGTCGAGATCGATCCCAAGCCAAGTCGCGATGCCCTCGCCACCTCTGGCCAGATACTGGCGAAAATCGCGCATGTCCCGCTCGACCCAGGCACGTAGTAGCGCCGCCTCGTCCTTGGTGAACTCTTCGAACTCGGACTCGAACGCGACCGCCTCGTCGAGTTCGTGCTGAAAGCTGTCCCAGGAGAGTTCTCCGCCGCCGTCCTTCAAACGGGTCAGAATGCGTTCATAGGCTTCGCTGAGACGGGAACGCGCCTCGGGTCGTGACTGTTGCTCATCCATGGCTATCCCCTTTTGCTGCTGCGGATCGATTCACCCAGCCTTGATGCCAGGCTCTTACTTGCGACGATGGGTCTGGGGTATGCTTGTGGCCCTGAAAAATCAAGCCGGCCCCGCTTCTTTTCGTCTGTAATGAGTATAGCTTTTCGCGGGGACTCTGGCGCTCCCACACGCCGAACGCAAGGTGCCTGACCAAACCGATGGACGCACAGTACAACCCGCAAGCGATCGAAAACGCCGCCCAGCAATACTGGAACCGGAACCAGAGCTTCAAGGCCGTCGAGGATGCGACAGGCGAGAAGTTCTATTGCCTGTCGATGTTCCCCTATCCCAGCGGCAAGCTGCATATGGGTCATGTGCGCAATTACACCATCGGTGATGTGGTGACGCGTTTCCAGCGCATGCAGGGCAAGAACGTGCTGCAGCCGATGGGCTGGGACGCCTTTGGCATGCCGGCTGAGAACGCCGCGATCAAGAATCGCGTAGCGCCGGGCAAGTGGACCTACGAGAACATCGACGCCATGCGCAGCCAGCTCAAGTCGCTGGGGTTCGCCTATGACTGGAATCGTGAATTCGCGACCTGCGACGTCGACTACTACCGCTGGGAACAGTGGTTCTTTGCCAAGCTGGTCGAGAAAGGCGTCGTCTACAAGAAGATGTCGACGGTCAACTGGGACCCGGTCGACCAGACGGTGCTCGCCAACGAGCAGGTCATCGACGGCCGTGGCTGGCGTTCCGGCGCGCGGGTCGAACGCAAGGAGATCCCGCTGTGGTTCCTCAAGATCACCGACTACGCGGATGAACTGCTGGCCGATCTCGACAAGGTCGAGTGGCCCGAGCAGGTCAAGACGATGCAGCGCAACTGGATCGGCAAGTCCCGCGGCGTCGAACTGAGCTTCGACGTGGCCGGCCTGGATGCGGCGGACGCCAATGCCCGGCTCGATGTCTACACCACTCGTCCCGATACGCTGTATGGCGTCACTTACATGGCGGTGGCCGCTGGCCACCCGCTGGCGAAGCGCGCCGCGGAACAGGATCCGGCCATGGCCGAATTCCTGCTCGAATGTCAGCAAGGCGGCAACTCCGAAGCCGAGCTGGCGACCATGGAAAAGCGCGGCCGCGATACCGGTTATCGTGCGATCCATCCGCTGACCGGCCAGGAAGTGCCGATCTTCGTCGCCAACTTCGTGCTGATGGAGTACGGCACCGGGGCTGTCATGGCCGTGCCTGCCCACGATCAGCGCGACTGGGAGTTCGCGACGAAATATGCGCTGCCGATCCAGCCGGTCATCGCCGACGCTGATGGCAGCACGCCGGATCTTTCCGCGGGTGCCTTCGTCGATCATGGCAAGCTGATCCACTCCGGCGAGTTCGACGGCCTCGAATTCGAAGCCGCCTTCACTGCCGTTGCCGCCCGACTCGAGTCCGAAGGCCGCGGCAGGATCAAGATCCAATACCGGCTGCGTGACTGGGGCGTCGCCCGCCAGCGCTACTGGGGCGCACCGATTCCGGTCAAGTACGGCCCCGAAGGCCAGACCGTGCCGCTCACCGACGACGAGCTGCCGGTGGCGCTGCCGATGGAAGTCGAAGTCGATGCGTCGGGCTCGCCGCTGAAGAAGATGCCGTCCTTCTACGACCTGGGTGATGGCTGGACTCGGGAAACCGATACCTTCGACACCTTCATGGAGTCTTCCTGGTACTACGCCCGCTTCTGCTGTGCCGACAATCCGGAGGCGATGCTCGACGACCGCGCCAACTACTGGCTACCGGTGGATCTCTACATCGGCGGTATCGAGCACGCGATCCTGCACCTGCTCTACGCCCGGTTCTTTCACAAGCTGATGCGCGACGAAGGCCTGGTCAATAGCGACGAGCCCTTCCAGCGCCTGCTGACCCAGGGCATGGTGATCGCCGAGACCTTCTATCGCGAAGAAGCCAACGGCGGCAAGGCGTGGTTCAATCCTGCCGATGTCGAGGTCGACCGTGACGACAAGGGCCGTCCGATCAGTGCCAGACTGATCGACGATGGCCAGCCGGTGACCATGGGCGGCATCGAGAAGATGTCCAAGTCGAAGAACAACGGTGTCGACCCGCAGGCGATGATCGATCGTTTCGGTGCCGATACCGTACGCCTGTTCGTGATGTTCGCCGCCCCGCCGGAGCAATCCCTGGAGTGGTCGGATTCCGGCGTCGAAGGCTCCCATCGCTTTCTCAAGCGGCTGTGGAAGCTGGTCGCCGATCATGTTGCGGCGGGTACGCCGGCGTCACTCGACGTGGCCGTGCTGGATGACGCGCAGAAAGATCTGCGCCGCAAGACCCACGAGACCATCGCCAAGGCGGGTGACGACATTGGCCGTCGAACCACGTTCAATACCGCGATCGCGGCGGTGATGGAGCTGACCAACGCGATGGGGCGTTTCGACGACACGTCGCCGCAAGGCCTTGCCGTCAGTCGCGAGGCCATCGAAGCCTGCGTATTGCTGCTCTCGCCGATCACGCCGCACGTCTGTCACGCGCTTTGGCAGTCGCTGGGTCACCAGACGCCGGTGATCGATGCGAGCTGGCCGGTGGTGGACGATGAGGCCCTGGTCAAGGCCAGCGTCGAACTGGTGGTGCAGGTCAACGGCAAGCTGCGAGCTCGACTCGACGTGCCGGCGGCAGCCGACAAGTCAGCGGTTGAGTCGTTGGCCTTGGCGGAAGAAAACGTGCAGCGTCATGTCGAAGGCAAGACCGTGCGCAAGGTCATCGTCGTTCCCGGTAAACTGGTCAATATTGTTGCTAACTGAGTCGTTGCTAACTGAGTCGTTGCTAACTGAGTCGTTGCCAACTGAGTTGTTGCATTGCCGTCCGTGACAAGGAGCTTTTCATGATTCGTCGCACCGTTTTGACCGGCCTACTCGCGGTATCGCTGACCGCACTGGCCGGCTGTGGCTTTCAGCTCCGAGGGCTGAACCAGCCCACCCTGAGTCTTTCCGAACTCAGCTTGAGCGCCAACGTTTCTCCGTTCAGCGAAGAAGTGAAACGCTCGCTGGAGAACGCCGGCACGCGCGTCGTCGACGACGCCGACCTGCGCGTCAATCTCGGCGACGAGCGAATCAGCGAGACTCGCCTGACCCGCTCCGACTCCGGCAGCCGCGAGACCGAAATCACGCTGACGGCGCCGTTCTCCGTCCAGCGTGTCTCGGATAGCGCCTACCTGCTCAATCAGCAGCAGCTGGAGACGTCGACAACGGTGCTGCTCTCCACCGACGATATCTATTCCGGTGAGGAGCTGCGTACCGGAGCCGTCAGGCAGCTGCGTCGTGATGCCGCCGAACAACTCATCGACCGACTGGACGCGCTCGAGACGCCATGAAGGTTTTTCCCGACAAGCTGGAAGAGGCGCTCAAGAAACGCCTACCGCCGGTGGTCCTGGTCGCCGGCGACGAGCCGCTGATCCACCTGGAAGCCTGCGATGCCGTGCGCCGCGTTGCCCGCGAGCGCGGCATCGAAGAACGCGAGGTGATGCACGTCGAATCCGGCTTTCAGTGGACCCAGCTGCTGGAGTCCGCGGCCAGTCTGTCGCTGTTCGCCTCGAGCAAGCTGATCGAGGTGCGCCTCGGCAGCCAGTCCCCCGGCCAGGAGGGAAGCAAAGCGCTCGAAGCCTACGCCGAGCAGGCGGGCGGCAGCGACAACGTACTGCTGTTGTCGAGCCAGCGCCTGGACCGCAAGTCGCAGTCGAGCAAATGGTTCAAGACGCTCGACAAGCTGGGACTGTTCGTCCCGGTGTGGCCGGTCGATCATCAGCGTCTGGGTTTCTGGATGCGCGATCGGGCCAACCGTTACGGTTTCACCATGGACATGGAGGCGGCGCGGCTACTCGGCGAACGCACCGAAGGCAACCTGTTGGCGGCGGATCAGGAGCTGCAGAAACTGGCACTGCTGCTGCCGCCCAATGCACGCCTCGATGTCGAAGCGATCGCCAGCGGCGTCGAGAGCAGTGCGCGTTACGATGTCTTCACGCTGGTGGATGCGTGTCTGAAAGGCGATCGCGACCGTGTCGTTCGCATCGTGCGCGGCCTGCGCCAGGAAGGCGTCGAAGCGCCGATCATCCTGTGGGCGCTGACCCGCGAGCTGCGAACGCTGCTCTCGATCTTTCAGCACCTCGACCAGGGTCAGAGCCTGGAGCATGCTTGCAAGGCTCAGCGCCCGATGATTCCGGAAAAACGTCGCCCCGGCTATCAGCAGGCGCTCAAGCGTCTGCCCCAGCGACGCCTGCACAAGCTGCTGATGTTCTCCCAGCGCATCGATCTGGCGATCAAGGGCGCCATCGCCCTACCCGTTTGGGACTGCCTGCAGGATCTCGCTCTGACCCTATCCGGCGGCCGCGGGATGCTGGCAGAAATGCCTTTCGCCTACCGTACGGCCTGACGCTTCCGACGCCCCCGTCGGGCCGCTCGGGTCACAAGATGACACCTGGAATTCTCGCAGCTCATACAAATAGTTGATAATATCTACTATTTGGCAACGAACTTCACAGGTCTCCATGTCTCGTTCCTACTCATTTGCCCTGCCACTGGTGCTGGCCATCACCATGGCCCTCGGACCGCTGTCGATCGATGCCTATCTCCCCGCCTTCCCGGCCATGGCCGACGCGATGGGTGTCGGCATTGGCGAAGTCTCGAGAAGTCTTTCGATCTACATCTTTGGCCTCGCCATCGGCCAACTGGTCGGCGGGCCGCTGTCGGACCGAATTGGACGACCTCGGGTCATGTATGCGGGGCTCGGGATCTTCATTGCCGCCTGCCTGGCGATCACACAGACCGACGATCTGAATCTGCTGCTGACGCTACGCGGCGTTCAGGCCTTCGGCGGCGGCTGGATCATGGTGCTCGTGCCGGCCCTGGTCCGGGACCAGGTCAGAGGGCGCGAGGCTGCCAAGCTGTTCAGCATGATCGGGCTGATCATGGTGGTGGCGCCCGGCGTCGCGCCGAGTATCGGCAGTGCGCTGCTGGCGCTGGGCGACTGGCACGCCATTTTCTGGTTCCTTGCCATCTACGCGCTTGGCGTGGTTCCGCTGCAGGCTCGCGTGGTGCTGCGCCATGCCCAGCCGCGCGTCGTCGCCCAGCAACAGGATTCGTTGCTGACGCGCTACCGTTTCGTGCTGGCGACTCGGGCCGCGCTGCCATTCATTGCTCTGCAGGCCTTCGCCTTCTCGGTCATGATGCTGTTCATCACTCACGCATCGTTCATTTATCAGGCCCACTTCGGGCAGTCGGAGAGCGTCTTTTCGCTGATGTTCGGCGCCAATATCCTGATCATGCTGCTGGTCAATCTGACCAATCGCGCCGTCCTCAACCGATTTACCTCGCGCCAGATTCTGATTACCTGTCTGTGCGTGCAGTTCATTGGCGTGCTACTGCTGTCGCTGGCGACGTGGGCTGACGTCTCGGTCTGGGTGTTCCTGCCGGCCATGATGCTGACCATCGGTGCCCAGGGCGCCGTGGTACCCAACAATCAGGCCTGCTTCATGGAGTATTTCGAACGCCATGGCGGCACCGCGGCTTCTCTGCTGGGCGCCTGCCAGTTCGGGATTGCCGGCACGCTCAGTGCGCTGTCGACCTTGCTGCCGGAAACGCTGAGCTGGGTCATCGCGTCGATGTTCCTCTGCTCGCTGATCTGCGTGGGCGTCATCATCGGTGCGCTGCGCCCTCAACGCGCAGTGGGTACCGGTTCGCCCTGAACGATGCTGCTGCCCTGTCGACATGAAAAAGCCGGGCCCCAGGGGCCCGGCTATCGATGAATGAAACGACCCGAGTGCAGACGCCAAGCATGAGAACCCGGAGTGAGTGCCTAGGCGACGCTGGCGTGCTCCGGCTGGTCGACACCTGCCAGGGCGACGTCATCGCTGAGTACGACGACATCATGCAGCAACGGAATCGAACCGGGACCGTCGTCGTCAGCCGTCATCAGCGACATCGTCGAGGCTGAGGCAGTGGTTGCCGCATTGGCTTCCGGCGTCAACGTGAACGATTTCAGGTTCATCGCGCCGCCGTTGAACGTCAGCCGAAGCGTCTGCTCGCCGGCGGCGAGATCCAGCTCGATACCGTCGTTGGCCTGATAGTTGTTCCAACCGCCGGTATTGGTCACCGCCTGGGGCGTGGCGCTGGTATAGACGGTGCCGTCCTGCTCGACGCTGGCGGTCACCGTTCGCCCGCTGGACATCGTCGCCGCAGCGAATGACAGCTGATAGGTACCCGCCGTGGCAACGTCGATGGTGTATTCCACCCATTCGCCGTTGGCGATCGAGCCGATCGAATTGCCGTTGTCGCGCAGATCGACGCCTTCGTTTCGGGTGTTGTCGCCCAGCTGGGTCTCGCTGCTGTCGTGATAAGCGACCTCTGGGCCACCTTGGTCATAAAGCCCCGCGTTCAGCGTGAGGCCATCGTCGACGGCCCAGGGCGTAGCCGCGTCGTTGAATGCCGTTTGCGAAGGCGGTGACAGACTGAACGATTC
>NZ_MSDP01000002.1:0-135201 GCF_001937155.1 Salinicola sp. MH3R3-1 | reverse complement strand
GGATCATTCACTTGCGCCCAGCCGCCGTACCACGTGGCCGGCCGCTTCATCGATCAATGTCGCCTGCGTCTGCGCATGGCGTTTGGGAGCCTGCCAGTCGTGGTCACCGCCCTCCATGAAATGGCACTCGACCTGCGCCGGCAGATCGTAACCCTCGACCTCGTCACGTCGCCCGAACGGATCGCGAGTGCCCTGAAAAAGCACTATCGGGCAGCGGATCTCCGGCCAGTGATCGAGCCGCAAGCGTTCAGGTTTGCCGGGCGGGTGGAACGGGTAGCCGCACAGTACCAGCCCGGCCATCTCGACGCGCGTCGCCAGCAGGCTCGCAACTCTTCCGCCCATCGACTTGCCACCGAACCAGAGCGGCGTTTCGCTATCGAGCGTCCTGATGGCCCGATGCCATTCGCCAAGTTCCGCGACCAGTGTCTCGATTCTGGGCGGAGGACGGCGCCCGCCCTCTCGGCGCATGGTGGTCATGTAGCCGAACTCCAGCGCCACGACCTGAATACCGCACGCGGACAGCCGTTGACGTAATCGAGTCAGAAACACGGAGTCGTGGTCGGCGCCCGCGCCGTGACACAGGATCAGCCGCCCATGATGCGCCGCACCTTCGACCATGAAGCCGCCCAGGGCGGTTTCATGGCGCGAGCCCTCCCCCGTGGCCAGCGCCTTGCGCAGCTTTACCAAGTCCTGGGTTTCAAGCGTGGGTATCAACGTCGCCTTGGTCATCGTATCGCCTCACCGAATTTCAGGAGCGGGTTGGTTCGGTTTCTGCCTCGGCGGTGGCCGTATCGGCATTCCCACCGGCTGTCTCTTTTGCGTAGGATGACAAAACTTGATCGATCGGTCAGATTCGCTCGGTCAGACTCGATCGAACCACCGATACGTTCTTTAACGACAACAATTCAGGACAACTCATGGCTTTGAACGTTCTCGTCATCGGCGCCGGCATGGGCGGACTCACCACCGCCCTGGCGCTGCAGCAATCGGGCCACCGGGTCGAGGTCGTCGACCGGGTCACCGAACTTCGCCCGGTGGGCGCCGCCCTTTCGGTCTGGTCCAACGGCGTCAAGGTGCTCAAGGCTCTCGGCGTGGGCAACGCCGTCGAACAAGCCAGTGGGCGCATGAACGAGATGGCCTATCTCACTCAGGATGGCAGACCGCTGACGCGCTTCAGTCTGCAGCCGCTCTATGACCAGGTCGGACAGCGCGCCTGCCCCATCGCCCGGGCAACGCTTCAGCAGTTGCTGCTGGACGCCGTGGGGCCGGATAATGTCACGCTCGGCCTTTCCTGCATCGACTACCGCTGCGACGACAGCGGCATTCTCGCCGAATTCGCCGACGGTTCGAGCCGACGGGCTGACCTGATCGTGATTGCCGACGGCACCCATTCACGACTTCGCGAGCGTGCGCTGGGGCGCCCCGTCGAACGTCGCTACTGCGGTTACGTCAACTGGAATGTACGCGTCGCCGCAACGCTGGATCTGGCGCCGCTCGATCAATGGGTCCAGTACGTCGGCGATCATCAGCGCGTGTCGATGATGCCGATGAGTAGCGACCCCACCAACCCCGAGTTCTACTGCTTCTTCGACGTGCCGTTGGCGGCGGACACGCCCAACGATTCCTCCCGCTACCGGGAAGAGCTCTCCAAGCATTTCGCCGGCTGGGCGGAGCCTGTGCAGAAGCTGATCGAGCGTATCGATCCCGCGGCGATGGCCCGCGTCGAGATCCATGACATCGAGCCGCTGGAGACGCTGGTCGGCGAACGCGCGGCGATTCTCGGTGATGCCGCCCACGGCATGGCACCGGATCTGGGTCAGGGCGGCTGTCAGGCGATGGAGGATGCCTGGGTACTGGCTCGCGCCCTCGATGACGCCGGCAGCGACATCGATACTGCCTTGAAAGCCTACGATGACGCACGAACCCGACGTGTCGGCGAGATCGTCACCCGGGCGCGACAGCGCGCGGAGACGACTCACGGCGCCGATCCGCTCGCTACCCAGGCATGGTACGCCGAGCTGGCCGAGGAAGACGGCACTCGCATCATGGGCGGCATGAGCAAGACCATACTCGGCGGTCCACTGGGCTGAGGGATGAGGGCTGAGCAACTGGGGCTGAGAGCTGAGGGCTGTCGACGGTCCAGATACGGCCTGGAAACCGATCGCCCCAACGCAAGAAGCCCGCCAGAGATCACCTCCAGCAGGCTTCCTGCTCCTTGCGCGACCCTATATCCGGTACGCCGTATTCGATACGCGTTACTCGTTCAGGCTTCCCGGGCGAGCAGATCGAAGGCGTCGATCCGGGTTTCCTGCCGCTGACGCTGCTTGGCTTCCAGCCCCTCGAAGTCGAACAGATTGCGATCCGCGAGCTGAGAAGGGGCGACGTTAGTCACCGCCTTGAACATGGTCTCGAGCCGTCCGGGATGCTTGATCTCCCACTCCGCCAGCATCTCCTTGACCACCTGTCGCTGCATGTTGGGCTGGGAGCCACACAGATTGCAGGGGATGATCGGAAACGCCATCTGCCGGGAAAATTCGGCGATATCGGCCTCGCGGCAGTAGGCCAGCGGTCGGATGACGATGTTCTTGCCGTCGTCCGACAGCAGCTTGGGCGGCATCGACTTGAGCGAGCCCCCGAAGAACATGTTGAGAAACAGCGTCTCGAGAATGTCCTCGCGATGATGCCCCAGCGCCACCTTGGTCGCGCCGATCTCCTCGGCGAAACCGTAGAGCGACCCGCGACGCAGACGCGAGCACAGTGCACAGGTCGTCTTGCCCTCCGGCGTTTTCTCCTTGACCACCGAATAGGTGTCCCGCTCCAGGATGTGATAATTCACACCCCTGGCGGCCAGGTATTCGGGCAGCACATGCTCGGGAAAACCCGGCTGCTTCTGGTCGAGATTGACCGCCACCAGTTCGAAATCGACCGGCGCGTTGCGCTGCAGATTCATCAGAATCTCCAGCATGGTATAGGAGTCCTTGCCACCGGACAGACAAACCATCACCTTGTCGCCTTCATGGATCATCCCGTAATCAATGATCGCATTGCCGACCTGGCGACGCAGGCGCTTCTGCAGCTTGTTGAACTCGTACTTCTGGGTAACGGTAGATGCTTGCATGGGTCGAACGACACACAGGGAAATGAAGGCGAACTCATGCTATCACTGCGCCCGACGACTTGCGATGCCGCGCCCGCTGCCAGACGCCTAACTCGCCGCCAGAGCGCCCTTCTTCAGGCGTACGTACATCAAGGCCGTGGTCGTCGCGTCACCTAGGGCAGTATGGCGGCCCATCACCGGCACATTGAGCGCCTCAGCGACCCGCTCGAAATTCATCGTTGGCTCCAGCTGCGGCCGCGTCCGATGCATTTCGCGACGATAGAGCCCTGCCACATCGACGCATGGATTGGGCAAACCGAAGTCGAACAGGGGGCGCAGCTGGCGGTCGATGACCGCCAGGTCATAATCAATGCACCAGCCCAACAGCGGCCGGTTACCGATGAAGTCGAGGAACTTCTCCAGCGCCTCGCCCAGCTCGTTCCCATCATTCAGGTCGACCCCGCGCATGCCATGGATCTTGATAGAGTCACCGTGGAGGCTGGCCGGCGGCTGGAGGCGCAGATCCAGCGAGCCGCTGGTCATCACCCGCTCGCCCTTGATGCGTACAGCGGCGATCGAGACCAGTTCGGCGGTCCTGGTGTCGAGGCCGGTGGTCTCGCAGTCGATGGCCACCAGCTCGTCGCCGGCATAGGGGCTGAACAGCCAGTCATAGCGGCCATGCCCTTGGCGGCGTCGATCGGCCGCACGGCGTAGCGAACGTAGCATCGAGGCCTCTTCAGTATTCGAGATGAAAACGATGCGTCAGGCGTTGCTGGAAATCCTTGACGATATGCAGCGCCTGGCGCAGCAGGTCGCGCTCCAGCGAAGACAGGGACTGAACCACGACCAGATTGGGTTCGTCGCTGTTCTGCCGTCCGTCGAGCTGGGCCAGCTGTTGCTTGAGGCGCAGCTCGATGAATAGCGCCAGCGCCTCGCCGAGATCTGCGGCAAAGTCCACTTCCAGCCGTCCCTGTCCGGCAAGCGCCTCCAGTCGGGCGAGAGTCGAAGTCTCGGTAATACGGCACTCCAGCGCCAGGGTACGTACCCCGTGCACGATCGGAAAGATGCCGCCCTTCTTGATGTCGATGCCGTGTCTGGGCTTCTTGAGCGTTCCGAACAGAGTCAGCGGTGCGGCGAAATGCAGTGCGGCCCGAGCCAGGTAGGAAAGCAGCAGTTCATCGTGGGAGCAGCTGTCGAAGAGATATTCGCGTAGGCGATCCAGCAGACGGGTGTCGCCGGCCACGCCACGGGCATCGAGCATGATCGCGAGGTTCATCAGCGACGCCCCGTCACGGCGTTCAACCCAGCGCGAGACCGTCCTTCTCCAGCCGCTCTCGCTGTCTACCCAGGCAGGGTTCGAGACCATGATGTTGCCCGGACACGGCGGGTAGCCCAGCGTGTAGAGCGTTTCGGTGAAACGCTGCATGGCCATCGCGCGATCGGGCCAATCGCTATCGTCGGCAACAATCAGCGCATTGTCCTGATCGGTCTTGAGAATCTGTTCGCCGCGTCCTTCACTGCCCATCACCAATAGGCAGCTCTGGGCGCGGTAGCGAGGGTCGATGAGAAACTGATAGGCCTTGTCGACGATACGTCCGTTGAGCGCCGCCAGCAGGTCCATGACAAAATGGAGTTTGATTCCCTGGGCCATCAGCGCCTGGACCAACTCCGGCAATCGTGCGCTGGCGTGAGCCAGCGCATCAAGGTCGTCGGCCTGCTCGAGCTCGAGACTGACCATGTAGGAGCGGCTCGAGAAGTAGCTGAGCACATCAGTCAACTCCACCACGCCGACCGGCAGATCCCGCTCGACCACTACCACCCTGGCTACCTGATGCCGGGTCATCTGTACCAGCGCTTCGAACAGATACTGATCGGGGCCGGCGGATACCAGCTCGAAGTGGGCAATGGTGACGACCGGACGCGCCTGCGTCGCGCCCTCCATGACCAGAGCGTTGAGCAAATCGGTCTTGGTCACCACGCCGAAGCGACCGTTGTTGACGACTAGCAGACTATCGGCATGACTCTCGTTGAGCCGGTTGACCGCCGCGGCGATGGTGGTGGCCGCATCGACGATCAACGGTGCTCGCATGCACGCGCTGACCCGAGCCAGCATGAAGCCCGCCATGTTCACGCCGCTCTTGGCGCGACGCTCGGCTAGCAGGCGGGTCTTCTGCGCCAACCTGCGCTGGAAGAAGTCGGCGAACGTCGGGTAATCGTCGCAAAGGTGTTCGAAGAGTAACTTGGGCATCGCGTAGCAGAGGCTTTCCTGCTCCGCCTTGAAGCGATATCGGCTGGTCCCTTTGAGAATGCTGATAGCGCCGAACAGGTCACCAGCCGTGTAATGGGCAATGCGCACCCGATCACTCGGCGCGTGAGGGTCGAGCTCCGCGACCTCACCCTTGTGAATGATGTACACGAACTCCCCGGGCTGGCCGGCATCGAGAACGATCTCGTCGCGACTGAAATAGAGCAGATCGACGCCACGAGCCACACGCTCACGTCCGCTGTCGTCGAGCAGCGTGAAAGGCGGCTGGGAAAGGTCCATGTTGACCATCAAGTGGCTCCCGTCATCGCAATGGCACACCCTTGTCGGGAATCTGGCAGCGAACGAACCCGATGGGGGTATGCTCGAACTGTCGTATCGTTTCAATCACGAGAACTCCCCTCTTGAAAAGCATCATCCATTCGTTGCTCAAGTACAACGCAAAGACGGGGCGCCGCGAACGCTTCCGGCGCTCCGCCAGTATTCTTCATTCCTAGTTCCAGCACTACTCCAACGCTCTTCATGCCGTATTTGTTTGCCACCTCATTATAACTTAACGAAGCGCATTCTCTTTTATTGTTAATGACTCGCTATTTGATAACAAAAAATAGACTATCGACTCTGGGCTCCCGGCCACATCGAGCACTTCGAATTCGTCACGAGACCATCGTCTTATAGACGCCGGCGCAGATTCGAAGGGCGAATTGATTCATACCGAGTCAAACTTGCGCCATTATGTGCAGCCATTTTAACGATACTAAGGTAGAAGATTTAACGTCTTGTTTTCGTTGCCCAATATTGCTATTGAGTAACCTAGGGCAATCGCAGATCGATAATGCATCCCGTCGACGAGCCATGGCGCCAATAAAGAGTGACTTTAGTCGCTATAAATGAGTGATCGAAACGCGCCAATCGGTCGAACCTTCCCGCGCAAAATTCGTATGCACGCGAATCACTCATGATGAATACGGTTTGTATATGAACGACGGATCCATCGGGTAAGCATAAATTCAAAGCCACTTCCCACCTTCAATGACGCGGAGAACGATAATATGGCAGATGACAAAACCAATGCTGCTGCCTATTGGAAGGCGAATGTTCGCCTGATAACCGGCTGCCTGATCGTCTGGGCGCTGGCGTCCTATGGCTGCGCCATCCTGCTACGCCCCCTGCTCGCCGGCATAGCCGTCGGCGGCACCGACCTGGGTTTCTGGTTCGCGCAACAGGGATCCATTCTGATATTCATCGGCCTGATCTTCTTCTACGCCTGGAAGATGAACCGACTAGACAAAAAATTCGGTCTCGGGGAGTAAGCCTGCATGAGTCAATTCGCGATCAACGTTCTCTTTGTCGGGGGGTCCTTTGCGATCTACATCGGCATTGCGATCTGGGCCAAGGCCGGGTCAACCAAGGACTTCTATGTCGCTGGCGGCGGGGTACATCCGATCACCAACGGCATGGCGATCGGCGCCGACTGGATGTCCGCCGCCTCGTTCATCTCAATGGCAGGCATCATCGCCTCGTCAGGCTATGGCGCCTCGACTTTCCTGATGGGCTGGACCGGTGGTTACGTGCTGCTGGCCCTGCTGCTCGCCCCCTACTTGCGCAAGTTCGGCAAGTTCACCGTTCCCGAGTTCATCGGTGACCGCTTCTACAGCAAATCAGCGCGCATGGTCGCGGTGGTCTGCCTGATCATCGCTTCGCTCACCTACGTCATCGGCCAGATGGCCGGTGCCGGCGTGGCCTTCTCGCGCTTCCTCGAAGTCGACGCGACCACCGGCCTGATCATTGCCGCGATAGTCGTATTCTTCTATTCGGTATTGGGAGGGATGAAAGGTATCACCTATACCCAGGTGGCCCAGTACGTCGTGCTGATCATCGCCTACACCATTCCGGCGGTGTTCATATCGCTGGAGTTGACCGACAACCCGATACCGCCGCTGGGGCTGTTCTCCGATCACAGCGCATCCGGCGAGCCGCTACTGTCCAAGCTCAACGAGGTCGTCGTCGCGCTCGGTTTCAACGAGTACACGGCGATGGTCGACAACAAGCTGAACATGGTGCTGTTCACGCTATCGCTGATGATCGGTACCGCCGGTCTGCCGCACGTCATCATGCGCTTTTTCACCGTCCCCAAGGTCGCCGATGCTCGCTGGTCCGCCGGTTGGGCGCTGGTGTTCATCGGGCTGCTCTACCTGACGGCGCCGGCCGTGGCCTCGATGGCCCGCCTCAATCTGGTAACCACCATCTATCCGGACATGGCCGGCCAGGTCGAGAACTACGAGGACGCCGCGGCCAACCCGATCGCCTACGCAGACCGGCCCGACTGGATCCGGACCTGGGAAGAAACGGGGCTGATCAAGTTCGACGATAAGAACAACGACGGCAAGATTCAGCTCTACAACGACGCGGCCGACTTCTCCGGACGCGGTTGGCAGGGCAACGAGCTGGAAGTCAGCAACGACATTCTGGTGCTGGCCAACCCTGAAATCGCCAATCTGCCCGGCTGGGTGGTCGGCCTGATCGCCGCTGGCGGCCTGGCGGCAGCGCTATCCACGGCAGCAGGCCTGTTGCTGGCGATCTCCTCGGCAATCAGTCATGACCTGATCAAGGGTGCGATCAATCCCAGGATCTCCGAGAAGGGCGAACTGCGGGCAGCGCGCATCTCGATGTCCGTCGCCATCGTCGTCGCCACTTATCTTGGCGTCAATCCGCCGGGATTCGCCGCTCAGGTGGTGGCACTGGCCTTCGGTATCGCCGCCGCTTCGCTGTTCCCTGCCCTGATGATGGGGATCTTCTCCAAGCGGATTAACAACAAGGGGGCCATCGCCGGCATGTTGACGGGCCTGATCTTCACTCTGGTCTACATCTTCATCTACAAGGGTTGGTTCTTCATTCCGGGCACCGCCAATCTGCCGGATACCGAGGCCAACTGGGTGATGGGCATCTCGCCGCTATCCATCGGCGCCGTGGGTGCCATCCTCAACTTCGCCGTGGCCTACGTGGTTTCCAGCGTGACCGAGGAGCCACCGCAGGAGATCCAGGACCTGGTGGAAAGCGTGCGCTATCCCAAGGGGGCTGGCACCGCGATCGATCACTAAGCGACAATGCCTCCCTGACGAGCCAGGCTAACTGGCCCACAGGCTAACTGGTTCCAATCGAATCGGGCTTCCCAACGGGAAGCCCGATTCTTTGAGCAAGGACTCACTATGATATGGCATTTGGTCGCAGCCGCCGCCGCTGGCCTGGGCGCCGCCGGCGTAGCACTGCTGCTGCGTATGCTCAGCGGCAAGCGCCTCCCACGCTGGATCATTCCGGCCTGCGCGGGTCTGGGCCTACTGGCCTACCAGATCAACTACGAATACGACTGGTACGGGAACAAGCAACAGCAACTGCCGGAATCAGCGCAGGTGGTGTCGACCGAGCAAAGCCGGATGCCGTGGCGCCCGTGGACTTACCTCTATCCGCTGACCACGGCGTTCAGCGTCGTCGACCGGGACAAGCTGGTGAGCTCGCGGGACGATGGCGAGCATCTGGTCGAGTTCATTCTCTACCATTTCGAGATGCAGTATCGCGACGTACTCACTCATCAGGCGTACCTGATGAACTGCAGCAACCGGGAACGGGTACCACTCGTCGGCGACAGTCGACGGCCCGATGTCGATCGCCTGCGCCACCTCGCAGACGACGATCCGCAACTGAAGACGGTGTGCGCCAAGGGCTGACGCAACACACAGTACTGTTATCCCCAAGCCCGGGATCGCGGCTGCCCTCAGGGCCGGCATTGCCCTAGAATGGCCGCAGTTCAAGGGAGAGAATTTCATGTTCGAAGGCGGGTTGTTGATCGTCGTGGCGCTACTTTACGTCGCCACGCTGTTCGCGGTTGCCTGGCGGGGAGACCGCCACGCCAGACTCCACGGCCCCGCGACCCGTCGGCCCATCGTCTACAGCCTGGCGTTGGCGGTCTACTGTACGTCCTGGACTTTCTACGGCAGCGTCGGTCAGGCCGCGACATCCGGCTGGTCGTTCGCCAGCATCTTCTTCGGCCCGGTGCTGACATTTCTGCTGTTCTGGCCGGTGATCACCAAGATGATCCGCGTCGCCAAGCGTCAGAACGTCACCTCGATCGCCGACTTCATTGCTTCCCGCTACGGCAAGTCGCAGTCATTGGCGGCGTTCGCCAGCCTGATCGCGTTGATCGGCACACTGCCCTACATTGCCCTGCAGCTGAAAGCGGTTTCCACCGCCTTCCAGGTGATGACCAGCGATGGCGATGCGATCAAGGCCCCGATCGTCGACGACACCGCTTTCTACATCGCCATTTTCCTGGCGGTCTTCGCGATACTGTTCGGGACCCGTGACACCAATGCCACCGAGCACCACGAAGGCTTGATTCAGGCGATCGCTTTCGAATCGGTGGTCAAGCTGCTGGTATTTCTGGTTCTGGGGGCCTACGTCACCTGGGGCATGTTCGACGGTCTGGGCGAGCTCATGACGCGCGCCGACACGTACCTGAAGTTGCAGCAGCAGCTGACCGAACAGAACTTCGATACCGGCTTCTGGACCCAGACGCTGCTGGCGATGCTGGCGGTCTTCTGTCTACCCCGCCAGTTCCATATCACGGTGGTAGAAAACACCCACGCCGACGACGCCAAACGGGCACGCTGGCTATTCCCGATCTACCTGGTGGCGATCGGCTTCTTCGTGTTACCGCTGGCCGCTGCGGGGCTTACGCTGTTCTCCGGCGACGACATCTCGCCGGACAGTTACGTTCTCGCCCTCCCGATCGTTGCCAACCAGCCCTGGCTGGCAATGATAACCTTCGTCGGCGGCCTCTCGGCGGCCACCGGCATGGTGATCATGGCCGTAGTCTCCAACGCCATCATGATCTCCAACGAGATCGTGCTGCCCGCGCTGTTCCGGCTGCGCTGGTTCGAGCAACAACCGCGCGACTACGGCCGGATGGTCCTGCGGGCTCGCCGAATCACCATCGTCGTCATTCTCGCGCTGGCCTACCTGTTCTATCAGCTGGTGGCCGAGTACAGCTCGCTGGCCGCGACCGGCCTGCTATCGCTCTCGGCGGCGGCCCAGTTCGCGCCGGCGGTGCTCGGCGGGCTCTACTGGAAACGAGGCAATCGTCTTGGCGTCGTCACCGGTCTCAACGTCGGTTTCCTGATCTGGGCTTACACCCTGCTGATGCCGGCGCTGATCCAGGCCAACCTGCTGCCGGAGTCGTGGCTGGCCGGCGGGCCGCTAGGGGTGACGTGGCTCTCGCCGCTGCATCTGTTTGGCCTCAACGTCACCGATAGTTTCGCCCACGGCGTCATGCTGTCGCTGGGTCTGAACCTGTTCTTCTACATCTTCATTTCGCAGCTGACACCGCAGCGGGTGGTCGATCGCATTCAGGCTTCGCTGTTCGTCGACAGCATCGAGACCCGTCAGACCACCGTCAACCGCCCATGGACCGGCGCCACCACCGTCGGCGATCTCAAGGTGCTATGCGAGCGCTTCCTGGGCAAGTCGCAAGTCGAGCGGGCCTTCGAGGACTACGCCGGACGCACCGCCAAACCGATGGAGAACAACACCCGGGCGTCGATCGACGTGATCCAGTTCACCGAACGCCTGCTGGCGTCGGTGCTCGGCGCCTCGTCGTCGCGCATCGTCGTCAACTCCGCCCTTCAAGGGCGCGGCATCGGTATCTCGGACGTCATCTCGATCGTCGACGAGGCGTCGCAGGTGCTGGAGTTCAACCGCGCCTTGCTGCAGGCCACCATCGAGAACATCAATCAGGGCATCGGCGTGGTCGACCAGAATCTCAACCTGGTGGTCTGGAATCAGCGCTACCTGGAGATATTCCGCTTTCCGGACAACCTGATTCGTGTCGGCACGCCCATGGAAAAGGTCTTCCGCTACAACGCCCACAACGGTGAATACGGACCCGGCGATCCGGAAGAACACGTCGAACAGCTGATCGACAATATCCGCAGCGGCAAGCCCCACCGCTACGAACGCTACCGCCCCGACGGCAGCGTGCTCGAGGTGCTGGGCAATCCGATGCCGGGCGGCGGGTTCGTCTACACCTATCAGGACATCACCCAGCAGAAGCGCACCGAAGAGGCGCTGATCCGCTCCGAAAGCAATATCCGTATCTACACCGACAACGTGCCGGCGCTGATCGCCTATTTCGACAAGGAGTGCCGCTATCTTTTCACCAACCGCGCCTACGAGGCGACGATGGGGATCGATCGCAATGCGGTGATCGGCGAACGGGCGGAAAACGTGCTGCCGCCGCAGACCGCGCGTCAGCGCACGCCGTGGATGCAGCGGGCGCTGCGGGGCGAGCGGGTCACTTTCGAGATTTCGCTGGACGATGGCGACGGCGGCGTGCGCTACATGCTGGTGACCTACACCCCGCACTTCGGCGAAGGCGGGCGTATTCTCGGCTTTTTCGCGCTCTACCAGGACATCACCGAGCGTCGTCTGGCCGAAATCGCGCTGCGCGAGACCAACGAAAATCTCGAGGAACGCGTGCGCGAGCGCACCCAGGCGCTCTCCGAGGCCAATGCGGCCCTGCGCCAGGAGAACCGCGTTCGTGCCGAGGCCGAGCTGGCGCTACGCCAGGCCAAGCAGACCGCCGAGGATGCCAACGCCTCTAAGACCCGCTTCCTGGCGGCGGCCAGCCACGACCTGCTGCAACCGCTGAACGCGGCGCGGCTTTTCACCTCCGCGCTCGGCCAGCAGATCGAGCATGTCGACCACAGCCGTACCATCGGCCATATCGACAATTCCCTGCAGGCCGCCGAAGAGCTGCTGGGTACGCTGCTCGATATCTCCAAGCTCGATGCCGGCGCGCTGACACCTCGCCGCAGCCAGTTCCCGCTGGCGGATATCCTGCGTCCGCTGCGCGCGGAATTCGAGGTCATGGCGGATGATCGCGGTCTCGATCTGGAAGTGGTCACTACCAGCCTGTGGGTCGACAGCGATGCCCAGATGCTACGTCGGATCGTGCAGAACTTTCTCTCCAACGCGCTGCGCTACACCCAGCAGGGCCGGGTGCTACTGGGCTGTCGACGCTACGCCGAGCGGATATCGATCGAAGTGTGGGATACCGGCCCGGGCATTCCGGAATCCAAACTGAGCGAGATATTCCAGGAATTCCGGCGGCTCGACCAGGCGTCGCGCCACAAGGAGAGCGAGCGCGGCCTGGGGCTGGGGCTGTCGATCGCCGAGCGCATGAGCCGGGTGCTGGACCACCCTATCCGCGTCCGTTCTCAGGTTAACGCGGGCACCGTGTTCTCGGTATCCGTGCCGCTGGTGGCCGGCCGCCGCGGCGCCGCCGATCCGGAGGAGACTGCACCCGGCAAGCGGGTCAGCAACAAGCTGGGAGGAACGCGGATCCTGTGCATCGACAACGAGCGCCTGATTCTCGAGGGAATGAAGGCGATGCTGGAAGGCTGGGAGTGCGAGGTTTACACCGCCACATCGATCGGCGGCGCCAAGTCGGCGATTCGCAACATGGGTGGCGATCCGGACGCCATTCTGGCGGACTACCATCTCGATAACGAAGTCACCGGGATCATGGCGCTGGAAGCGCTAGAGGAACTTTGCGAACAGGCGGTGCCGGGTATCGTGATCACCGCCGATCGCACCGAAGAAGTCGCCGAGGAGATCAAGCGCGGCGGCTATCAGATCCTGCTCAAGCCGGTACGCCCGGCCGCCCTGCGTGCGCTGATGACGCGCACGCTGCAGGCGAGTCGGGCAGCGAGACTATCAAGCGACCAAGGAGACTGATTTTTTCAGTCGCTGACAAACTTTATTGCCACAGAGCCCGGCGGCTATTCAAGACCGCTCCTTCAGGCTCATTTGCGAGCCGGGTCTTGCGACATGGATGTCGCAAGAGGCGCGTTAGGACAGGATGTCCGTTACGCGTCGACCCGAGCGAGCACATGAGTTTGAAGGCGAAAGCGGACTTGTGCCGCCAATAGAGGGGGAGCGGCGAGGGGGCGAGCGTTAAGCCCCCTCGTCATTACGCAGATGAGTTCGAGAAGTCCTCGGCAGTGAGGTTCCCGTCGATTTCGAATCAGTCGCAGTACCCAGGATATTCACGTCCCCGCCGACCGGCCGCCTCATAATGACAAAAGCCCCGCCAACCTCTCGGTTGGCAGGGCTCGTCGTTCGTGCTCGCGATAGGGCTTTGCGACAGGGCTTTGCGACAGAACTTCGCGATGCGGCTTCGCGCTTACTCGTCGAGGAACGAACGCAGCGGCTCGGAACGCGACGGATGACGCAGCTTGCGCAGCGCCTTGGCCTCGATCTGACGAATACGCTCGCGGGTGACGTCGAACTGCTTGCCGACCTCTTCCAGCGTGTGATCGGTATTCATGTCGATCCCGAAGCGCATGCGCAGGACCTTGGCTTCGCGTGCCGTCAACCCGCCGAGAACGTTGCGTGTCGCTTCGATCAGGCCTTCGCCGGTGGCGGAGTCGATCGGCAACACCATGGTGCTGTCCTCGATGAAGTCGCCGAGGTGCGAGTCCTCGTCGTCGCCGATGGGCGTCTCCATGGAGATCGGCTCCTTGGCGATCTTGAGCACCTTGCGCACCTTGTCTTCCGGCATCTCGAGGCGCTCGCCCAGCTCTTCCGGCGTCGGCTCGCGACCCATCTCCTGTAGCATCTGGCGCGATACGCGGTTGAGCTTGTTGATCGTCTCGATCATGTGCACCGGGATACGAATGGTACGAGCCTGGTCGGCAATCGAGCGGGTAATTGCCTGACGGATCCACCACGTCGCATAGGTCGAGAACTTGTAGCCGCGACGATACTCGAACTTGTCCACTGCCTTCATCAGGCCGATGTTGCCTTCCTGAATCAGATCCAGGAACTGCAGACCGCGGTTGGTATACTTCTTGGCGATCGAGATTACCAGACGCAGGTTGGCCTCGACCATCTCCTTCTTGGCCCGGCGGGCCTTGGCCTCGCCGATGGAAAGACGCCGATTGACCTCTTTCAGCTGGCCGACGCTGAGCAGGACCATCTCTTCTTCGAAACTGATCTTGCGCTGGGCGCGCTGAATGTCGCCGCGAAACGGTTCGAGACGATCGGCATACTTGCCGTGCTTGGCGAGGAAATCGTCGAACCACGTATTGGTCGCTTCACTGCCCAGAAACGAGCTGATGAACGTCTTGCGCGGCACTTTGCCCTGCTTGACGAACACCTGCATGATCGCCTTTTCCTGGCTCCGAACCTGATCGACACTGATCCGGACCTGCCCGACCAGACGCTCGAAGTGCTTGGGCGACAGCTTGATCGGCGAGAACAGCTCGGCCAGACGCGCCTGCTCGGCATTGGCGTCTTTCGAACCACGCCCGTGCTTGTCGATGGCGGCCTTGGCAACTTCATTCTGTTCGCGAATCTGCTCGAAGCGAACCCGAGCTTCTTCGGGATCGGGGCCGCCTTCGCTGGCGGTGTCGTCGTCTTCTTCGCTCTCTTCGTCGTCTTCGTCGCCGTCACCACTGGACGTGGTTTCGACCTCTTCCGGCAGCTCGACCTCGGCAACACCGGGAATCCCTTCATCGGGATCGATGAAACCGGAGAACAGATCCGACAGGCGCCCGGGGGCTTCCTCGTCCTGAGTCTGATCGTAGACCTTGAGGATGGAATCCACGGCACCGGGCAGGTAGGACAGAGAAGACATGACTTCCCGCAGACCTTCCTCGATGCGCTTGGCAATCTTGATCTCGCCTTCGCGGGTCAGCAGCTCGACCGTCCCCATCTCACGCATGTACATGCGCACCGGGTCGGTCGTACGTCCGACATCGCTCTCGACGGCGGCAAGCGCCGCGACAGCCTCTTCCGCTGCCGATTCATCCGCCGAATCGTCGGACATCATCAGCGTGTCTTCGTCAGGTGCCTCCTCGACGACATTGATCCCCATGTCATTGATCATGGAGATAATGTCTTCCACCTGATCGGGATCGGCGATATCTTCGGGGAGATGATCGTTCACTTCGGCATAAGTCAGGAAACCCTGCTCTTTGCCGCGTGCGATCAGCTCCTTCAAACGTGACTGCTGTGCATTTCCAGCCATAGAAACCCTACTCGACGAAGAAGAATGAAGCACCTGGGGATGACAGCGCGCCGCCCAAAAGCCGGCTAGTATAGCGCGCCCCCGCTTTTTGCTGCCAGCTTCTACTAACTTGCCTGCCAGGTGTGCTAGTGTGCTTGGTTAACCTATTTGGTGGCGATCGCCGCCATTTCAACCTTTTTGACCGTGCGTTCGGTTGATAACCTTACTGATTGACCACTTCATGCTTCCCTGCCTTGGTAGTCCGAATCTTGTGACGCCGTTTCCCGCCCGATGTCTGCCCTAGAAACGCCGGACGGTTGCTGTACAAACGCCGGGTGCTCGCGCCAATCTCGTTATTCAAATGGCCTTGATTTCAATCCGGTCGACGCTCACGGAGAGCCTGACCCGCCAGTTGCCAACTGACCGATCAGCGCCCGGAGCCGCTGCTTCTCTTCGCTGCCGAGGGCGCCCGGCTGACGGCTCTTTTCCAGCAGCTGACGATACTCCTCGACCGGGCTCAAACGCTCGCTTTCACGCTCGAGATAGCGCACCCAGTTGTCCAGCTCGCTGGCCCGGACCTCACGCGGAATGGCCAGTTCACGGCGCGCCAACTGATCGAGACGTTCACCGTCGGCGCTACCGTGAAAATGCGCCAGCAGTACCTGAGGGCTGCGATAGCGTCCGGCACGCAACAGTTGCACCACTTCGCGGCACAGACGGCCATCAGGCACTTCCGTCGGGCACCATTCGAGCGTTTCGGGCAGCCCCTCGGCCAATCCCGGCTCGTGCAACAGCAGATGCAATATCCGAGCCGGAATGCTCAGGGAAAGCGTAGCAGTTCCTGAGCGAGATGCCGGAAATGCGCGCGATCTTGACGAATGTTTACCCTTATCGACCGGCGCTCGAGGGTCTGAAGCCGTTTCGTCACCCTCTGCCACGGCCATCAGGGCTTCGTAGCCGCCGACATCCGGTGTCGCCGATTGACGCGGCAGCGACTCGGCATGCGTCGCCAGCCAATCGATGAAATGCGACTGTTCGATGCCACTTCGCACCGACAGTTCCCTGACCAGCAGAGATTTGAGCACCCCTTCCGGTAGACGCTTGAGCGTCTCCAGCACGGCGGTAACGAAACGCTCCCGCCCCTCCACCTGCTTGAGGTCGTGCCCCTCGGCCGCCTGCTCGAACAGAAATTCCGACAGCGGGCTGGCACAGGTGACCCGATTCTCGAACGCTTCCTGACCCTCCTGACGGATCAGCGTATCCGGATCCTCCCCCTCGGGCAGAAACAGGAAGCGCACCTGGCGACCATCGATCATCGATGGCAGCGCGGTCTGCAACGAGCGACGCGCCGCCTGGCGCCCAGCATTGTCGCCGTCGAAGCAGAACACCACTTCGTCCACCAGCCGGAACAGACGCTGCAGATGGTCCGTGGTCAGCGCCGTGCCCAGCGTGGCACAGGCATTGCGGATTCCGAACTGTGCCAGCGCCACGACATCCATGTAGCCCTCGACCACCAGCACGCGAGCCAGTTGGCGATTGGCCTGGCGCGCCTCGAACAGGCCGTAGAGTTCACGACCCTTGTGAAAGACCGGCGTTTCCGGCGAGTTGAGATACTTGGGCTTGGCATCGCCCATCACTCGACCGCCAAACGCGATGGTGCGGCCTTTCCAGTCACGAATCGGGAATACCACCCGGTCTCGAAAGCGATCATAGGTACGCCCGGTCTCTTCCCGGTGCACCAGCAGCCCGTATTCGACCTGGACCGCCTCGCTGACGCCCTGTTCGAGCAGATAGCGCTTGAGCGATTCCCACTCGTCCTCGGCGTAACCGATACCGAAATCGCGGATGATCTCCTGACTCAGGCCACGACGCTCGAGATACTCCCTGGCCTGACGTCCGCCTCCCAGCGCCAGCCGCTCGCGGAAGAAGCGCGAGGCCAGCTCCAGCAGATTGACCCCTTCCTCACGTTTCTGCTGGCGCTGACGCGCCCCCGGATCCTCGCCGCCTTCCCGCTCGACCTCCATGCCTGCCCGCGATGCCAGCTGTTCGACGGCTTCGGGGAAACGCAGATTGTCGAATTCCATCAGGAAACGCAGGGCGTTGCCGTGAGCGCTGCAACCGAAGCAGTGGTAGAACTGCTTATCGTGACTCACCGTGAACGACGGCGAGTTTTCCTGATGAAACGGGCAGAGGCCGCTATGATTGCGCCCACTTTTCTTGAGCTGAACGCGCTCGGAGATCACATCGACGATATCGGTACGCGCCAACAGGTCATCGATGAAGCGCTGAGAAATCTGTCCGGCCATATCGTCGGGACGCTCTGGAGAATCCGGCTGCAGGCGGGCTGTGATAAAGGGCCCGGCGCTGCTGCCATATCTGGTTTAAAGCAGGTCTGTTGTAAAGCAGGTCTGTCGTGACGAAGATCTGTCGTAAAAAGTGCCTGTCGCGAAGCGTGGACAGTCAGAATATTCCTGCCTGCGTGCCGTTTCCGGCAAATGGCAGCGTGACAAAAACAAACGGCCACCTGAACGGCGGCCGTTTGATCGTCCCTCTGAGGTGACCGAAGTCACCCACAGTACGGATCAATACAAGCGTTCGAAACGCTTACGCTCACGCTGCAACTTCTTGGCGTGACGCTTCACGGCAGCCGCAGCTTTACGCTTGCGAACCGCAGTGGGCTTTTCGTAAGTTTCGCGACGGCGGACTTCGGATAGAACTCCGGCTTTTTCGCAGGAGCGTTTGAAGCGACGCAGCGCGACGTCGAACGGCTCGTTATCACGTACTTTAACAGCGGGCATGAAGCACTCACCTACCTTGGGAATTGAGTTCGGTTTGAACGCACACCCTTTTCGACGCGCAACCCGGGATATTCGAAACCTCGTCACGAAGGAAATGGATACCTTTCGTGGCGCAACCCCGGATTTTCCCGGTCCGGTTCTTTCCAGCTCGATTCGAGTCGTCATGACCCGGATCTTGCGAATAGACAGCCGAGAACGTGTTAAAGGCGCACGACCCAGTCCTGCAGAGCAGAGTATTCTAGTCTCGGCCCCCGACCAATGCAAATGACTTTTCGGCAGCGTAAACTAGCGCTCTTTCTGATTCCTGACCTTTTTTGCCTCCCGACCTCGACGGACATCCGACTATGCGCGTGCTGGGCATCGAAACCTCCTGCGACGAAACCGGCGTCGCCCTTTACGACACCGAGGCTGGCCTGTTGGCCGACGCGCTCTACAGCCAGGTGGCGCTGCACGCCGAATTTGGTGGCGTGGTGCCGGAACTGGCCTCGCGCGACCACACCCGCAAGCTGCTGCCGCTGGTCGATCAGGTGCTCGGCGACGCCGACCTGACCAAGCACGATCTGGATGCCATCGCCTATACCGCCGGGCCCGGTTTGGTCGGCGCATTGATGGTCGGCGCCTGCACCGCCCACGGCATGGCCCGCGCGCTGGAGATTCCGGTACTGGGCGTGCATCACATGGAAGGGCATCTGCTGGCGCCGATGCTGGAAGAGAATCCACCGGCATTCCCGTTCGTTGCCCTGCTAGTCTCCGGCGGCCATACCCAGCTGGTCGACGTGCGCGGTCTCGGCGACTACCGGCTGCTGGGGGAGTCCGTCGACGACGCGGCCGGCGAGGCCTTCGACAAGGTCGCCAAGATGCTCGATTTGCCTTACCCCGGCGGCCCCCAGGTCGCCGCGCTGGCCGAGCAGGGTCGCAGCGAGCGCTTCCGCTTTCCACGACCGATGACCGACCGGCCGGGCCTCGATTTCAGTTTCTCGGGACTCAAGACGCACACCATGACCGCGCTGCGCCAGCTTCGCGAGCAAGACGTGCTGGACGGTCAGGCGCGTGCCGACATCGCTCGCGCGTTCGAGGACGCCGTGGTCGATACGCTGACGATCAAGTGCCGGCGTGCGCTCAAGGAGAGTGGCCGAAAGCGGCTGGTGGTCGCCGGTGGCGTCAGTGCCAACCGCCGCCTGCGCGAGACACTGGACGCCGCGCTCGCCAAGCTGGACGCTAGGGCTTTCTATCCGCGCGGACGCTTCTGCACCGATAACGGCGCGATGATCGCCTACGCTGGCGCGCAGCGACTCGCGGCCGGTCAGCGCAGCCAGACCCTGCAGCCTCGGCCGCGCTGGCCGCTGGCCGAGCTCACTCCTCCCGCGGCCTAGCCTCCCCTGGCTCGACGTTTTCCGGTTCCGTCTTTCGGGAGTCGGCCCTGGCCGCGACAGGATTTCGCCGATTGCGTGACGCGTCTTCCTCATCGCAAGGATCGGAAGCATCAGAATCGGAAGCATCAGAATCGGTGGCAGAAGAGTCGGCATCGAAAGCCTCGGCCAGAGCTGGCTCCTGTGTCTCTCGGCGCCGCTCCTGCCATAGCCGGATGTTCAAGGCGTGTCTTGCCAGCACCAGTAGCGAGAATACGCAGATGACACCGGTCATGGCCGGCGCGAGCCAGTAACTCAGCAGCGGCGCCATCAACGCCGTGGCCAGCGAGGCCACCGCCGCCGTACGCACGCGCCAGGCCAGCAGAAACCAGCACAACGCGCAGATCAATGCGACCGGCGTCGCCAGCATCAGCAGCACGCCAAAGGCGCTGGCCACCGCTTTCCCCCCGTGGCCTCGATGCCAGACCGGGCAGCTGTGCCCAACCAGCACGCCGAGCCCCACCAGTCCCTGCGCCCAGACCGACAACGACAGCGCCCCCGCCAGCCACAGCACCGGCATGCCTTTGACCGCGTCGACGATCAGCGTCAGCAGCGCCGGCCGCCAGCCAAACGCCCGCAGCACATTGGAAAACCCCGGGTTTCCGGAGCCGGCAAGACGCGGGTCGCGAAGCCCCCAGGCACGACAGACCCAGATCGCGCCAAGCAGCGAACCACTCAAGTAGCCGGCCACCATCAGCAGACCGGTAACGAGGACCGAGGGCAAAGGCATCAATCTCCTTGTTGGCGCGGGTCGGGCATCATCGAGAGGCCCTGATTCTGCCACTCTCATCGCGTACAATCGACGCCACCTTGGCCGGGGCCTCGATCGACACGCCTCATCGCCGACAACACCGGCCGCCAACCCGACCCGCTGCTGACGAGGACATCGCGTGGATCAGATATTGATCGAGGGCCTGACCCTGGAGACGGTGATCGGCGTCTACGACTGGGAGCGCACCGTACGCCAGCGCCTGGAACTGGACCTGGAACTCGGTACCGACATCCGCCCCGCCGCCCGGGGGGACGATCTCACCCGGACACTCGACTACGCCGCCATCTGCCAGCGCCTCACCGCCTATGCCGAGGCCAACGCCCATGGCCTGGTCGAGACCTTCGCCGAGCGCGTCGCGGCCATACTGATCGATGAGTTCGGCGTTCGCCAGCTGCGCCTGACCGTGCGCAAACCGGGCGCCGTGGCCGCGGCGCGCGCCGTGGGTGTCCGTATCGAACGCAGCGTCGACTGATGGCGCTGGTCGTGCTCGGGCTGGGCAGCAATCTGCAACGCCAGCGCCACCTTCGCCGCGCGCTGGACGCGCTGACCGATCTCGCCGGTGCGTCGCCGCTGCAACTCTCCCGAGTGTTCGAAAGCCCGGCCGTTGGCTTCGACGACGACCGCCCCTTCTACAATCTGGTCGTGGCATTCGAAACCGAGCTGTCGCCGGGAGACGTGACCGATCGCTGCAAGCGTATCGAAGGGGATAACGGCCGTCCGCCGGGGCCTGCCAAGTTCATCGCCCGCACGCTGGATATCGACGTGCTGCTATGGGGCGATGCCGTCGGGTGCTACGGTGAGGCACGTCTGCCACGCGAGGACATCACCCGCTACGCCTTCGTGCTGCATCCGCTGGCCGAATTGCTGCCCGCGCACGCACACCCGGTCGACGGTCGCACTTTCGATGAGCTGTGGGCAGCCTTCGACGCGACCGGTCAGCCTCACTGGGCGGTGGACTTCCGCTGGGGGGGCCGCTGGATTTCCCGCGCCGACGAGCGCTGATCGAGCTGGACTCGGCCAGGCGCCCGACAATTTCCAGCGCGACGATCTTCAGAACGACGATCTCCAGCACAACAATCTCCATAATGTTTTCCCATTGCCTGAATCGTCATTGCTTCGCCTTGCGCCACACTCCAGAGATCGACGCCACCCGTGAAAAAGCCAGACGCTATGTCTTTATCGCTCAGCAGCCGACGTGACTGGCCACGACTATCACGCCTCAGCATCAAGCTCTTCGCCATCATCCTGATCACCAACGTGCTGATCAGCGGGCTGGTGTTCGTTTTCGTGTCGCGCAGTCTGGACGAGGGTTTCGTCAACTATCTCGAACGCAGCCAGTCGACGCGCGCCGAAACGCTGGCCAACGCGCTGGGCGAACAGTGGACCCAACGCGGCAGCTGGCAGTGGCTGCGCGACAACCCCCGCGCCTGGCAAAGCCTGGTCCGCAGCCAGCTGTGGTCGAGTGATCGCCATCCGCCCACGGGCATCGATCGCCAGCTTTCCGATGCCCGTGGCTACGTGCTGCTGGATGAGCTGAGCAATCCGGTCATCGGCGAGCCGCTACTCAAGCCGCCCCCCGACGATCTCGACATGCCTCCGCCGCCGGAGCCGCACTTCGTGCCGATCCGTAGTGGCGACAAGCTGGTCGGTCAGCTCGGCTATCTGCCGCCGGAGCGACTGATGGCGCGCATGGATCAGATCTTCCTCGAACGCCAGCAGCGCAACCTGACGATCATCGTCGGCTCGCTGTTTCTGACCTCGCTGCTGCTGGCCGGCGGGCTCGCCTGGTGGCTGGGTCGCCGCGCCCGCCTGATGACGCTCGCCACCCGGCGGCTGACGCTGGGCGACTACAGCGTGCGGCTCTCCGAGCGCGGCCGGGACGAACTGTCGCGCCTCTCCGCGGATTTCAACCAGCTCGCCGAGACGCTCGAGGCCAACCGCCGCGCCCGCCAGCGCTGGGTCGCCGACATCGCGCATGAACTGCGCACGCCGCTGGCGGTGCTGCGCGGCGAAATCGAGGCCATGCAGGACGGCGTGCGGCCGCTGTCGTCGGATAACCTGGGCTCGTTGCAGCAGGAGGTCGATCAGCTCGGCCATCTGGTCGAGGATCTGCGTCTGCTGGCTCAGAGCGACGCCGGCGCGCTGGATATGCATCTGGTCCCGGTCGATCTCGGGGAGTCGCTGGAGCAGCGGCTCGACGACAGTCAGGCGCGGCTAGAAGGTCACGGGCTTTCGCTGCAGCTGGAAACCGAATCGCTGTGGGTGCGTGCCGACAATCAGCGGCTCCGCCAGCTCTGGGACAATCTGCTGTCCAACACCATTGCCTACACCGACAGCCCCGGTACGCTGCGAGTCACGCTGAAACGCCAGGATCAGCGCGCGGAAGTCACCTGGGAAGATACCGCGCCGGGCGTCTCGGACGACGAACTGCCGCGCCTCACCGAACGTCTCTATCGTGTCGAGGGATCGCGCAATCGGCGTAGCGGCGGCAGCGGACTGGGCCTGTCGATCGCCCGCGCACTGATAGAGGCGCAAGGCGGCACCCTGATCCCGTCCACCTCGTCGCTGGGCGGGCTGCGCTGGACGCTGACCTTCCCGCTTGACCTGCCCGACAGCGTGTCGACCGATGTTTCGAGCCATGTTCCGGCCGGATCCGCTGCGGGATCATCACCGACGCGATCCCCGAAGCGATCTCGACAACAACCCAGCGAATGACCCGATAAACACGGCAGTCACGCCAACTGACCCGGAGCCGGCTTGATGAACGACACCATTTTGATCGTAGAAGATGAACCCAAGATCGCGCGCCTCGTCGCCGACTACCTGTCGAAGAGCGGCTACGCTTCCGACCATATCGATCACGGCAATGCGGTGATGGAGTGGCTGGAAGAGAACCAGCCGATGCTGATACTGCTCGACCTGATGCTGCCCGGCACCGATGGCCTGACGCTGTGTCGCCAGATCCGCGAGCGATTCCCGGCAATTCCCGTCATCATGCTGACCGCGCGCGTCGAAGAGGTGGATCGTCTGCTGGGGCTCGAACTGGGTGCCGACGACTACATCTGCAAGCCCTTCAGCCCCCGCGAAGTGGTGGCCCGCGTCAAGGCGGTGTTGCGCCGTAGTCAGGGCGTCGCCAGCGTGGGCGAAGACAGTGTCGCCGCCGCCGACCGGCTGACGCTGGACGAGGACGGCTGGCGTGCTCTGGCGGGCAGCGAGGATCTCAATCTCACCGCCGTCGAGTTCCAGCTGCTCAAGGTCATGATGCACAGCCCAGGGCGGATCTTCTCCCGCGACCAGCTGATGGATCACATGTACCGCGATCACCGCATCGTCTCCGAGCGCACCGTCGACAGCCACGTCAAGAAGCTCAGGCGCAAGATCGCCGACATCTGGCCTGAGCGCGATATCATCCGCTCGGTCTACGGCGTCGGATACAAGTACCAGCCCGAGGAATGATGCATAACCAGCCCGAACAATGCATGAAAAGCGTCCCGAGACTGACTACGAGAGAATGACTACGTCGAGAGGGACGCGTTTTCGAGAAAGCCCTCGGCGTCCGAGCTGGAGAAGAACATCAACGTCACCGTGAGGCCGGGAAACTCGGGCAGCGTCTCGCCCATCACCCCAGCCACGATCTTCGCCGCCGCATCGGCCGGATAGCCGTAGATCCCCGTGGAAATGGCGGGGAATGCCAGCCGTTTGAATCGATGCTCACCCGCCAGACGCAGGGCGTTGCGGTAGCAATCGGCCAGCTGTCCGGAACGATCCTCGGACTTCGCGAAAACCGGCCCCACGGTGTGGATCACTTGAGACGCCGGCAGTCGAAAGCCCGGCGTCATCGTCACCTCTCCCACGGGCAGTCCGTCCGGCCAAGTCGTGCGCCGCAGCTCGCGACACGCCTCGAGCAGCTCGGAGCCCGCCGCGCGGTGAATCGCACCGTCGACACCACCCCCGCCTTGCAGACTCTTGTTGGCGGCATTGACGATGGCATCGCCGTCGAAACGGGTGATATCGCCCTCGGCGACGATCAGACGATCTCCCTGCCAGTGAATCTTCATTGCGACCTCCGCTTGGCGACACGTACCTGATTATTCCCCAACGTAGGTCGCGATACCGACTTTCGCGAATCAGGAAGCCTGCCCACCCGCCTCGGCGTTGCCGCCAGCGACTGGCGCCGCCGTTGCCACTGCACTCTCACCCCGCTTGAGCAAGGCGTAGCCGACACCGGTGATCACCGAGCCCGCAGCGATGGCCAGCAGATAGAGCAGCGCCAGGTTGACCGCATTCGGAATCAGCAGCACGAACAGCCCGCCGTGTGGCGCCATCAGCTTGACCCCGAACCACATCGACAGCGCCCCGGTCACCGCCCCGCCGATCATCGAGATCGGAATCACCCGCAGCGGGTCCTTGGCCGCAAAAGGAATCGCCCCCTCGCTGATGAAGCACAGCCCCAGCACGAACGACGCCTTGCCCGCCTCGCGCTCGGCCTGGGCGAATCGGCTGCGCCGCAGGAACGTGGCCAGCCCCATGCCGATGGGCGGCACCATCCCCGCGGCCATGATCGCCGCCATCGGCATATAGGTCTCGGTCGACAGCAGCCCCACGCCGAAGGTGTAGGCTGCCTTGTTGACCGGCCCGCCAAGATCGAAGCACATCATCGCGCCGAGCAGCACGCCCAGCAGGACCGCGTTGGTCGACCCCATGTTGTTGAGAAACGCCGTCAATGTCGACAGCAGCGCGGCCACCGGCGTACCCACCACATAGATCATCACCAGCCCGGTGAACAGGCTCGCCAGCAGCGGGATGATCAGGATCGGTTTGAGCGATTCCACGCTGGACGGCAGCTTGACGTAGCGCGTCACCGCCTTGGCCGAATACCCGGCCAGAAAGCCGGCCAGAATCCCGCCGATAAAGCCGGCCCCCAGGGTCGAGGCGAGCATCCCACCGATCATCCCCGGCGCGATCCCTGGCCGGTCGGCGATGGAGTAGGCGATATAGCCGGCCAGCACCGGCACCATCAGCGCAAAGGCGGTGCCGCCGCCGATCTGCATCAGCGCCGCCGCCAGCGTCCCTTCCTGCTCGTAGGCCTTGATACCGAACACGAACGACAGCGCGATACAGAGCCCGCCCGCCACCACCATCGGCAGCATGAACGAGACCCCGGTCAGCAGGTGCTTGTAGAACCCGCGCTCCTTGGCGCTTTTCGGGGATCCGCCGCTCTTGCGCTCGCTGCCGGCCGACTCCACCTGAGCGTCGTCCAGCGCGCGCTGGATCGTCTGCTGCGGCTGCTTGAGCGCGCTGCCGGTAGAGGTCCGGTAGACCCGCTTGCCCGCAAAGCGCGCGTCGTCGACCTCGATATCGCAGGCCAGCAGCACGATGTCCGCGGCTTCGACGTCCTCGTCGGTGATCCGGTTCTGCGCCCCCACCGACCCTTGCGTCTCGACATGAATTCGATGACCCAGCGCCCGCCCGGCCTGCTCCAGCGCCTCGGCGGCCATGAAGGTGTGCGCCACACCGGTCGGGCACGCCGTGACCGCGACGATGCGCTTGATACTGGAGCCCTCGGACGACACTGCCGCCGCAGGCCCCACCGGCTCGCTGTCGGCATCGAATGTCGTCGCCTCGCGAGCGGCGCGGTCGAGAAAGGCGTCAGGATCCGGTAGCGCCTGCTGGATCGGCGCGCGGTAAAGCCTTTTGCCAGCGAAGCGCGCCGCTTCGGGCACCCGCTCGGCGGCCACCACGACCAGATCGGCCGCCGCGATCATGTCACGGGATACCGGCGTCACCGGTTCGAGCTCGCCGTGCATCTCGGTGTGGGGCTGCCAGCCGCGACGCTGCGCCGCCTGTTCCAGGCGTCTGGCGGCCAGGAAGGTCGTCGCCATGCCGCCGGGACAGGCGGTAATCAGAATGACGTTCATGTGTTCCCCGCTCATCCGCTCTTCGCTCATCCGTTCCCCATTCAGGGACTCGCCGTTCATACTCCCCTCCCGACGTGCGCTTCGCCGCAGCGGCTGACGCTCGTCTGTTGCCGTAATTGCTGAAAGTCGCTGGCGTGCGGGTCACCGACGCCGACGTGGCGCACCGCCTCCGCCGCCAGCGCCGTCGCCTGGCGCAGCGTCTCCTGCGGTGATAGATCCTTGATTACCCCGTGCAGCATCGCCGCCAGCAGCGTATCGCCGGCGCCGACCGTATTTCTGACCTCGACCCGGGGCGGGATCGCCTGCCACTCGCCGCGTCGGCTGATCCACAGCACGCCTTCGGCGCCAAGCGACAAAATTGACTCCTCGACGCCGGCGGCGTGCAGACGCCGGGCGGCGTCGAGCTGCGTCGACGCATCCGTCAGCGGTTCGCCGGCCCAGTCCGCCAGCTCCTGTTCGTTGGGCTTGGCCGCATGGGGCAATACCGCCAGCGCCGAGGCCAGGGCCGGCCCGCTGGTGTCGACCCAGACCGGCACGCCGCTGGTCTTGAGCGCCTGGATCAACGCTGCCAACGCCTCCGGCGTCACCCCCGGCGGCAGACTGCCGGTGACCACCACGGCAGCGGGCGATGTCGTCTCGCAGCGGGCGACCAGATCGGTGCTCAGCTCGGCCAGTGCCGCCTCGGAGACCTCAATGCCCGGGCCGTTAATGTCGGTCACCCGGCCGTCGTCCTCGGCCAGCTTGGCGTTGATCCGGGTCTCGCCCGGCAGACGCAGGCTGGCGTCTTCGATCCCGTCAAGCTGGCAGGCCTGGACGAAGGCCGTGTCGTTGTCCGCACCCAGAAAACCGGAGAGCGTGACGCGATGGCCCAGCGCCACCAGTACCCGGGCCACGTTGAGCCCCTTTCCGGCCGCCGCCAGATGCGACGACCGGGCACGATTGACCGCGCCCGGTTCGAGCTGAGGCAACTGGATCGACAGGTCCAGCGCCGGGTTGAGCGTCACCACAAGCACGTGCGCCATCAGAGCGCCTCCAGCGCATCACGCACGGCCTGACTGGTGGCCTGTGCCAGCGCCGTCTCGGCGTGCAGGCGCGCCGTTTCCCAAGTGATGCCGCGCAGCCGCGCCTTGACCATCGGCACCTGGCGCACGGAGACCGAGAGCTCGTCGACGCCGAGCCCGACCAGCACCGGTACGGCAGCGGCGTCCGACCCCAGTTCACCGCAGACACCGACCCACTTGCCCTCGGCGTGGGCGGCGTCAACGGTCATCTGGATCAGCCGCAGTACGGCCGGGTGCAGGCCATCCGCCTGCGACGACAGCTCGGGATGACCACGGTCGATCGCCAGGGTGTACTGGGTCAGATCGTTGGTGCCGATGGAGAAGAAATCGACCTCGGCCGCCAGGCTCGGCGCCAGCAGCGCGGCGGAGGGAATCTCGATCATCACCCCGACCTGAACGTCGGGTGCGGCGATCTCCTGCTGCAGCCGGTCGACGATCGCTCTGGCCTGGCGGTACTCGTCGACGTCCTTGACCATCGGGAACATGATCCGCAGCGGACGGTCGCCGGCGGCGGTCAGCAGCGCCCGCAGCTGGGTTTCCAGCACGTCCGGGCGAGTCAACGCCAGGCGAATGCCGCGCAGACCGAGAAACGGATTGTCTTCCGCCGCCACCGGCCAGTACGGCAGCGGCTTGTCGCCGCCGACGTCCAGCGTGCGCGCCACCAACGGCCGACCGTCGAGGGCATCGAAGGCGCGCCGATATTCGCCGATCTGGGTCTCCAGATCCGGCGCCTCGGGATACGCCATGAACAGGAACTCGGTACGCAACAGCCCGACGCCCTCGGCGCCCTGCTCGACGGCGTCCGCGGCATGCGCGGTGTTACCCAGATTGGCGGCGACCTCGATACGCCGGCCGTCCGCCGTACGCCCCTCTTCGAAGCGCAATCCGTGCGCGTCGCGACGCAGTGCCTCGAGCTCCTTGAGACGCAGCTGGGCGCGATCGCGTCGCTCGGCACTGGGCCGCACGATCACCCGTCCAAGATCGCCGTCGAGAATCAGCTCATCATCGTTGGCAAGCGTCAGCGCTCTCGCGCCAGCGCCCACCACGGCCGGGATTCCCAACGCCCTGGCGAGAATCGCGCTGTGCGAAGTGGCGCCACCCCGTGCCGTCAGCAGTCCGCGCACCTGCGCCGTATCGAGCCGCGCCACGTCGGAAGGGCCGATGTCGTCGGTGACCAGAATGTAGGGCCGCTGCGGCGGTGTCGGCATTGTCACGCCGCAGAGTACGCCCAGCACGCGACGCCCCACGTCGCGCAGATCGGCGGCGCGCTCGGCCAGCAGCCGATCCGCCAGCGCTTCCTGGGCCCGCGCCGCGGTATCGATCGCCTGCCACCACGCCGCTTCGGCGCTCAGACCATCGCGCATGCCCTCGAAGGCCGCTTCGTGCAGTTCGGGATCGTCGAGCATCTCGGCGTGCATGGAAAGAATTTCGGAGACGTCACCGCCCTTGGCGGTGCCGATCAGCGCACGCAGCTGATCGCGCGCTTCAATCAGACTGGCCCGCAGCCGCTCGCGTTGGCGCTCTGCATCACCCTGCCTGTCCGGCGTCAGGTCCCTGGCCCGCTCGGGATAGTCGAAGCTCGGTGCGCGCATCACGAAGACCGGCGCGATTGCCAGCCCCGGCGACGCGGCGGTGGCCGGCAGCGCGGTATCGTCGGCGAAGGGTTCGTACGCCGCTTCAGACAGGGTTCCGGCATCCGATACGTTGGGCTCGTGACGTCGAGCGCCCTGATGCCTGGCATCGCCGACGTTCGACAGCGGCCGCACGGACTCGCCGAGCCCACCGTTGACCGCGGCGACCATTGCCGCCAGCGCCGCTTCGGCACTTTTCCCTTCACCCCGGCCGTCGGCACTCTTGCCTTCACCCCCGCCCTCGGCGGAGAAGATCAGCGTCTGTCCACGCCGCGCGCCGAGTCCGATGACCTTGGTCAGGCTGGCGGCGGAGACGGTTTCCGCCGCGCCTTCCATCAGGCGCACGCGGACCGGCAGGGATTGCTCGCGGGCCGCTTGAACCAGCAGCTTGGCCGGGCGCGCATGCAGGCCGTGAGCGTTGAGCAGCGTCACGCGGGCCGTCTCGGTACGGCTCGATTCGCCGGATAGACGGGCCAACACGTGATCGGCATCGGCATCGACCAGGGCTTCGCCTTCGCCGCTATCCAGCAGGTCCGCCAGCCGCCCCAGCAGCTCACGGTGCGCTTCGCCCTGCGCGGCGACGCAGAAGACCCCGTTGACGGCACCGCGGGGGCCGGCGAACGCTCGCTCCGGCGTGGCCAGCGCCAGCGCCGGCTGGCTGACACCGGTGCCGGCGCTCACCAGCCACAGCCCCTGGCCCAGTGAAACCGGCTCCTGCTCGGTGATCGCGGCCACGAAACGCGCATCGACGCATTCGGCCTGGCGCAGCCGCGCGGCTGCCGCCAACGCCAGCTCGAACCGGTCTCGCGCCGGGAATCCCAGACATAGCGTGCCGGCGTCCAGGCGGGCCTTGACCTTGGGCTTGGCGAGCAGCGCGACCATGGCCTCGGCCGTATCCGCCTTGGCCAGACGTTCGGCCACGCCCTCGTCGTCAAGCACGTGGGTCAACCGGCGTAGCACGTCGAGATGCTCGTCGCTGGCGGCGGCGATCGCTACCAACAGGAAGACCCGGTTGCCGTCGTGCCAGGTCACGCCGTCGGGAAACTGCAGCAACCGCACGCCGGTTCGATGAATCTGGTCGCGACTTTCCGGGGTGCCGTGAGGAATGGCGATACCGCTGCCGAGAAAGGTCGAGCCCTGCGCCTCGCGGGCATGCAGCGCATCACGATAGCTGGCTTCGACCAGGCCGGCTTTGTGCAGCGAGGCGGCGGCCTGATCCAGCGCGTTCTGCCAGCTGTCGGCCTGACAATCGAGCGCCGCGTCCTGCGGTTGGAGGGTCAGCATAACGGTCTCTCCGAAGGGTCATTCGATGCACGCAGCATGGTCCGCCAAAGCCTCCCGACGCAATCGGCGCTGTCCAAGAGGTGCATTCTGCCGGATGCTGAATCGTGTCACCTAGATGATAAACATGCTCGCCTTTCGCGACCGCTTTGACAAGCTAGACCTTCGACGCAAGCGATGCCGGGCCGCTGTGCATCACGATCGGGCTGGGCCAGAAAAGCCCGACGAGGTATCGTTCCAGGCTGGTCGGATGCATCCCACCGATCATCAACGTTGCAGGAGCCTTGCATGAAGCTTGCCGATATCGCCCGTCTGGC
This sequence comes from Salinicola sp. MH3R3-1, assembly GCF_001937155.1. Lineage (NCBI taxonomy): Bacteria > Pseudomonadati > Pseudomonadota > Gammaproteobacteria > Oceanospirillales > Halomonadaceae > Salinicola > Salinicola sp. MH3R3-1. The sequence continues at coordinate 104,588 of NZ_MSDP01000002.1, read as the reverse complement.
TGGCGTTTCCCGGACCACCGCCAGCTATGTGCTCAACGGTCAGGCCAGGACGCGGCGCATCAGCCAGGCCACGGTGGAGCGCGTTCTGGCCATCGCCAGCGCCCACGATTATCGAATCGATGCCCAGGCGGCTGCGCTGCGCGGCGGCGACAGTCGCACCCTGGGTCTGATCGTGCCGGATCTGGAGAACGGCAGCTACGCGCGCCTGGCCAAGCGACTCGAGCACGGCGCTCGCCAGCAGGGCTATCAATTGCTGATTGCCGGTTCCGACGACGACCCCGGCAGTGAACGCGAAGTCGCAAAGTCGCTGCGCGCTCAGCGCTGCGACGTGCTGCTGGTTGCCAGCAGCCTAAGCCCGGAGGATCCGTTCTACGTCGAACTGATGGCGCAAGGGCTGCCGGTCATCGCCATTGACCGCCCGCTGGACCCTGAGCGGTTCGTCAATATCGTCACCAACGGCCGCGCCGCCGGCGAGATGTTGACTCGTTCGCTGCTGGCCGAGGGCGTCTCCGACGTGGTGTGGCTGGACGCGGTGCCGGATCTGTCGATTAGTGCCGAGCGCCGACTGGGATTCCTGGACGCTCTGCGGGACGAACCGGACTGCCAGCCGCGCTGTCTCAGCGGCGAGCGTTATGACCGCGATAGCGGGGCGCGACTGATGCGCAGCCTGCTGAACGACGGCGGTCTGCCGGATGCCATCGTCACCGCGTCCTACACGCTGATGGACGGGCTGCTCGACATCCTGCTCGAGCACGGCGCGCCTCCGGAGACCCTGCGACTGGCCACTTTCGGCGATGATCGGCTGCTCGATTTCCTGCCCTGCAAGGTCAACTCGCTGCCGCAGGATCACGATCGGGTCGCCGAGCAGGCATTGGCAAGAGCGATGCAGGCGGCACGCGGTGAGTACAGCCCGGGGCTGGACGTGATCGACAGAACGCTCAAGCGGCGGCGCTGAAAGCCTGCCTGTCGGCGTGAATCGTGCGTCGCCCCTTGAACGCGCTCTTCATGGTCGCTGTATAGCGGCTGAAGTATGCTTAGCCCATCGACGCTTTCAGGAATGACGACTTGTCAGACGATCTCCCCGACATTCTGGCCGGCCCCCTGCTCCGCCGCGCCGCACCCCGTCGGCTGGTGTTGTGGTTGGCCGCCTCCCGCGCCCTCGAACTTCAACTGACCCTCAGCTCTGACGAAGGCGACCGGATCTATGATCTGGAAGCGGCGACGACCCGGTTGGCGGTCGGTAGCCACGCGCACCTTCACCTGATCGATCTGCGACTGGACGATCCCCTCCCTCTGGATGCCGTGATCGCCTACGACCTTGCCTATCGTGTGAGTGCGCAAGGGGGATATTCCGAAGGGGAAGGTTCCGAAAGCGAAGGTTCCGAAAGCGAAGACGTCGGCTGGCGCTCGATGCGCGAGTGGGGCGCGTCGCTGTGCTACGACGGTGAGCCGCTGCCGACGCTGGTGTTGCGTTCGCGCTACGACAATTTGCTGCATGGTTCCTGTCGCAAGCCTCACCATCCCAGTCAGGATGGTCTGGCGCGCGCCGATCGCTGGATGAGCGAGCGCCATCAAGACAGCGCCGCCCGGCCTGCAGCGCTGCTGATGACTGGCGATCAGATCTACGCCGATGATGTGGCCGGCCCGATGCTGGCCGCCATCCATTCGCTGATCGCCCGTCTGGGGCTCCACGACGAATGCCTGGAAGGTACGGACATCGCCAGCGGCAGCGAGTTGTATGCCCGAGACGAGACCTACTACCACCGCGATGACCTGCTGCCGGCCATTCGATCCACCGAGGCCCTGCGCGAGAAGTTCTTCGGCGGCGTGCGCAAGCCGATCTTCACCACGGCCAGCGCGGAAAATCACCTGATCACCTTCGCCGAGCTGCTGGCGATGTACCTGCTGGTCTGGTCGCCGACGCCATGGCGGCTGATCGAGGTGGAGATTCCTGAGCTCGCCGCCGAGGAGCTGGACCGTTATCGCGGCGAACAGCAGCATATCGATGCTTTCGTGGCCGGGCTGCCGAGCGTGGCACGCCTGCTTGCTCATCTGCCTACACTGATGATCTTCGACGATCACGATGTCACCGACGACTGGAATCTGTCCGCCGCCTGGGAGGCTGCGGTCTACGAGCACCCCTTCTCGCGCCGGATCGTGGGTAACGCGCTCATCGCCTATCTGCTATGTCAGGGATGGGGCAACGATCCTGACGGTCTGGCCGAGCCGTTGGCCGCCAGCCGTGCGTGGATCCACTCGGCCAGCGCCAGCGGCCAGCTCGACTGCGAGAGCCAGAATCAGCTCGTGACGCAGCTGCTCCGGTTTACCGGCTGGGGCTACACGATCGACTCGACGCCTCGGCTGGTAGTGCTGGATACGCGTACCCGGCGCTGGCGCAGCGAACGCCGCCTGCATCACCCCTCGGGGCTGATGGATTGGGAAGCGCTGAGCGAATTCCAGCAGCAGCTGCTCGGCGAGCCGTCGGTGATCATCGTCTCCCCGGCGCCGGTCTTCGGGGTCAAGCTGATCGAAGGCATCCAGCGCGCGTTCACCTGGTTCGGCAAGCCGTTGCTGGTCGACGCCGAGAACTGGATGGCGCACCCCGGCGCCGCCCATACCATGCTCAACATCCTGCGCCACAGCCGCACGCCCCAGCGCTACGTGATTCTCTCCGGCGACGTGCACTACTCCTTCGTCTACGCGATCACCATTCGTCAGCGTCGCAACAGTCCCCGCATGTGGCAGATCACCAGCAGCGGCCTCAAGAACACCTTCCCCGAGACCCTGCTCGACTGGTTCGATCGCCTCAATCGTTGGCTCTATGCGCCCTGGTCGCCGCTGAACTGGCTCACCAAGCGGCGCCGCATGGCCGTGGCACCCTACGACCCCGAGCACGCCTCGAAAGGCGAGCGGCTGTGGAATCGGGCCGGCATTGGCCAGGTCCTGCTGGACGATCAGGGCGCGCCCCGCGAAGTGACCCAGCTGGGCGCGGCCGACTGTGATACCCGTTTTTGCGAGACTCGCCGGTGAGCATTCTGCGCGAAGCCAGACTATCGGACCTGCCGGCCATCGAGGCTCTGGTCAAAGCGGCCTACGGCCATTACGTCGATCGCATCGGCAAGATCCCCGGGCCGATGCGTGACATCGATGACCACCGCTATGCACGCCATATCGATGCCGGCCACGTCAGCCTGCTATTCGATAACGCGGACGGGGAAGAGAGCGTCGATGCGGGAAATGGCGATGAGCCGGTGGGTCTTCTGGTGCTGATTCCCCAGACCGATACGCTGCTGCTGGATAACGTCGCCGTCGCTCCCAGCGCTCAGGGACGTGGATTCGGCAAGGTACTGATGCAGGTCGCGGAGGCGCGGGCGCGCCAACTCGAATTCGACAGCATCACGCTCTATACCCAGGAGCTGATGCACGAGAATCTGGCGATCTACCGACGCTACGGCTACGTGGAAACCCATCGCGCCGAAGAGTTCGGCCTCAAGCGGGTCTATCTGCGCAAATCGCTGGCCTGAAGCGCCCTTAATACCCGGCAAAGCCAACCGCCGCGTCCCGTGGGAAGGCGGCGGTTGGCAGGTGGCTTATCTCAAGGGTCCTCTTATAGGCCCTCTTCAGGCCCGTTTCAGACGATGCGGGCAGTCGCGGGGACGGCTTCGACATCGCCGAACGTGCCGCTGGTCCCTTCGACGTCGCGCAGTTCGACCACGATCCCCCGGGCCGCGGCGTTCTCGACGAAGCGGTCGATGTCTTCGCGAATATCCGGATCGATGTAGTTGGCACCGATTGCATCGATGATCAGCTCCCCGTTATCCGGCACGGCGTCGAGACACTGGCGCATTTCCTCGCGATTGAGAAACGAGACGTCCTGCTGAAACTTGAGCAGCATGTGATCGCCGCGCCGGGTGCAAGCAATGGCCGAGCGGTAACCCGATTGCAGCAGGAAGTAGAGACTGCAGACTAGCCCTACCAGCACGCCCATCAGCAGATCGGTGGCAAGAATCGTGATCACCGTCACGGTGAACGGGATGAAGCGACGCATGCCTTCACGGTATTGATCGAGAAACAGCGCCGGCCTGGCCAGCTTGTAGCCGGTATGCAGCAGGATCGCCGCCAGGGTCGCCAAGGGAATCTGCTCCAGCCACATCGCCAGGAACGCCACGCTCACCAGCAGCAGGCTGCCGTGTATCAAACTCGACAGCCGGGTTCGGCCACCGGCATTGGCATTGGCGGAGCTGCGCACGATCACCGCCGTGACCGGCAGCGCGCCGACCAACCCGCAGACCATGTTGCCGATACCCTGGGCCTTGAGTTCGCGGTGGGGCGGCGAGTGACGCTTGAGCGGATCGAGCTTGTCGATCGCCTCCAGACTCAGCAGGGTTTCGAGACTGGCAATGATGGCGATGGTGATGGCGACGGTGTAGACCGCCGGATTGGCCAGAGCGCCAAGGTCGGGGTGAGTCATCTGCCCGATCAGTTCCGTCGGCCCGGATAGCCCGCCCAGATCGATATGGTGCCCGGCACTCAGAGCCCAGCCAGGCATCGCACCACCGACCAGGCGATCGATGGCGATACTGCCGAGCACCACCAGCAGCGGGCCCGGAATCAGCGCCAGCGCGCGGTGGCGTTTGATGATCGGCTGCTCCCACAGCACCAGCAGACCGAGACTGAACAGCGCGATCAGGGTGGCCAGCGGCGAGATGTCGCTGAACAGCGCCACCGGATCGGTGATCGCCGGCATGTCATCCAGCGGGTGACCCAGCGCCATCGGGAACTGCCCCAGCACCAGAATCAGACCGATACCCGCTAGCATGCCCTTGATCACCGAGGTCGGCACGAAGGCACCAATTCGCCCCAGCTTGAACACGCCCATCAGCAGTTGCAGTACGCCGGCCAGAATCACGGCGATCAGAAACGCGGCGAAGCTGCCCAACTGCTCGATCGCATCCAGCACGATCACCGTCAGCCCCGCGGCCGGGCCGCTGACGCTGAGCGCGGAGCCACTGAACATCGTCACCACCAGCCCGCCGATCATGCCGGCGACGAGCCCTGCGATAGGCGGTGCACCGGACGCCAGTGCAATTCCCAGACAGAGTGGAATCGCAACCAGGAAGACGACGATTCCCGCCGGGATATCCCGGGAGAGATGTCGCAAGGACAAGGTGCCGGAGTTGTCGTGAGGTGTTGATGTCGTCGACGTTATGGGCGCCGTCTGTCTTGATGCAGTCTGTCTTGATGTCGTCATCGTCGTGTCCTCGAATCCATGAGTCACAGCGTAAAAGGAGTTGTTCTATCCGGCCGCGGCGCGCTGCCAGTCGGGCTCGGCGCTTTCGGACCCGAGCCCTTTCGCCTCGCGACGACAGACTTCATCCAGATACCCGCTCGCGAGGTCGTAGACCCAGCCGTGCAGGCTCGGCGCCCGACGGGCCTGCCAGCTATCGGTGACCAGACTCATCTCGGCGAGCCGTTCGACCTGGGCGATCACGTTGAGCTCGACCACGTGGTCGACCTTCTGGCTGAGCTGCGAGAACTGCTCGAGCGCCACGTGATGATCGGCGACCAGCCGTTTGACCTGGCCGAGATGTCTGTCGACATAGGGCAGTGCCTGCAGGGCATCGCCACCGCTGACTGCCGCCTGAATGCCGCCGCAGCCGCGATGGCCACAGACGATGATGTGATCCACCTCGAGCGCGTTGATCGCGTACTCGAGCACGCTCGAGACGTTGGCGTCGTCTTCATGCACCAGATTGGCGATATTGCGATGGATGAAGAGTTCGCCGGGTTTGGCGTTGCAGATCTGCTCCGCCGGTACTCGACTGTCGCAGCAACCAATCCATAACGCGGCAGGCGATTGCCCCTGATGAAGCCGCTGGAAGACCTCCGGATCGGAAGCCTTCATGTCGTCGGCCCAGGCCCGGTTTTCGAGTAACAGTCGGTCGAAGAATTGCATGTCCAGCACTCCCGTATGGTGGCGATCGAAGAGCCTTGTCCGTGAGCAACCGGGAACGTCGGTCGGTTTCGATACCAGTCGCGGTCTCAACACAAGGTTCTGGTGAAATCACCTGCCCTATCGATAACTACGAGCCGAAGGTTCAAATCGAAGGAGACGAATCGGCATGAGACGAAAGGCGCAGGCTTCGCTTTCAGTGGTACGGCGAGGAGGCTGGAACGGGCAAGCAGAATCCGCTTTGCAGACGGCAAATTTCGTAAGGCTAGGTGATGGAATGTTGATTCGGAAAAACGTGACAGAAGAGACCCACTGACATCGGATAGCAGCCAAACGGCGAGTACCGACTGTCCCAAAACGTAAAATGGGGCTTCCGGAGCAGGGACGGAGGTATAGATGAACCCGGCATGACAGCGGGCTTCATGAAATAAAAACGAAGGCAGGACACATCAAAAATTTAATAAAAACTAATGTAACAGAAGGCGCGACAACCTTGCGTGAAGATGAATCGATTTCAATCGCTCGTAACGCTTGCAGGCATGAACGCCATTTGCCGATGGCGTTCATGCCGGGTTCATGTCAACGGACGAATTCCAGCACCTGGATCGAGTCGTTGACGCTGATGTCGCCACTATTTTCCGCGACGAGATTCTGACCGAAATAGACCTTGCCCTTGTCGCCTCGACGATAGCCTGCCAAGGTCTTGAGCGGCTCCTTGTCGACCCGCTTTTCACCGCGCGCCGGATCGACCGTCACCATGGCGCAGCGTGCGCAGGGCGCATCGATCCGAAACGTGACGTCGCCGATCCGAATACGCTTCCAGCGATCTTCGGCGTAGGGCTCGGTGCCGGTGGCGACGAGATTGGGCCGAAACTGGGCCATCACATGAGTGCCATCGGTACGCGCGTTGAGATCCTCCAGCGAGGCCTCGGAGATCAACAGCAGCGGGTAGCCGTCGGCGAAGCTTACCCGGACACCGATCGACTCCCGGTAGCGCGACGATCGCTCGCCCAGCCACAGCAGCCGCGCGGGTTCGCCGGCAGCCTCGCTGAACCACGCGTCGAGCGAGTCATGGGTCGTAGTTGCCGTGAAGGGGTCGGCCCAGACCTGAGTCTCGAACGGCTGACCCGAAAACTCCTGGCGCGCCACGTCCACCGGCGGCAGCCTGCCGTGAGTCACGGTGAGGCGTTCGCCATCGAACTGTGCCCGAACGAGCTGGAGCCCGGGATGCGTCCGCGCCGTCAGGAAAGTGCCGTCGGGCTTGACCACCATGAACCGGCGATCGCCGACCAGGCCCTCTTCCTCGACTCGAGCACGTTGCAACGATGAGCCCGCCGTGGACTTGATCGGATAACGATGAATGGCAGCGAGGGTTGGCACGAAAGACTCCTTGCGAAAAGTGATGACGCGAATCCGCGGGAATCAGCGCTTGGCGGATCTCAGCCGACGCTGATAGTCACGCTTGGCACGCTGGTAGGCTTGGTCGTCGCGTACCTGGTCCAGCATCTCACGATAGTGCTCGGCAATGCGTGCCTTCTCGGCGTCGGCGTTGCTCGGTTGCCGCAGGCGACCCTCCGCATCCTTCTTGCGCCCACCGGGATAGCGCGCATAGCGCCGCGCGCGGGTGTAACCCATCTGGAGATACTTGCGCGCCATGTCCATGCCGACGAAATCGCCCTGCTGGCGATAGTCGCGGTAGCGTTCATGGATGTCGGCAACGGCCTGCCTGGCATCGGCCTCGTTACGAATCGCCCACAGCGGGAGCAGCTCGTCCTTGTAGGGATGGACGTGGAACACGCCGCGTTCCCCATGACCGATACGGTAGCACTCCGGGTTCTGGCGATAGTCGATGGATGCGTCGGGAAAGCTCACGGTCACCTCGTTCATGCTGACGATCAAGCGGCGCAACGACATCGGCGCGATCGAATCGAATAAAAAAACGGCCGTCTCCGGAGAGACGACCGTCATGTTGCCACGCTAGCGATCCCGCGTCAGGCGGTCGCGACGCGTTCCGGCTTGCTCGCTTTGGGTTCACGTCGACGCCGCTGGAGCAGGACGACCAGCCCGAACAGCAACAGACCCGGGATCCACATCAACTCTTTCGGCATCTGAGACGTGGGGATACGCACCGATACGATCTGCTGATCGAAATCGAAACCGAGCTTTTCCGCCTGGCTATCGAAATCGGTCATGTCGACCAGCGTCTTGCCGTCTTCCTGCATCAGATGCAGACCCAGGCTCGAGAGCCGCTCGGCCCCAGTATCGCCCTCGGTCGCCGGCACCTGGATCACGAAACTGGTGGGCGAACCGTAGGCATCGAGACCGTCGATACGCGTCATCAGATGACCGTCGGGGCCGATCTCACCCAGGGCCTTTTCGAACTGCGCCGGCGGCACCTCTTCATAGGGCGCATCGACCATGTCCATCCAGAAGCCGGGGCGGAACAGCGTGAAAGCGACCAGCAACAGCAGCAGACTCTCGTACCAGCGACTGCGTACCAGCATGAAGCCCTGCGTCGCCGCCGCAAAGATCAGCATCGCCGCCGTTGCCACCACGAAGATGATGACGCCATGGATCCAGTCGACGTTGATCAGCAGCAGGTCGGTATTGAAGATGAACAGGAACGGCAGCGCCGCGGTGCGCAGGCTGTAGTAGAACGCCTGGAAGCCGGTGCGGATCGGATCCGCGCCGGAGATCGCCGCCGCCGCGAATGACGCCAGACCTACCGGCGGCGTGACGTCGGCCATGATGCCGAAGTAGAACACGAACAGGTGGACGGCGATCAGCGGCACGATCAGGCCGTTCTGCTCGCCCAGTTGGACGATGACCGGCGCCAGCAGTGCCGATACCACGATGTAGTTGGCGGTGGTCGGCAAGCCCATGCCCAGGATCAGACTGAGCACGCCAGTCAGCAGCAGCATCAGCAGCAGGTTGCCCATCGACAGCGTCTCGACCAGATCCGCCAGCACCAGGCCGACACCGGTCTGTGCCACCGCACCCACGATGATCCCCGCGGTAGCGGTCGCGATGCCGATACCGATCATGTTGCGGGCGCCATCGATCAGACCTTCCAGCAGATCCTTCCCGCCGCGTCTGATGTCGTTGGCCAGGTCGCTCTGACCGCGGAAAAAGGCGTCGATCGGGCGCTGCGTCAGGATGATGAAGATCATGAAGGCGGTGGCCCAGAATGCCGAGAGGCCCGGCGACAGCCGCTCCACCATCAGACACCACACCAGCACGATCACCGGCAGAATGTAGTGCAGCCCCACCATCACGGTAGGTTTGGTCCGCGGCAGCGTGGTGATCTCGCTGTTCGGATCGTCGATTTCCAGCGGCGGGTAGTTCGAGCCCAGCTTGATCAGGCCAACGTAAACGGCGGCCAGCAATACCGCGATCACCCACGGGGCGGCCTCGCCCAACGCCGGCTGAAGCCAGCCGAGACCGTAATAGACGACGGCGGATACCAGCATCAAACCGACCAGACCGGTCAGGAAACCCAGAATCTTGCGCATCCACGGGCGCACCGGATTGCTGCTCTGCAGCCCTTGCATACCGGCTTTCATGGCTTCGAGATGAACGATGTAGAGCAGTGCGATATAGGAGATCACCGCGGGCAGGAAGGCGTGCTTGATCACCTCGAGATAGGAGATGCCCACATATTCGACCATCAGGAAAGCTGCCGCGCCCATCACCGGCGGCATGATCTGGCCATTGACGGACGAGGAGACTTCCACCGCACCGGCCTTGGTGGCACTGAAACCGACGCGCTTCATCATCGGAATGGTAAAGGTACCGGTGGTCACGGTATTGGCGATCGACGAACCCGAGATCAGACCGGTCAGCCCGGACGCCACCACGGCCGCCTTGGCCGGCCCGCCGCGATAGTGCCCCAGCAACGAGAATGCGACCTTGATGAAGTAGTTGCCCGCCCCGGCCTTGTCGAGCAGCGCGCCGAACAGCACGAACAGGAACACGAAGCTGGTGGAAACCCCCAGCGCGATCCCGAACACCCCCTGCGTGGTCAGCCACTGGTGATTGACCAGCCCGTAGAAGCTCACACCACGGTGGGCCAGAATGCCCGGCATGTAGGGCCCGGCGAGGGAGTAGATCAGAAAGATCAAGGCAATGATCATCAGCGGCGGGCCAAGCGCGCGGCGCGTCGCTTCGAGCAGCAGCACGATGCCGATGACGCCGACGATCACATCCTGCAGGATCGGGGCACCGGGACGCTGTGACAGCTGCGCGTAGAAAAAGTAGAGATAGGAGGCGCAGAACGCCGCCACGATCGCCATGACCCAGTCGAGGGTCGGCATGCGTTCGCGCGGAGAGCGCTTGAACGCCGGATAGGCCATGAAGGCAAGAAAGACCGCGAATGCGAGGTGGATGGAACGCGCCTCGGTGGCGCTGAAGACACCGAACCCGACCATGAAGGGTAGCGGCGAAGCGATCCAGAGCTGAAACAGTGACCACAGCGCCGCTATGCCCAGCAACAGGCGATTCGGCATCCCGGTCAGCTTGCGCCCCCCGGTATCGGTCGCAGCCAGTTCGTCCAGCTTGGCCTGATCAGGGCCAGAAGTTTTGTTGTCCGTCATGAGCAGATCCTGACTTGAGGAAACACTGAATAATTGTCTGCGCGAGCGAATCGCTACGCTATGACCGCCATCCCTGGCGGTCACCTAAGGCCGGCCTACGGCCGTTCAAATTCGCTCCCGGCGAATTTGTGCGCGGTACTCGAAGGCTCACCTAACCCCAAGTTATGTCTCACCTTCTGCGTTCCGTGCGCCTTGCGCTTCATCTCGCTCGGAGAATGACTCAGCGCTCCCTTGGCAGCCGGTAGGCGAAAGGACATCGAGACGACATCATTTCGCGCTTGATTCGATGCGACGCCAGGCGTCGCGGGGACTCGATCCAACGACGCGGCGGTTGTCACCAACCACCGCGTCAGAGTGTCAACGCCATCCTGGAAGAATGGCGCTGTGGGCGATTACAGCCTGCCCTTTTCCTTTACAGCCAGCCCTGCTCTTTATAGTAGCGCTTGGCACCTTCATGCAGCGGTGCAGAAAGACCCTGACTGATCATGTCTTCCGGCTTCAGGTTGGCGAAGGCGGGGTGCAGGCGCTTGAAGCGATCGAAGTTGTCGAACACGGCCTTGACGGTCTGATAGACGATTTCGTCGTCGACGTCGGCAGACGTGACGAAGGTGGCGCGGACACCGAAGGTCTCGACGTCATCCGGGTTACCCTCGTACATGCCGCCGGGAATGGTGGCCATGCTGTAGTAGGGGAACTTGTCGACCAGCCCTTTGACCACATCGTCGTTCAGCGGCACCAGATTGGAAGGAACGGTAGTGGTCGCTTCCTGGATCGCACCGTTGGGGTGACCGACCACGTAGGCCATCGCATCGATGTTGTTGTCGGCTAGTGCCGAGGCCATCTCGGCCGCACCCAGTTCGGAAGCCAGCGAGAACACGCTGGTGTCCCAGCCCTCGGCGTCCATCAGCACTTCCATGGTGGCGCGCTGGCCGGAACCCGGGTTGCCGATATTGACGCGCTTGCCCTTCAGGTCCTGTACGGAATGAATGTTGGCATCTTCACGCGCCAGGATGGTGAGCGGCTCACCGTGCAGCGAGAAGACCGAACGCAGATTTTCCATCGGCTGGTCGAACTGCGCTTTGCCTTCATACGCGTTGAACTGGACGTCCGACTGAGCGACGCCCATGTTCAGTTCGCCGGACTTGATCCCGTTGATATTGGCAACGGAGCCGCCGGTCGACGGCGCGTTACAGCGGATGCCGCTCTCTTCGGCACTGCGGTTGACCATCCGGCAGACGGACTGGCCGACGACGTAGTAGACGCCGGTCTGACCGCCGGTACCGATAGTGATGTATTGCTGATCCTGCGCCATGGCGGGCGTCGAGACCGATGCGACCCCCATCAGGGCCGTGGAGAAGATGGCTGCGGTTAATGCGTGGCGTTTCATGCGCATACCTCGAATTTTTCCCGTTTATTGTGTTGATCGGCTTTTCCGACCGCGAAGACGACAGGCTGAGCGGCGTGCCTCACAGGCGTGATTGACATCGCACCCTGCCCGTGGACTTATCTATTGCAACATACGTATCGCGAACTAGCTTAACCCGACGGCGCGACATCATATAGCGTGTTCTGAGCTGGCAAAACCTTTGCGAACGGCATATCCATCGCCCTATCGCTGAAATGGCAGCACCGGTCGGCCTGCAGCTACCGCTCTCGAGACACCGGCCGCGAAAAACAGCGCGCTCGCGCGTCGAACTCGCGCGTCGAATTAGCAGTCCGTTATCGGCATGTCTCATGCAGGAAACGAATGCGTTTCAGGGCGAATCCAGCCACGGCGCCAGTTCGATGCGATCGCCCACGCCGATGCCGCGCGCGGCAAAGTATCCGGCATTGGTCTCCAGCGCCGCGCGGAATGGCGCGCCCGCCGGATAGACGGGACATTGGCTAGACTGCTCGGCGTGACAAGGCGACATCGTCTTGAGCGAACGGATCACGCCCTCGCTGTCGATGAAGGCGATATCCAGCGGGATTCGGGTCTTGTACATCCAGTACGCGTTGGCTCCCGACTGTTCGCTAGCGTAGAGAAACAGCATGCCCGCCTCGGCAGGCAACGCTTGCCGCTCCATCAGTCCTTTCGCGCGCTCTGCTGGCGTTCTCGCAATCTCGACCTGAAGGCTATGTTCACGCTGCCCGCTATCGACAGTCAGCTCATGGCGTGGCGACGTCTCTCCCCAAGCAGGCATCGTCAGCAATACCGACACCAGCAACGCGCCCTGGATCATCATTTTCGCCAACGGTTTTATCGTCGCCATGACACCTGCCGGATGAGTTGTGGAGGCATTCTGGCGCATGGTAGCGCATTCATCCCCAGTAAGGGATGCCGAGATGCCGCGCCAATAGCAAGGATTCGCAATGTCTCGGAGCGACGATCGGCACGCCAGCTCAAAATAACCTTGCTCTCGTCCGAGGCGCTGGGACAATGTCTCATCAGCGCCATGCGGCAGCGCTCTTGAACGATATCTTCGAACGTAACAGACGCTTTTAAACGACGCCCTTAAAGACGAGTATCGCGCGTGCCTCTCAAGCATCTACTGATCGGCCTCGGCATCATCGCCATCTGGGCTTTCAATATCATCGTGATCAAGGTCGGGATCGAGGATCTGCCACCCCTGCTGGTAACGGTTCTTCGCTTCATGCTGGTCGCCGTGCTGGTGGTGCCGTTCACACGCATTTCACGTCGGCAGCTGCCCTGGATTCTGGTATTGGCCGTGACCTTCGGCGGGTTGCACTTCCCGCTGCTGTTTCTGGGCCTGCAGCGATCGGAAGCCGGTACCGGCGCCCTGCTGGTACAGATGGGCACACCGTTCGCGACGCTGCTGGCGGCGATATTCCTCAAGGAGAAACTCGGCTCACGGCGAATCGTCGGATTGATCCTGGCATTCGGCGGTGTCGTGATGCTGGCCGGCGGCCCTTCGCTGCCGCCGCCGGCATCCACCGCCCTGCTGCTCGCCAGCGCGTTTTTCTGGGCGGTCTCGACCATGATCATCAAGCTCGCCCCGCCGATCGCACCGCTGACCCTGACCGGCTGGATCTCGCTGTTCGCGATCCCGCTGGTCGCGCTGGGTAGCTGGCTATTCGAGGATCATCAGTGGCAGGCGATCCAGCAGGCTGGCTGGGCCGGCTGGGGTGCCGTGGTCTACACCGCGGTGATGTCGTCGATCGCCGCCTACGGGCTATGGTACTGGCTACTACAGAAACACCCCGTCAGCCGAGTAGTACCGTTGACCCTGCTGATGCCGGTCTTCGCCGTCATTCTCGGGGTCTGGCTGCTGGGCGACCCGCTGGGCTTCAACAAGCTCGCGGGCGGCGCCATGGTCATTGCCGGGCTCGCCGTCATCAACATCCGTTTCCGACGTCACCGCCAATCGAGTGCTGCCCCATGAACCATCAATCGATGCCCGACATCCAGCCCATGACCCCCGACGATCACGCGGATTTCGCCGCCATGATGCTGCGCACCCCGGGTGTGGTGCTCAGAACCGCCGATGGCTATGCGGCCACGCAGCGCTATCTCGAGCGCAACCCCGGATTGAGCTTCGTGGCGCGCCCAGCCGAGGGAACAGGTATCGTCGGCTGCGCCATGGCCGGCCACGATGGCCGACGCGGCTATCTGCAACACGTCATGGTCGACCCGGACTACCGTCACCTCGGACTCGCCCGGACGATGGTCGAGCGCTGCCTGGCGGCGCTGCTGGACGCGGGGATCGAGAAAGTGCATCTCGACACGCTGGCGGATAATCACCAAGCTCACCGTTTCTGGCAGCACCTGGGCTGGGCCGACCGGCGCGACGAGATCGTCAAGTTTTCACGCGTATTAGTCGAGGATGACAACGCCTGACACTCGATGCAGAACCCGATGATGCGGAAGTCCAGAAAACCACCGTTTCGCCGATAACAAGAAAAAGCCTGGGAATAGAAATCATGTTGCGACAACTCATCGTTGGGTTAGTGATCGCGCTGTCTCCTTTATCGGCATTGGCCGATGAACCGCCCTATCCCGAGGATATGGCGCTGCTCAGGATCGTCGATCCCCACGGGCAAGTATTGGCGACATTGACGTTATCGGATATCGAGGGGTTACCCAAGCGCGAGATCGCGGGCTCGATCCCCGACACCGCGGATCCTGAAGCTCGCTGGTCGGGGGTCTCGATGAAAGTGTTGCTGGAAAGTCGAGCGATCGTGCTGCCCGACAGAATGCGCGCCGTGGGCCTCGACGACTACAGCGACGTCATTCCCCGATCGGACCTGGAGCAATATGATCCCGTGGTCGCCTACCGCCGCGATGGACGCTATCTCACGGTCGACGGCTATGGGCCGCTGGTAGTCATGTACCCCTATTCCGAGTACCCCGAACTCCACGAGCGCACGTACTACAGCCGAACCGTATGGCAACTGAGCGAGCTCCAGCTACAGTGACTGAACAGGAAACAAACGGGGGCGGCACGAGCCGGCGCTGGCCGATCATGTTGCTGATCGCACTCGCCACCGCGATGATCGTCTCCGCGCTTGCCGGCCTCAAGCTGATCTCTGACAAAGGCGATGACTACGCCTCGCCCGGGCTGCATACCGAGGTGTGGCAAGGCTATCAGTTACGCTCGGAAATGCAGCGTCTACTCAATACCGCCCGTGCCGTCGAGAAAGGACAGGAAGGCGCCACCGCACTGATGATGCGCCTCGGTGTCATGCGCAATACGCTCGACCCCTTCCGCCACACCCGCGTCTTCGACTATCTGCCGGTCCCTAGGCCGGAGGCAAGGGCTACGATCAAGCGCCTCGACTCACTCAGCGCGAACTGGATGCAGAAATTGGCTTGGCAGGATGACGCCGGCGCCAGGCGCGTCGCTTCGGACATGCTGAACGTTCTGCCAGGGCAATTGCGCCCAGCGCACGACCTGATCGTGATATCCAATATCGCGGTCGCGGCACAGCTCGACAGCGAGCGACAATCACTGCAACTGACGTTTCACCGGTTGACCGGCACATTGATATTGATGGCCTGTGGCTGCCTTATCCTGGCCTTGCGCATCCTGAGCTCGCAACGTCGTTCTCGACGTCTTGCCAGAGAGCTCCAGATACTCAACAGTTCTCTCGAACGACGCGTTCAAAGTCGCACAGCGCTGCTCCATGAACGTGAAGCCTTGCTGCGGACGATCCTCGATTCGACGCCGAGCGATGTCACCCTACTCAGTGCCGATCAGCGCCGGGTGTTCTACGTGAGCGACAACCTGCTGGCCCAGACAGGCACTCGACGCGCCGAAGATTTCCATCTCGAGACACTGTTCGAGAACCAGGACGACTACCGGCTTACCACCGAACGACTGAAGCGCGGGGAAACGCTTCATCAGGTAGAGGCACGACTCTGCCCGACCTCACCTTATTGGGCCCTGCTGACCGCAAGACCGTTACGTATCCACGCACAATCCGCATGGCTGATCTGGTGTCTCGACATCACGCATCGCAAAGCGATGGAGCACAAGCTCCAACAATTGGCCGCTACCGACGCACTGACGGGGCTCTATAATCGACGAGCGTTGTTACGCGCCGCCGTCAAGCAGCTGCGACGAGACCGAAGAGCATCCTTGAGCGTGCTGCTGATCGACATCGACCATTTCAAGCAAATCAACGACGAGCATGGTCATCCGGTGGGCGACCAGGCGCTGCGAACCTTGGCCCAGCAACTCGGCGGCCTGATGCGGGACAATGCTCTGCTGGGTCGTGTCGGCGGAGAGGAGTTCGCCGTCGTGCTGCCGGGTAGGTCATGCGAGGCCGCAGGTCTAGTCGCCGAACGACTACGCGCCGCCATCGCCGATACACCGCTGAGAGTGAACGATGCCGTGACGCTGTCGATGACCTTGAGTATCGGCGTGAGTCAGCGCCACGAGGGGGATAGCCTCAAGAGTCTGATGACGCGAGCGGACCGCGCGCTCTATCAGGCCAAGGCGGAGGGCCGCAATCGCTGCTGTCAGATAGCCTTCGAAGCGCCGCCCGAACTCGTGGTCCCGGCTGTCGATGAGGCTTGAGATGCCGACGGCGGTTCGAACGGGAATGCTACTCGGCTGGATCTGCCCCAACACAACCAGCTCTCAGGGCGGCAGGAAGCGTCCGGATGGTGCGCCGATATTCCGGTTTCAAGCTAGACTAGGCTGCATTCTTTTGAAGTGGCAGGCATCTGACAGTAAAATAAATAGCGCGCTAACATTTATCGCTTATCGAATTATCTCACTGCCAACAGGATACGTATGGGTCTACAGGAAATCGCCGTTGGCGGAATCTTCATCAGCCCACTGCTGCTCTACGCGATGATCGGATTCATCGCCACCATCGCCGTGCGCTCGCTGCTGCACTGGATGATCGGTCAGCGCGCGCTGTGGTATGAGGCCTGGTTCGACGTTTCGCTGTTCGTGATGTTCACTGCCGGCATTACCTTTCTGTTTTCCGTCCTGCTCGAGAGTACTTGATGCGCAATTCGCTACGTGTCCTCCTGACCCTCGTCGTCGTCGCGATCGCCGTGGCCGCCGGTTTCTGGCTGTGGAACTACTACCTCTTCACGCCATGGACTCGAGATGCGCGCGTGCGTGCGGAAGTCGTGACCATCGCCCCGGACGTTTCCGGATGGGTACGCACCTTGAACGTCAACGACACCGGCCTCGTCGCCAAGGGCGATACCCTGTTCGAGATCGACCCTGCACGCTATCAGGCGGCTCTGGAGCAGGCGCAGGCGACGGTGGAGAATCGTGAAGCGACCTTGAAGCTGCGCCAGACCGAGGCCCAGCGCCGCAGTCAATTAAGCAGCCGTTCGATCAGCGCCGAAGATCGTCAGATCGCCCAGATCAACAGCCGGGTCGCCGCCGCCAATCTGAAGCAGGCCCAGGCCGATCTGGCCAGCGCCAAGCTCGACCTCGAGCGTACCCAGGTCGTGGCGCCGGTCAGCGGTCATGTGCTCAATCTGCAGCTCGCCGCCGGCAACTACGTAACCCGCGGCACCGCGGTCATGGCGCTGGTGCAGTCGAACTCCTACTACGTCATGGGCTATTTCGAAGAGACCAAGATGCCCTCGATCCGGGTCGGCGATCCGGCCTCGGTCACGCTGATGAATGGCGATACCCATCTGCGCGGGCACGTCGCCGGGATCGGCCGGGGCATCGCGGACGCCAACACCACGCTCAACAATCAGCAGCTGCCGCAGGTTCAGCCCACTTTCAACTGGGTGCGGCTGGCCCAGCGTATCCCGGTGCGCATCACCCTGGACGACATTCCCGACGAGACGCTGCTCAGCTCCGGCATGACGGCAACGGTGCGGATCGAAAAGCCGGACGGCGATCATCCAGGCGATCGCGTCTCGCCGCCGAAGAGCACGGCCACGCCTGAAAATGTCCCTGCCGACCGACGCCCGACCCAGCAGGCGCAACAGCCTGACGGGACGCCGGACCAGAACGCTGTCGACGACACGCAGTGATGCGCATGCCGCCCCTCGTCCAGACCTATCTGATGCCCGAGGTCTCGGCGGTCAAGTTCGCCATCAAGACCACCCTGGCGATGATGATCGCGCTTTACCTGGCGCTATGGTTCAACCTCGACCGCCCTTACTGGGCGTTGATCTCGGCGGCCTTCCTGCAGATCCGGCCGATGAGCGGCATGGTCATCGAGAAAGGCATCTGTCAGATCAGCGGCACGCTGATCGGTGCGACGGCGGGAATCATCATCATGGCGCTTTTCGCCCAGGCGCGAGTGCCGGCGCTGATCACGCTGACGCTGTGGATCATGCTATGTACCTACGTCGGCTCCCTGTGGCGCAATAACTACACCTACGGCTGCCTGATGGCGGCCGTCACCGCCATGCTGATCGTGGTGATCTCCAACGGCAGCACGCCGGGAGGCATCTTCGATATCGCGGTGGCGCGACTGTCGGAGCTGGGGCTGGGCGCCATCTGCGCCACCCTGGTCAGTTCACTGCTGTGGCCCTCGCGGGTCGGCAAGCATCTTTCCGACCAGGCCGATACGGTCATCAACGAAGCGTTCGAGAACGCCGCCCTGCGCCTCGAGGCCAGCGACGATATTCCCGCCATGCAGAAGGCGCTGCGGGGCAGCCTGGGCCCGCTGACAGTGCTGGAAACGGATAGCCAGGCAGCACGCTTCGAAGGCCCCGAGGGGCCGGGCCGAATCCGCGCGACTCACGTCCTGACCCGCCGCACGCTGCGTTTTCTGGCCAATCTGCAGGCGCTGCACCAGATGCTTCACGATCACGCCGATAAGCTGGACCCCCGCAGCATCGAGATTGCGCGCCGGGTCGCCCAGGGCTTTCGCGAGGCGGAACACGTCAAGGGCGTGCCCAAGGCGCGTCAGGAACTGCAAGATCTGCGTCATCTGGTACACGAGAGTGACGAGGAAGGCATGGCGCCGCTGGATCGGCGCGCACGCCTGGGGCTGCGGGAATCGATCGGCCACGCCATGGTGATGCTCGACGCCCGCGAAGCGATCGCCTCGCCCGGCACCCACAAGCTGCGTTCGGCCTCGCTGGCCTGGCATCGCGATCACCTTGCCGCCGGCATCAACGCCATCCGTTCGGGACTAGTATTCGGCACGCTGGCCACATTCTGGATTCTCACCGCCTGGAACAGCGCCATGGTCGCCATGCTGCTGGGCACGCTGTTCTCGTCGTTCTTTGCCAGCCGCGACAATCCGGTCGCGATCACCATGATGTTCTACAAGGGCATGCTGGCGGCGATCCCCAGCGCCTTTCTGTTCGGCCATGTGCTGCTTTCTCAAGCCCATGGCTTTCCGATGCTGGCCATGCTGTTCGGCACGCCGCTGTTCCTGGGGCTGCTGGGGGCGACCAATCCGGCGACGATGGGCTACTGCCTGGCCTTCACGATCTTCAACATCCTGCTGACCATGCCCGGCAACAACATGGATTTCTCGTTCGACAGCTTCGCCAACCGTGCCGTCGCAGTCATCATCGGGCTGACCTGCGTGGCGATGGGCTTCCGGCTGCTGCCGGGGCTGGGTACGCGTCTGCGTCGGCGCCGCCTGATCAATGCCATTTCCCGGGACATCCGTCACTTGCGCCGGCGTTCGATACGCGATGCCGAGACCCGCTTCAGCGGACACATGGCCGATCGTATCCTGCAACTGGCGCAGCACGACGACATGCTGCCGGAGGACCAGCGTCACCTGTTCATTCTGGGGCTGACCGGGCTGGATCTGGGCACCGCGACACTGCGTCTGCGTGACCGTCTCGACGATGCGCCACACCCGCTGATTCGACGTGCCCATCGCCAGCTACTGCGCGCGCTGGCCAGCGGCTTCGAGGAGAGCGCCAACGGCCGCCAGCCGCAAGGCATTCGCGAGGCGGGTCAGCGTCTGGACGAAGCCATCGCCGCCCACGGCAACGTGCCTGCCGATCGCCGTGTCCTCCTGGAGGGGCTGGTCGAGCGCCTCGAGCTGGCGCTGGAGCGGCTGGGACGCATCATGGCCGAGCGCCCCGGGATCAAGCCCGCGGCGCAGGCATCCGAACCGGCGACCTCCTGACCGAGCGCCGAATCGAGGCTCGTTAGCGGTCGCCGATGCGCGGCCAGGTATCGGCGAGACGATAGCCGGCGGGCCACGGGTCGTGAGGGTCGAGGGTGTGCTGATGGGTGCCGGTGATGAAAGCGCGGCCGCGGATCAGCGGCGTCACCGCTTCCTTGTCGCCAACGCGAGTCGTGCCGTCGAGCTGGCAATAAAAACGTGAATCGATGATCGATTCGCCGATGAAGGTCTCGTTCAGCCCGAGCTTGCCCTGAGCATGCAGCAGCGCCATGCGCGCGGAACAGCCGGTACCGGTAGGCGAACGATCGAGCTTGCCGGGCTGAATCGCCACCGTATTGCGCCCAAGCCAGGCATCGCCCTCCCGCGTCAGCGGCGCGGCGATCTGGCAGAACGAGACGTGCCGCCACTCGGGATTGGCGGGATGATGGAAGCCGAACTGCTCGTTGACCGCATTGGTAATGCGGATGCCGGCCTCGACCAGCTCCCGTGCTTCGTCCGGGACCAGTCGGAAGCCGAGATCCTCAGCATCGACGATCACGAAACTGTCGCCGCCGAAAGCCGTATCGACGCGAAGCGTGCCGAGCCCTTCCACTTCGAGCTGCAGATCGCGCCGGTCGACGAATGCAGGCAGGTTGCGCACGGTGACGTCCAGCACCCGACCATTCTCGCAGCGCGCCACCATCTCGATCACCCCGCCCGGCGCCTCCAGCACCAGCTGCGTCTCCGGCTCCTGCATCGGCAGAATGCCGGTCTCGAGCAGTACGGTGGCGACACACAAGCTGTTGGAACCGGACATCGGCGGCGTGTCTTCCGGCTCCATGATGATCCAGCCCATCTGCGCGCGCGGATCCTTGGCCGGCACCAGCAGATTGACGTGCCGGAAGACGCCTCCTCGAGGTTCGTTGAGCATGAAGTGGCGCAGCGTCTGGTCGCGTGCGATCCAGCGCGACTGCTCCCATAGCGTGTCGCCGGGCGGCGGCGCCACCCCGCCGACGATGACGTCCCCGACCTCGCCCTCGGCATGACAGCTGACGCTATGAATCACCCGACTGGTCTGCATTCGATCCTCCGACATTCGACAGGGCGCTGGCGATCTGGATGCAACGCCACGTCGTCACTCGCCGACGCCCAGGTAGGCCTTCACGATGGATTCGTCTTCGCGCAGCTCGGCGGCAGCGCCCTGCATGCGGATCTCGCCGTTCTCGATCACGTAGGCGTAATGCGCCAGACGCAGCGCCAGGCGCGCATTCTGCTCCACCAGCAGGATCGTGGTCCCGGCCTCGTTGAGACGTTTGATGATGCGCATGATGTCGGTCACCAGCTTCGGCGCCAACCCCATGGAGGGTTCATCGAGCAGCATCACGCTGGGCCCGTGCATCAAGGCGCGCCCCATCGCCAGCATCTGCTGCTGTCCGCCGGAGAGTAGCGAACCATCCTGATGGCGGCGCTCGTGGAGGATCGGAAACAGCCCGTAGACCTCGTCGAGTCGCTGGCGGCGCAGCGCGTTGTCCTTGACCGTGAACGCGCCGAGCTCCAGATTCTCCTTGACCGTCAGCCCACGCAGGATCCGGCGCCCTTCGGGCACGTGGACCACGCCGCGGCGGGCGATGTCGTGGGCGGCGAGCTTGGCGATCGACTCCCCTTCGAGCTGAACGTCGCCCCGATGCGCCCGCACCAATCCCGACACGGTCTTGAGCGTGGTCGACTTGCCGGCGCCGTTGCTGCCCAGCAGGGTCACGATCTCGCCTTCGTGGACATCCAGTGTCACGCCTCGCAACGCCTGAATCTTGCCGTAATAGGCTTCGACGTCGCGAATGCTCAGACGCACCTTGTCAGGCCGCTTGGCGGTGGCCGATGCCCCGGGGCGTGTGGCCTCGGGTCGTGTGGTGGTTTGCGTCACAGCGCCAGCTCCTCCTCGTCCTGACCGAGATAGGCCTCTATCACTCTGGGGTCGTTCTGCACCGTGTGGGGGTCGCCCTCGGCGATCAGACTGCCGTGATCGAGCACGCTGATCCGCTCGGAGACGTTCATCACCAGGCTCATGTCGTGTTCGATCAGCAGCACAGCGACGCCGCGCTCGTCCCGGATGCGTCGAATCAGCTCGATCAAGCTCTGTTTCTCGCTGCTGTTGAGCCCCGCCGCCGGCTCGTCGAGTAGCAACAGCTTGGGCTCGGTCGCCAGGGCGCGGGCGATCTCGACCCGGCGTTGATGCCCATAGGCCAGATTGGTCGCCAGTCGCTCCTGTTGCCCCAGCAGGTCGACGAAATCGAGACACTCGAGACTGGTCTCGAGAATCCGGCGCTCTTCGGCGCGCTGACTCGGCAGGCGCAGTATCGCCGCCAGCGCACCGGACTTGGTCCGGCAGTGCTGTCCGGCCATGACGTTCTCGAGCACCGACATCTCACGGAAGAGGCGCACATTCTGGAAGGTACGAGCGATGCCCATCCGGGTCACGGCATGCGGCTTGCGTTTGACGATACGCTCGCCATCCAGGGTGATATCGCCCTGCTGCGGGCGATAGAAGCCGGTGATCACGTTGAACATCGAGGTCTTGCCGGCGCCGTTGGGGCCGATCAGGCTGTGAATGCGCCCCGCCTCGACACCGAAGTCGACATCGTGCAGTACGGTGTTGCCGGCGAAGCTCAGCGACACCTGTTTCAGTTGCAGCAGCATCGCTTTCTCCTAGGATCTCTTTTCGGGCCAGATACCACTCGGCCGGAACAGCATGATCAGCAACAGCAGTACGGCGAATATCAGCAGTCGCAGGGTGCCGAAATCACGCAGCAATTCGGGGCCGAGCACCACGATGAACGCGCCCAGGATGACGCCGGGTATCTTGCCCATGCCACCCAGCACCACCGCCAGCAGAATCAGCACCGACTGCTGGAAGCTGAAGCTCTCCGGTGAGATGGCCCCCAGATTGACCGAGAAGAAAATCCCGCCGATCGCCCCGAAGATGGCCCCGGTCACATACGCTGCCAGCTTGGTCGCCACGCGATTGATCCCCATCGCTTCGGCGGCGTCCTCGTCGTGGCGCACGTAAAGCCAGGCCCGCCCCAGCCGGGAATCGAACAGCCGCTGACTGGCGACATAGGCCACCACCGCCAGCACTACGAAGACATAGTAGAAGTCGATCGAGCTATCGATGTGCCAGCCGAACAGCGACGGCTCCGGTATGTGCGACAGACCGCTGGCACCACCGGTGATCTCCAGGTTGCGCGCGGTGAAGCGCACGATTTCGCCGAAGCCCAGCGTCACGATCGCCAGATAGTCACTGCGAAGACGCAGCGTGGGCCCGCCGATGATCACCCCGGCGAGCGCCGCGGCCAGCAGGGCAAACGGAATGGCCGCCCAGAAGTTGACCCCGAACTGCTGGGTCAGAATGCTGACGGTATAGGCGCCGACGGCGAAAAAGGCGGCGTAGCCGAGATCGAGCAGCCCCGCATAGCCGACCACGATGTTCAGCCCCAGGCAGAGCACGACGTAGAGCAGCGCGTTGGTCAGAATGACCGTGGTGTATTGACTGGATATCCATGGCGTGACGATCAGAATGGCCAGAATGACGACATGCAGTGCGCGCCGTCTTCCCGGCGATTCGAAGGCGGCATAGAGGCGCTGAAACAGATTCCGCGGCCGCGGTTCTTGGCCGTCTGGGGCAGTCACCGGGGTTGGTTTGGGTTCGGACATGTCACATCCTCTCCACTTCGGATTTGCCCAGCAGTCCGGTGGGCTTGAATACCAGCACCAGAATCAGGATCGAGAAGGTGAAAACGTCCTTCCACTCGCTGCCGATGAACGGAATGTGCGTACCGAAGGACTCCAGCAGGCCCAGAATCAGGCCCCCCAGCATCGCCCCGGTAATACTGCCGATCCCGCCGATCACCGCGGCGGTAAAGGCCTTCAATCCGATCAGAAAGCCCATGAAGTACCAGATACTGCCGTAGTACGCACCCGCCATGGTGCCGGCGGCGGCGGCCAGCCCCGAGCCGATGAAGAACGTCACCGCGATTACCGCGGAGACGTTGATTCCCATCATCCGACACATGTCCTTGTCGATCGACACCGCACGCATGGCGCGCCCGTACAACGTCTTGGAAACGAACAGTTCGAGCGCAATCAGCAACACCGCGGCGGTCGCGACCAGGACAATCTGGTTATAGGAAAGAAAGAGATTGCCGAGGTTGAAGCCACCGAATCCCAGATCGGTCTGAAACGCGGTGTACTGGCCACCGGTCAGTGCCAGCGCTGCGTTCTGCAGTACCAGCGAAACCGCCAGCGCCGTAATCAGGATCGACAGCCTCGGCGCGCCGAACATGGGATGGTAGGCCACCCGTTCGATCACCACGCCAAGACAGCCCACAGCGAGCATTGCCAGCAGCATGGCGATGAAGATGCCGAGCCAGCCGGCGCCGACGAAACCGGAGATCAGCGATAGTCCGCCAAAACCCGCGAAGGCACCGGTCATGTAGAGATCGCCGTGGGCGAAGTTGAGCAGTTTGATGACGCCGAACACCATGGTGTAACCGAGCGCCACCAGGGCATAAAAGGAGCCCAACACCAGCCCGTCGACGAGCTGCTGCAGAAAAGAGTCGTACCAGGTCATGAGCGTGCATCTCTGGACAGCGGAAAGCGCAAGGGTGCGCCGGGAGCGCTGCGGGGATCATCGAACCCGCAGCGCTTGCCGGCACCGTCGGCTCAAGCGGTAGCTCGGGCCACGGGGCTACCCGTCATTTCTTCTCGTAGCGGGTCCACTTGCCGCCCTGCCCTTCGAGCACCACGAAGTTGCTGCGCGCCAGGGTATGCTGGGAGGTGAAGGAGATCGGGCCAGCCAGCCACTCTTTGCCATCGGCGCTGTTCAGGGCTTTGATGATGGCATCGGCATCCGTCGATCCGGCCTTGTCGATCGCCCAGGCCATCAACTGCAGGCCATCGTAGGCGAGCGGTGCATATGGCCCCGGCGCATTGTCGAACTTGGACTGATAGTCGCTGATGAACTGCTTGGCGGCCGGCAGGAAATCGGCGGTCGGATTGGAGAATGCGAACACGCCTTCCGCCGCCTGGCCGGCAATGTTGAACAGCTCCGGCGAGTTGGAGCCATCGCCCACCGCGATGGTCCCCTGGAAGCCGCGTTGACGGAGCTGACGAATCAGCAGGCCGCCGTCGGCGTAGTAGGCCGTCCAGAAGACCGCTTCGGCACCGGAACCGCGGATCTTGTTGACCAGTGCGGAGAAGTCCTGCTCGCCCTTGTTGATGTATTCGAACGCGGAGACGGTGTGGCCGGCGCCGGTCCAGGCATCGCGGGTCAGGTTGGCCAGATCCTGCGAATAGGCGTCGCCCTGATTGACGATGGCCAGTTTCTCGATGCCTTCGCCCTCGAAGAAGTCGAGCGCGGTCTTGGCCTGATCGTTCCCCGTGGAATTGATCATGACCGCGTTGCCCGGATTGGCCGGAATCAGCTGCGTCGAGTTGGCGGCCACGATCACGAACGGGATATTGGCATCACCGTAGGTCTTGAGCGTGGGCTGGGTGGCACCGGAGCAATACCCGCCGACCACGCCGACGACTTCCCGCGAGGCCAGACGGCTGGCCGCGTTGACCGACTGCTGCGGGTCACAGGCGGTATCGCCGGTGACCAGCTCGATCTGACGGCCGCCCAGCAATCCACCCTTGGCGTTGATCTCGTCGGCGGCCAACGACATGGCGTTGAACATGTCCTTGCCGTAGGTGGCTTCGGAACCGGTCGTCGGAACCTGAACGCCCAGCGTGATGGGGCCCTCCTGAGCCATGGCGAGAGAACCGGCGGCGAGATTGATGACGGCCGCGGAGGCGATCAATTTGAGAAATTTACCCATACAGCAACACTCCCTTCAGCGCTTTTTGTTTGTTCATGCTTGTTTGTGGGTACTGCAAAGGGTCGGGCATCGCGCCCTTCCGTGCCTGGACCGCGCCGATCGCGGCATTCCTTCATCCTGCCATGGAAAGTTACATTCTGACACTAAGCTTTTCGTAGGCCGGCTGAAGCCGGCTGACAATAGACACTAGGCTTTTCGTATAAAATATACAAGAAGATCCCCGAGAGCCGTATGCCGTTGCCGAGCAAGCCCGTGGCGGCCCCGGCCGGCCAAAAAAAACGCCCAGCAATCGCTGGGCGTTCATCTTGCACCATCCCTGGCTCGGATCAGTAAGTCAGACCGAAATGGGACTGGATGCTGGTATGCCAGCCGTCATCGACGGGAGAACCGAAGTAGTTCAGCCCGTTCTTGTTGGTGATGACGTCGAACCAGGCGTAATAGCGACCAGCCGTCAGTTTGACGCCGATGTCGTTGAGCATCGGATCGTCCATGTCGCCATAGCCGCCATTGATGGCGGAGAAGTCGTCAGACGGATCAATGTAGCTGAAGTCGTTGAAGAAGTAGGCGTTCTCGATCGGTCCCCAGTCGACATCCATGCTGTAGGCCAGACTCGCCGAGTACATCTCGCCCTCGGCCGGAATCAGGTAGTTGAAGCCAAACGCGCCAATCTGAACCACGTTGTCGGAAATGCCGGAAGCGGCTTCACTCGGGTTCTTGGCATTGAACTCGTAGGTCGTGGCCTGCAGCTGAGTCATCCAGTTGCCATAGCTGCCATCCAGACCCATCGCCACCGCCCAGCTGTCTCCGCTCTTGTTCGTATTGTTGTTATAGAGCTGCCCGCCCTTGGCGGAAAGATTGACCTGAGTGGTGTAGTCACTGCCTTGATTGAAGGTGTACGCCAGGCGCCCGGCCAGCTGATTTTCCTCGGTATTGCCCTGCGCGCTGTCGCCGATGGCATTGGCGCCATAGTGCTCGTTACCGTCACCCAGCTGATCGCTCTTGAAGAAAGCCAGGCTGGACTCCCAGGCACCCTGGGTATGATCCCATTTGATGCCGGCATTCTGGTTGTCGTTGAAACCCGCCAGGTACGGGAGACTGCCGTACCAGCCGAGATAGCCGTAATCCATGTTGCCGAACGGCGTCTGGACCAGACCGAGCTTGACGTTGTCATTATCGCCGAACTGATAGCCGGCCCAGGCATGGTGCAGAAAACGATAGCCATCGTAGAGACGATACTGGAAAGAGTAGGAGAGCGGACCTTCGCCGCCATCCATCCCCAGAATGAACTTGCCGAAATCGAGATCCCCGGCCGTGTCCTGACTGGTCTCGTCCCAGTCATTGAAGGTGTAACCCAGCTCCACGGTACCGCTGAACTGCGGCGTCCCGACCTCGTCCAGCATGGAGCGATTTTCTTCGGCCATGTCGCGGGTCTTGGTCGCTTTCGTCTGCTGACTCTCCCGCTGTTCGGCCAACTGCTGTTGCAGCTGCTGGACTTGTTGCTGCAAGGCGTCGAGCCGACGCTGGATCGCGTCGTTATCCTGTGAAGTCTGCGCCAGCGCCGTCGGCACGCACGCCATCAGCCCTACGGCAAGGCCGAGGGATTTGAAGATCGGTGAAGTCACGTTGTCGTTCCCTTAGTACAGGTTATTAGTACGGATGCCGGGCTCGGATCCCGGATACAGATTCTTATTACAGGCTATTAGTACGGATCCTCGATATTATTAGGTTAGCGTTATTCCGGTGTCGTCGATAAAGCCGTCAAAAAAGCCGTCGATAAAGCCGTTGGACGCTCTTGTAGGCTTATTGCACATTTACCGTAACAAAACGGCTACCCCCCTTAAACCTTTGCCGGACAAAAGGGTTGACGCAATAGGTCGCCAAAAAGCCCGAATTAACGCGAATTTGTGGCCTGAAATCATCGCGACCCTGCGATACCATGACTATCCTTATCGCATGCGACTCCATGTCGCGGTAAGCATCTGGCGCATCGGAGCATGCGCCTGAATAACCATTAGAGTTTGTTTCAAGGGAGAATTCCGTGGCCACTTCGACCTCTTCCGGCGGCGTTGGCGCAATATTCGCCAAGCTTGTCGGGATCATCGTTGCACTTGTCGGTCTGGCGCTGGGAGCCGGTGGCGCTTATTTGGCGACACTCGGCGGTTCCTGGTATTACCTGATCGCCGGGATATTGATGCTGATTGCCGGCATCCAACTGTTTCGCGGCCGGATCTCCGGCGCCGGTATTTACGGAATCGTCTTCATCGGTACGTTCCTGTGGGCGGCCTGGGAGTCGGGGCTCAATTACTGGCGCTGGATTCCACGGCTCGACGTGGTGCTGATTCTCGCCATCCTGGTCGCACTGGTCACTCCCGCGCTCAGGGGCGGTCCGTCACGCAAGGCCGGGTTTTCTGTCGCAGGTGTCCTGTTCCTGGGCCTGATCGTGGCCGGGGCACTGGCTTTCCTTCCGAACCGCGGTTATGAGCATCCCGAAGATGTGCCGGCACTGGCCCAGGAGTCGCTGTCCACCGATGTCGGGGACGCCCAGCCGGCCGATGTTCCCGCTGACGAAGACTGGTCCGCCTATGGCCGGGATTCGGCGGCTACGCGCTACTCCCCTGCCGACCAGATCACGCCGGACAACGTTGGTGATCTCGAGGTGGCCTGGCAGTACCGCACCGGCGATATTCTCGACCACCGCTGGGGTGCGGAAACCACGCCGCTGAAGGTCGGCGACGATGTCTTCCTGTGCACCTCGCGCAATATCCTGATCTCGCTGAATGCCGCGACGGGTGAAGAGAACTGGCGCTACGATCCGCAGGTTTCCAAAGACGCTATTCCCTACACCGCCGCGTGCCGTGGCGTGACGTATTACAAGACGCCGACAGATTCATCGTCGAGCGCCGATCCGTCGACGGCTCAGAACGGCGAGGGCTCTCCGGCCGCCGATAGCGGCCAGGACGGCAACGATAGCCAGAGCGGCGACAATCAGCCGGCGCCGACAGACGATACGTCTTCCGGCCAGGGCGCAATCGCTTCGAACGACGATCAGTCCTGCCAGGCGCGGATCATCTCCGGCACGCTGGATGGTCGCCTGATCGAAGTCGACGCCGCTACCGGCGAGCCCTGCACCGACTTCGGCGACAACGGCCAGGTCGATATCAAGCGCAACATGGGCGAGACCCCGGACGGCTATGTCTCCATCAACTCTGCACCGATCGTGGTACGTAACGTGCTCATCACCGGCCACCAGGTGCTGGATGGTCAGCGCCGCTATCCGCCCTCCGGCGTGATCAAGGGCTATGATGTCGAGAGCGGTGAGCTGCTATGGGCCTGGGATGCAGGTCGTCCCGACCAGAGCGAGCCGTTGACGGGCGATGACACCTACGTACGCGGTTCTCCCAACATGTGGACCACCGCCGTGGGCGACAGCAAGCTCGGCATGATCTATCTGCCGATGGCCAACAGTGCCGGCGATTACTGGAGCAGTTCGCGCACACCGGAAGAGAACGAGTGGGCCGCATCGATGGTCGCGATCGACGTCGAGACCGGCCTGCCGAAGTGGCACTTCCAGACCTCACACAAGGATGTCTGGGATTATGATCCCGGCTCGCAGCCGACGCTGATCGACTTCCCCACCGACAATGGCAAGGTGCCAGCGCTGGTGATGCCGACCAAGCAGGGCGATATCTACGTCTTCAACCGCGAGACCGGCGAATTGCTGGGCGGCGGTGCCGAAGAACGCCCGGTCCCCCAGGGCGGCGCCGAACCGGATCAGCGCAGCAAGACGCAACCGTTCTCGCTCTACGCCACGCTGCGCCAGCCGGACATCGACGAGAAGGACATGTGGGGCATGACCCCGTTCGACCAGCTGTTCTGTCGTATCCAGTACCGTCAGGCGAGCTGGGAAGGCATGTACACCCCGCCGACCGCCGAACAGCCGTGGATCCAGTACACAGGCTACAACGGGGGCTCCGACTGGGGCAGCGTGGCGATCGATCCGCATCGCGGCGTGATCATCGCCAACTACAACGACATGCCCAACTACAACGAGCTGGTGCCGCGTGATGTTGCCAACAAGCTCGGCTGGGTGCCGCGCGACGAGCAGAAGGAAGACACGGGCGGAGCCGAAGGCGCCGGTGATCCACAGGCCAATACGCCCTATGCGATCAATGTCAACGCCGGCTGGCGCGTACCGTACACCGGCATGCTCTGCAAACAGCCGCCATACGGGCATATTCGCGCCATCGATCTGGCGAGCGGCGATACCCTGTGGGACCGTCCGCTAGGTACGGCTCGCGCCAACGGCCCATGGGGCATCCGTTCGGGACTGCCGATCGATATCGGTACGCCCAATAACGGCGGCTCGGCGGTGACTGCAGGCGGCCTCATCTTCATCGCTGCGGCGACCGACGACCTCATTCGCGCCATCGACATCGAGAGCGGCGAGACAGTGTGGCAGGCGCCGCTGCCGGCGGGAGGCCAGGCCAATCCGATGGTCTATGAAGCCGACGGGCGTCAGTATGTGGTCATCGTGGCCACCGGGCATCACTTCATGGAAACGCCTACCGGCGACTATGTGATCGCCTACGCACTACCGAAGGGTGAGGACGACACTTCATCGCAGTGACGAATCAGGCCCCGGTCAGGAAATAACTGCCGGGGCGTCGATCCGAAAAGTGTTGTTGATGTGATCGAGTACGATCAAGCGGCGGTGTCGATGACACCGCCGCTTTTTTTGATTGGCTGATATGAAGATGACGAGGCTGCTGGCACGGGACGGACTGCCACAACGCCACAACGCCACAACGCCACAACAGAGTCCCGCTTCAGAATCTTCCCAGCGAATACGGACAGGCGGACAGGCGGACAGGCGGACAGGCGGACAGGCGGACAGGCGGACAGGCGGACAGGCGGACAGGCGGACAGGCGGACAGGCGGACAGGAAGTGAAAACTAAGCGGACACCAAACCGACACTAAAAAGCCCGACCCCCGTGCAGTACGGGGTTCGGGCTATGCATCGATTTGACGGCAGTTTCTATACGAGGGGCAGTCGTCAGGCAGAAGAGATAACTAACGCTGGCCGGTTCTCATCGACCGGGCTGACTGCGACATGAAGCTCTTACAGACGGCGTTTCGGTTACGAGGCGCTACCGTTACCAAGTACCAAGTACCAGGCGCCCCTGTGGCAGGACGCGTTGATAACAGACGCGCTGATGACAGACTTACCGACCACAGACGCCGAGTATCAGGCGGCTACCATATCACCAAGCTGCTGCTTGATCTTCTTCATGGCGTTCTTCTCGAGCTGACGAATCCGCTCGGCAGAGACCCCGTAGACATCGGCCAGCTCATGCAGCGTGGACTTGTGATCGGAGAGCCAGCGACGCTGCAGAATGTCACGCGAACGGTCGTCCAGTTCGCTCAAGGCGCCTCGCAGCCGCCCCGTGTAGTCGGCTTCCCAGTCGTCCGCTTCGAGCTTGGCCGCCGGGTCAAAACTGTGATCCTCGAGATACTGCGCCGGCGCCTGATAGCCCTGATCTTCCTCTTCGCCGGGACTGGCGTCGAAGCCCGCATCATAGGATGACAGGCGACCTTCCATTTCCCGCACGACCTTGGGCTTGACGTCGAGATCCTTGGCGATCGCGTCGACTTCGTCATTGTTCAACCAGGCAAGACGCTTCTTGGCGCTGCGCAGATTGAAGAACAGCTTGCGCTGGGCCTTGGTGGTCGCAATCTTGACGATGCGCCAGTTACGCAGCACGTACTCGTGAATCTCGGCCTTGATCCAGTGAACCGCGAAGGAGACCAGACGAACTCCCTGGTAGGGATCGAAGCGTTTGACCGCCTTCATCAGCCCGACGTTACCTTCCTGAATCAGATCGGCCTGCGGCAACCCGTAGCCCGAGTAGCTGCGGGCGATGTGAACGACGAAGCGTAGGTGCGACATGATCAGGCGACGAGCCGACTCGAGGTCGTCCTCTTCGTACAGACGTACGCCCAGGTCGTGTTCCTCTTCGGCCGTCAGCACGGGAATGCCGTTGACCGCTTGAATGTAGCCGTTGAGATCGTGACCCGGGGAAAGGTTCCCAATGGATTGAAGACTGTTGCTCATCTGCGATGTCTCCATGCTGGGCGGCGTGTCGGAGCGAAGAGCCGGTCAGCTCGATCCGCTTGGGAACACGTCGCAACAGGTTGTTCTGCCTGTCTACGAGGATACCTGATAGGACCCTCAGCCTAGACAAAAGTTCAATATTCTCGCCAGTATCAGTGGTGCTGAAACTGAAGCTTGGCGAGTGATGACCGATACGTTGAGTGGTTTTTTAGCGCATCCCATGGCCATTGACCATCGCGCCGAACCACCCATGACGACTCATGACTACCCATAATAAATAGGCTAACGCGGTTTGATGTCCGCCAGATGACGACCCACCGCGAGCCATGCTCCCAACCAGCCTAATAGTGTACTAAAAAGCAGCAGGAATGCCGAATGTCCGATACCCAGCGAGGGCAATGCGAAGTGCGCACCATAGCTTTCTGCCAGCGCCGCGACCGGCGAGGCCAGCCAGTTGCCGCCAAGTACCAGAATGATCAGCGACAGCGCCCCGCCGCCCAGTCCGTACCAGGCACCGCTATAGAGAAAGGGGCGGCGGACGAAGGCATGGGTCGCGCCGATCAGCGTGACGACCTCGATTTCCTGCCGCCGGCTTTCTACCGCCAAACGTATGGTATTGCCGACTACCAGTAGCACGCCCAGGCCGAACAGCAGCGCCAGCGCCAGCGCCACGCGCTGGCCGAGCGCCGCCAACTGTTGCAGACGATCGAGCCAGGCCAGATCCAGACGCACTTCGTCGACCCCGTCGAGGGCCTGCAGCCGTTGACTCAACGCCTGAACTTCAGCGGGCGCCGTCGCGTCGGGGGTGACTACGACACTCGCCGGCAGGGGATTGGTCTCGAGCTGCGAAAGCGCATCGTCCACACCCAGCGTCTGCTGGAAATCCGCCAGCCCTTCGGCGGCAGTCACCAGCCGCGTGCCGGCCACACCGGGCTGCTCGCCGACTTCGGCGGCCAGGTCCATGGCGCGAGACTCGCCCACATCGGCGGCGAAATAGACCGTCAACGTGGCACTCTCGTCCAGCTCGGCGTCCAGCAGCCGCGCGCTGTCCAGTGCCAACCACAGGCCCGCCGGCAGGATCAGCGCGATGGCGATCGCCAACATCGTCAACAGCGTTGCTATCGGCCGTTTGACCAGTCGCAATGCGCTGTCGCTCATCATCGCCCGATGATGCCGCAGCCAGGCGCGCCCGCCGCCGGAAGCGCGACGCTGCGGCTTCTGCGCGCCGCGAGGGCGCTCAGCGGAAGGCTGGCGTTCGCTCATGCCGCCTCCCCGTCACCGACCAGGCGGCCGTCGCGCAGCTTCAGCACGCGATGCCGCAGCCGCGCGATCAGGGCCAGGTCATGGCTCGCTACCAGCACCGTGGTCCCGATCCGGTTGAAATCCTCGAACAGCCGCATGATATCGGCGGACAGCTGAGGATCGAGATTGCCGGTCGGCTCATCCGCCAGCAGCAACGCCGGCTTGTTGACCACCGCGCGGGCGATTCCCACCCGCTGCTGCTCGCCGGTGGAGAGTTCGATCGGCAGCGCCCGCTCGCGATGCAGCAGCCCGACCTTGTCCAGCGCCGCGCGCACGCGGCGCGCGGCATCGGCCGGCTCGACCCCCTGGATCGTCAACGGTAACGCCACGTTGGCGAAGATGTCGCGATCGAGCAGCAGCTGGTGGTCCTGGAAGACCACGCCGATCTGGCGTCGGTAGTAGGGAACCTGACTGATATGCAGGCGGTCGAGATCGTGACCGGCAACCAGCACCCGCCCCCGCGAGGGACGCTCGAGACGCATGACCAGTCGCAGCAAGGAACTCTTGCCGGCACCGGAATGGCCGGTCAAGAAGAGCATTTCGCCACGTTCGACGCGGAAATTGATATCGGCGAGCGCTTCGAAACGCCCGCCGTAGCGTTTGCCGACGTGCTCGAAAGCAATCATGAATCCGCGTCGCCATCCCGGCCGGCGTCTCGATCGAACAGCGCCTTGACGAAGGTCTGAGCATCGAACGGGCGCAGATCCTCGAGCGACTCACCGACGCCGATGAAACGGATGGGGATGCCGGTTTTCTTGGCCAGGGCAAAGATGATGCCGCCCTTGGCGGTGCCATCGAGCTTGGTCAAGGTGATACCGGTGACCGGAATCGCCTCGTCGAAAGTGGTCGCCTGAGAGATCGCGTTCTGGCCGGTGCCTGCATCGAGTACCAGCATCACCTCGTGCGGTGCCGTGGCGTCGAGCTTGGCCATGACCCGCTGCACCTTCTTGAGCTCTTCCATCAGATGGCTCTTGTTGTGCAGGCGACCGGCAGTGTCGGCGATCAACACGTCGACCTTGCGCGCCTTGGCCGCGGCGACGGCGTCGTAGATCACCGAAGCGCTGTCGGCGCCGGTATGCTGAGCGATCACCGGCACGCGGTTGCGCTCGCCCCACACCTTGAGCTGCTCGACGGCAGCGGCCCGGAAGGTATCGCCCGCCGCCAGCATCACGCTGCGCCCTTCGTTCTGGAAACGCTGGGTCAATTTGCCAATGGTCGTGGTCTTGCCGACACCGTTGACGCCGACCATCAGGATCACGAACGGGCCTTCGCCCTTCGGCGGCAGCTGCAGCGGCTGGGTGACCGGTTCGAGCAACGCCGCCAGCTCTTCCTGCAGCGCGCGGTAGAGCGCGTCGGCGTCGGCGAGCTCCTTGCGCGAGACACGCCCGGTCAGGCGCTCGATAATCTCGCTGGTCGCCTCGATGCCCACATCCGCCAGCAGCAGCTGCGTTTCGAGATCTTCCATCAGATCATCGTCGATCTGCTTCTTGCCCAGCAGCAGATCGGCGACGCCATCGGTCAGGTTGGCACGTGTGCGTCCCAGGCCAGCCCGCACCCGCGATAGCCAGCCTCCCTTGGGCTTCTCCTTGGGCGCTGGCGCCGGAGTATTCGACTCGAGTGAAGGCTCGGGCTCGAGCGCCTCGGATACAGGTGATTCAGGCTCGGGCGTCTGGGAGGCCTGGGATGACGGCGTGGGTGCGGGCGTCACATCCGTCGCCAGCTCCGTCGCTCGCGTGCCTGCCGCGGGGGTTTCTTCCAGCGAGGACTGCGGCGATTCCTGCGACAGCGGCTCGCTCAGCGCCTGCTTGGCAGCCGTTTCCTCGAGTGACGAAGGGTCGTAATCCACGGTCGCCGACCGATCGGGATCCTCGGCCTGGACGAGCGATTCATCGCCCGGTGTGGCGGTCCCGACTGCCGGGGCGACAGTGTCGTCTCGAACGGAAGGTCCGTCGTCGACAACGGGAGATTCCGGGTTCCGTTCGACGGCCGGCTGCGGTCCGTCGGAGGACGCGCTGTCATCCTTCGAGATGGCGCTTTCGCCCTTCGAGTCGGCGCTTGCCGAGCCGGCCCCCCTGTCAGGGTCGACCTCGTCACTTTCGCTGGCGGGAACCCCGGCCTCCGCGTTCTCCTCTACTGCCGCCGCTTCGGCCTCTTCCGCCTCGCGCCGACGCGCTTCCTCTTCCTGCTGCTGTTTCTTGCGACTCTTAAATAGTCCGAACATGGATGGCTTCACTGCTGAAAAGCCGTGCTGGCGCCGCTGGATCAGCGTCGGTCATCACGACTTCGGAGAATATCGATAACGAGACCTCATCCTATCACCGCGAGGGTTGCGGGGGTACAATTGCGCGCCATGAATCGACGTCGTCCACGTCGGGCCAGCAATAGCGCCCGAGACCGCACCCAAGGCAGTGCCCGTTCCGGCCAAGACGGCCCCGTGTCATCGCATCGGGGGCCCGGTCAGCTGCGCCTGATCGGCGGCGAATTCCGACGCCGCAAACTGGCGATTGCGCAGAGCCCAGGCTTGCGTCCGACGCCGGACCGAGTGCGCGAAACCCTGTTCAACTGGCTGGCGTTCGATGTCGGCGGCAAGCAGGTGCTGGATCTCTATGCCGGCACCGGCGCGCTAGGACTGGAAGCGCTCTCGCGCGGCGCCAATCAGGCGAGCTTCGTCGAGTCCAGCGCCGTCGTGGCTGACGCGCTCGAAGCGAATATCGAACTGCTGGGGGCCAACGGTCGGGTTCACCGAGGCGATGCGCAGCGATTTCTCGATGGCACGCCGACCGCGTTCGATCTGGTCTTTCTCGATCCGCCCTTCCGTTTGGGGCTTGCCGCTCGAACCTGCCAGCGTCTCGAAGCCGATGACTGGCTGGCGGCCCGAGCGATGATCTACGTCGAAACGGAACACGAACTGGAGTGGCAGCCGCCGGATGGGTGGCAGCTTCATCGAGAAATCGTCGCCGGGGAGAGCCATGGGCGGCTGTTTCGACGCACTCAGAGCGTGGATTGACGTCGCCGGTTCGAGACGCTTGTCGAAGGCTCCGGCGCCACGTAGGCTGGCGCCCACCAGGTCAACAGTTGTTTTCCATCAGGTTGTTTTTCACTAGACAGTCATGAGCTTTCAAGGAGCGTGCCAATGAACGGGGAAATCTTCGCCAAGCTGGAGCAGAAGATTCAGGATGCCGTCGACAGCATCGAGATGCTGAAGATGGAAAACGAAGAGCTCAAGGCGGAAAACGCGCGCTTCCAGCAGGAGCGCGAAGAGTGGGAGCAGCGTCTCGGCGGCCTGCTCGACAAGCTGCAGTCGCTGGATACCCAGACGGGCGACAGCAACAACGGCTGAGTTGAATCCAGGGTGGCCGACTTCTAGCCACCCTGTCGGCACGCCGGCCGCGCTCCCGCGCCTCGGCTCGAATCCCGCTGCCTCACTCCTCCCCCTGGCAAATCAGCTCCCGCGACATCAGCAGCGCATCCTCGCCTCGCCCATCTTCACGCCGATAATAACCCTGCCGCTGACCATCGATGACGAACCCGGCCTGCTCGTAGAGACGTCGAGCCGCCAGATTCGACTCTCGAAGCTCGAGCAGCAATCTCTCCGCCCCGCGCGCCATCGCACTCTCCGATACCCAGGCCAGCAACCCACGCGCCAGACCATGCCGCCGCTCGGCGGGCAGAACGCAGATCGACTGCAGCTCGGCGTCGAAAGGCAGGTGGGCCAGGACGGCCGTCGCCCGCAGCTCGGCACCCTCGGCCGACCACATCCCCCAGACTTCGTAATCGCTGTCGGTCAGTGCAGCACGCAACAACGCTTCCGACCAGGCATCGTCGTTGGCCAGGCGCTCGAACGCCAGCAGTGCCGGCAGATCGTCCATGCTGAGCCGGACCGGGGCAAGATCGGCTGGGAAAGTGTCGGTAGGAGAGATCACGTGGCGCTATCCGGAAAGCGTGGAAAAAATCGACATCGAGGAAGGCCGAGATGGGCAGAGGTCGATATCGTCAGTCAGCGGATCGATAGATGCCGGACTCGGCAAACAATAGTGCCGCTCATGCCCGCGGGGTAGCGCCCTGCCGCCAGGCAGTGGCCAACGATTGCAGCCGTGACCAGCATTCCCGCTTGGCATCAGCGGAAGTCAGCAGATCGTCGGGGTGAGGCAGCGAATGGCAGGTCCAGCCGACGTCGCTCCCGGTGTCGTCATCGGAACTGTTTCTTCCGGCGCTGTTTTCGGCATTCTTTTCGACATCGTTCAACAGCGGCGCCCAGATTTCGTCGCCCACGACGATGGCACCGTCGATCGTCAGGCCGTGGCGCTGGGCCTGGCCGGCACAGAACACCTGGATACCCTCGCGAGCCTCGTCGGCCGGGTCGCTTGCCTGCACGTCCATCAACGGCCAGGAGAGGCTGGACAGCGCGGCTCCATCGCCGGGAACGCCGACACTTCTCAGCATCTGCGCCAGCAGCGCGTGGCCGGCGGTCGACAGCGGCCGGTCACCGGGGAGCATCAGCCACCAGCGATCGCCGATCACCGCAAGCGACAAGGTGAAGCGAAGTGGGTCGGCGAGCACCGGGCGCTTTGCCACCTCTCCGGCCGAACCCACCGGCGCAGATGCCGAAGGAGAGGCTTGACGAGGCGTCGCCGCCGATGACGAAACGGTCGCTGGAGAGACTCCTTCTAGCAGCGCTCGGGCCCGCGCGGGCGGCGAAGCGGCCGGCTCCGACGGAACACCGATCTCGGGCTCCGGAGCGCTGACCGCGGAATGTTCGCGCGCCACCGGGGATGACGGGGTCTCCAGCAGCGCCTGCAGGCGCTGCCCCGGGGCCGGCTTGTCGGGCTCGGCCGCCACCTGCCACTCGCCCTGCTCAGTGGGACTGGCATTGACGAACCGGTATCGCGAGGTCCAGGCGGTGATGCCCATCGCCTCGAGATACTGAAGACGTCGAGGATCGGCGATCACTACTGGCCGCCCCCGCCGCGGCAATTGGGCGAGTCCGGGCGGACTTCACCTCGCGCCGCCCACTGCTGCGGCGTGTAGAGATGCAGCGCCAGCGCATGGACCGGGCCGGCGAGCTCGTCGGCCAGCAAGCTGTAGATCAACTGATGGCGCTTGACCGGCATCAGACCCTCGAACTGTCCGGAAACCAGCGTCACCTTGAAGTGAGTTTCCGAGTCCGGTGGCACATGGTGCATGTGACTCTCGTTCTCGACCGTCACACTGACCGGCTCGAGCGTCTCGAGCTTCTCTTCGATACGTGCCTGAACACTCATGGCAGCTCCTCCTGTACCAACCGGATTATTGTAACGCCTCATCCGCCACCGGGGCGACGGCCCGAAAGACGGGATGCCGGCGCAGCGGGTGGAGTCAGCGTCGAAAGTTCTTGGCGGCCATCGGCGTACGATAGAGACTCAACGCCAGGGCAATCACCACCGAGGCGCACCCCAGCCATAGCGCCAGCGTCAACGAACCGAACGAGAGCCCGAGAATCAGCCCTACCAGCGCCGTCCCCACGGACTGACCGAAGGTGCGCACCGACGCCAGTACGCCGGAGGCATTGGCGCTCAACTCCACCGATACGCTGCCGATCATCTCGCGATTGTTGGGTGCCTGGAACAGCCCGTAGCCCACGCCGCAGAGCGCGGTTCGCCAGACCACGTCGAGGTTGCTCGAATCGGCATTCAGCCCGGTTAGCGCCAGCATGCCGAGCAGAAACAGCCCCAGCCCGGTCGAGCTGATCAGTGCGGGGTTGCCCTTGTCCGCCAGCCGCCCGGCCAATGGCCCGATGATCATGATCACCAGCGGCCAGGGCGTGAACAGTACCGCCGACATGATCGGCGAAACCCCCATCACGGTCTGGTAGAGGAACGGCAGCCCGACGAATGCCACGCCCTGCGCCAGGAATGCAAACATCGACACGACGGCAGCGAACGAGAAGCGCGGCTCGGCGAACAGCGCCAACGGTAACAGCGGACTGGCGACATGGCGTTGGCGATAGATGAACCCCACCAGACAGATCACGCTGAGCGCCAGCGTCAACAGCGCCAGCGCGCCACCGTTGCCATGCCCCAGTTGATCGAGGGCAAAGACGCTGCCACTGAGCATGACGATCGACATCAGCGCCCCCCAGATATAGATTCGCCCGGCAATGGGCTTTTCTCGCGGCAGCGCACGGACGCCCAGTACCAGCGCCAGCAGCCCGATCGGCACATTGATGGCGAACAGCCACGGCCAGCTCGCCACGTGCAGGATCAACCCGCCCAGCGAAGGCCCCGCGGCGATGCCGAACGCCACCGTCAGCGCGCTAAGCCCGATCGCCGATCCCAGCAGGCGCGTGGGAAAGATGATGCGATAGAGCGATGGCCCGATGCTCAGCATGGCCGCGGCACCGACCGCCTGCAGCCCGCGCATCACCAGCAGGAACTCGAACGAGCGTGCCAGCGCACAGCCCAGAGAGGCCACGGTGAAGAAGATCAACCCGCCGAGATAGAGACGATGACGACCGATGCGCCGGCTCACCGCAGCGAAGGTGAGCAATAATGCGGCGGTGATCAGCTGGTAGACGTTGGCGATCCAAATGGACTCGGAACCGCTGATCGCCAGCTCTTTCGCCAGCGTGGGCAGCGCGATGTTGACGATACCGCTATCCAGCACCGCCATCTGGGTGCCGGTGATCATCGCCAACAGCGCCAGCTTGCGTTCACGCCCCGGCAGACCGTCGTCGCCGGGACGCTCTTCGAACAATCGCTTCAGCATGTGGTGAAAAGGCGGCCGACGCCGCCGTCGTAGAGCACCCGGGTCATCGGTCTTCGTCGGTCTCCATCAGCAGCTCATCGTCGACTTCGGACGTTTCCAGCTCGACCTCGTCGTCGAGATCAACCGCCAGGTAGCTGTGCTCGAGGGTCAGAAACTCCTCGAACAGCGCCCAGCTGAGGCTCTCCGGCCACTGGCGCTGGTCCTCTTCCCAGGCCCGCAGTTCGGACTCGAGGATGTCGCTGTAACGCTCTTCGACATAGGCGAGCAGCGCTTCCGGCGTATCCATCTCGGGGATCAGATAAACCGTATTTTCGCCGGCAATGTCGTCGAGGGTCAGATCGTCTTCACCGAGAGTCGGCTCCAACGAGTTGACCCAGTCGACGAACGCCTGGGTCGGCTTGACGCTCAGCGCGGAACGGTTGAGCAGCTTCATCGGTGTCACCTCTTTTTGGGAACCGCTCGGAGTCGGCGGAAATCGAACCGCAGCCATTATGGGCGCTAGCCGCGCTCGTGACCAACAACTCTTGCCCGGCTTCGCCGCGAGCCGCGAGCCGCGAGCCGCGACTGCAAGTCTCACCAGAAACACAAAGCTCGTAGCTCGTAGCTCGTAGCTCGTAGCTCGTAGCTCGTAGCTCCGTATTATTCCGGGCGCATCGCCGGGAACAGCAGCACATCCCGAATGGACGGGCTATCCGTCAACAGCATCACCAGACGGTCGATGCCGATGCCCTCGCCGGCAGCCGGCGGCATGCCGTATTCCAGCGCGCGAACATAATCTGCGTCGTAGTACATCGCTTCCAGATCGCCGGCGTCCTTCTCTGCCACCTGGGCGGCAAAGCGCTCGGCCTGATCCTCGGCATCGTTGAGCTCGGAGAAACCGTTGGCGATCTCGCGCCCGCCGACGAAGAATTCGAAGCGGTCGGTGACATGCGGATTGGTATCGTTGCGCCGCGCCAGCGGGCTGACCTCGGCCGGATATTCGGTGATGAAGGTCGGCTGGTCGAGCCGGTGCTCGGCGACTTCCTCGAAGATTTCGGTCTGCAGCTTGCCCAGACCCCAGCTCGGCTTGATCTGAATGCCGAGGCGCTGACAGGTTGCCGTCGCCCCGTCGATCGTATCGATCTCCGCCTCGCCGATGTTCTGCTCGGCACCGTATTCGAGAATCGACTGACGCAGGGTCAGGCGGCGAAACGACTGTCCCAGATCGTACTCGGTCCCCTGATAGGTGACGGTCGTGGTACCCAGCACCTGTTGCGCCGCATCGCGGACCATCGCTTCGGTCAGATCGAGCAGATCGCGGTAATCGGCGTAGGCCCAGTAGAACTCGAGCATGGTGAATTCAGGGTTGTGGCGCGTCGACAGGCCCTCGTTACGGAAGTTGCGGTTGATCTCGAACACCCGCTCGAACCCGCCCACGACCAGGCGCTTGAGATAGAGCTCCGGGGCGATGCGCAGATACATGTCGATATCCAGCGCGTTGTGGTGCGTGGTGAACGGCCGCGCCGTGGCTCCGCCGGGGATCGGCTGCAGCATCGGCGTTTCGACTTCCATGAAACCGCGCTCGACCATGAAGCGACGGATCGCAGCGATGACGCCGGAGCGCACCTCGAACACGCGCCGCGACTGCGGGTTCATGATCAGGTCGACGTAGCGCTGACGATAGCGGGCTTCGAGATCGGTCAGGCCGTGGAACTTGTCCGGCAACGGACGCAGGCTCTTGGTCAGAAGCTTGGCCTCGACCAGCATCACGTAGAGATCGCCCTTGCCGGATTTGTGGACCGGACCGCGGCCGGCGACGATATCGCCGATGTCCCAGCTCTGGATGTCTTCCAGCAGCTCGGCGGGCAGGCCCTTCTTGTCGACGTAGAACTGGATCTGACCGGAGACGTCCTGGATCACCACGAACGGACCACGCTTGCGCATGATCCGGCCGGCCACGGCCGCCTGACGATCGAGCGACTCGAGCTCGGGCTTGTCCTTGTCGCCCAGCTCCGCCTGCAGATCCGCCGCCAGACTGTCGCGCCGGAAGTCGTTGGGGAACGCGCTGCCGCCCCGCTCCGCCGCCTGCTCGCGACGTGCCGCCAGCTTGGCCCGGCGCTCCGAAATCAGCCGGTTTTCTTCCTGCGCGTCATTCTGCGATTCAGAATGCGCCTCGGAATGAGATTGCGGATTGTCCTGGTTCGCCATGTCGTCGCCTGTCGAAAATTGAAATAAAGCCGCGAGCCGCGAGCCGCGAGCCGCGAATGCAAGTTGCAGCCAAAATGCATCGCTCGTAGCTCGTAGCTCGTGGCTCGTAGCTAGAGACCCTGCTTCAAACTCGCTTCTATGAACTGATCCAGATCCCCATCGAGCACCTTGTCGCAGTTGCTGCTCTGCACGCCGGTGCGCAGGTCCTTGATCCGCTGATCGTCGAGCACGTAGGAGCGGATCTGACTGCCCCAGCCGATATCCGCCTTGCTGTCCTCGGCCTGCTGTTTGGCCTCGTTGCGCTTCTGCATCTCGTGCTCCCACAGCCTCGCCTTCAGCTGCTTCATGGCGAAGTCGCGGTTGGCGTGCTGGCTGCGCTGACTCTGGCACGCCACCACGATGCCCGTTGGCTCGTGGGTGATACGCACGGCCGAATCGGTGGTGTTGACGTGCTGACCGCCGGCGCCGGAGGAGC
Source organism: Salinicola sp. MH3R3-1 (assembly GCF_001937155.1). NCBI lineage: Bacteria > Pseudomonadati > Pseudomonadota > Gammaproteobacteria > Oceanospirillales > Halomonadaceae > Salinicola > Salinicola sp. MH3R3-1. The sequence goes on along the minus strand of NZ_MSDP01000002.1, from coordinate 61,842 downwards.
GATAGGTGTCGGTACGCAGATCGGCCGGATTGATCTCGACCTCGAACTTGTCGTCGACTTCCGGCGACAGAAACACCGACGCGAACGAGGTATGACGGCGACCGCCGGAGTCGAACGGGCTCTTGCGCACCAGGCGATGAACGCCGGTTTCCGTTCTGAGCCAGCCGAAGGCGTACTCGCCCTGCACGTGAATGGTGGCGGACTTGATCCCGGCCACTTCGCCTGCCGAGACTTCGGTCAACTCGGCCTTGAAGCCGTGATGCTCGGCCCAGCGCAGATACATGCGCAGCAGCATGTTGGCCCAGTCCTGGGCCTCGGTCCCGCCGGAGCCGGCCTGGATATCGAGATAGGCGTTATTCTCGTCCATCTCGCCGGCGAACATGCGCCGGAATTCGAGCTTGTCGAGCTGACCCTCGAGATACGCAAGCTCCTTGCGTACTTCGTCGATCGTCGCGTCGTCCTCTTCCATCACCGCCAGCTCGAGCAGCTCGCGATTGTCGGTGAGGCCGCTGTCGAGCGTGTCGATCGTCTCGACCACCGCCTCGAGCGAGGCACGCTCCTTGCCCAGCTTCTGGGCATAGTCCGGATCGCTCCAGACATCCGGGTTTTCCAGCTCGCGGGAGACTTCTTCTAGCCGGTCTTTCTTCTCGGCATAGTCAAAGATACCCCCTCAGGACGTCTGTCCGTTCGGACAGGTCCTTGATGAGGTTGTTGATCGGGTTGATCTCTTGCATGGGGCTCCTGCCAACGTCGCCACCGGCGTGGCGAACGGTCCCGGGATACGGAAACGATCGACTCGCCGAAAAAAGGAGGCCTATTGTAGCCAAACCCCGGCATAGCGTCATCCCGCACGGCGCGGCCGGGCGCGATACGCTAAGGTAAAAAAATCACCCGCTGCCGATCCATGATCTTTTGTCCGCGATCATCGTTCGACCACCGACAATCATTCAAAGGGATGCCGTTTTCATGTTACCGACTCGACTCGCAGCCGCCATTGGTCTCGCTGCCGGATTGACCGCCCTGCCCATCCAGGCCGCGACGCTTCAGGTGGGCATCTCCGGCGACCCCGCCTCGCTCAGCCCGGCCAGGATCACGGGCGGCGTGTGGGAAGAGGATGTCCTGCGGGATATCTTCGAAGGCCCGATCGCCATCGATGCCGACGGCCAGATCATTCCCGGCGCCGCCGAGAGCTGGGATATCTCCGACGACGGCAAGACCTACACCTTTCATCTACGTGACGGCCTCGAATGGTCGGACGGCGAGCCGTTGACCGCCGACGATTTCGTCTACGCCTATCGCCACCAGGTCGATCCGAAGACCGCCTCCAACTATGCCCATCGCCTTTACCCGGTGGTCAACGCCCAGGCGATCAACGGCGGCAGCAAGCCGCTCGATTCGCTGGGCGTGGAATCCCTGGACGAGGGCAGGACACTCAAGATCACGCTGAATTCACCCACCGTCTATTTTCTGAAAACGCTGGTGCTGCCGTTCGCCTATCCGATCCCGAAGCACGTCGTCGACGAGTTCGGCGATGACTGGAGCGATCCGTCGCATATCGCGGTCAACGGCGCGTTCAAGCCGGTGAAGTGGGTCTCCAACACCGAGCTGGATACGGTCAAGAACGATCGTTTCCACGACGCCGACAACGTCAGCCTCGACGGCGTCGACTATTTCCCGCTGGAGGACAAGAACGCCGGCATCCAGCGCTTCCGCGCCGGAGAGCTGGATATCTTGCGTGACTACCCGGCGGCGCAGTATCCGCGTCTGTCGGAAAACCTGCCCGACGCCACCCATCTGTTCCCGTCGCTGGGCACCTACTACTACGTGTTCAACCTGCGCGACGGCTCCCCCGTCGCCGACAAGCGCGTGCGCGAGGCGCTGAGTCTGGTCATTCGCCGCGACGTGATCGCCAAGCAGCTGCTGAAAGGTGGCGTCGAGCCGGCGACCTCACTCGTTCCCCCGGGCACCAGCGATTACCAGGCCCAGTCCCAGCCGGGGCTCAACGACGACATGGACAGTCGACTGGCCAGAGCCAAATCGCTGATGAAAGAGGCCGGATACGGCCCGAACAAGCCGCTCGAACTGACCCTGCGTTTCAACAGCGGCGACGAGCACCGTCAGATCGCGGTGGCCGTGGCGGCGATGTGGAAGCCGCTGGGGGTCGAGGTCGAACTGCGTAACACCGAAGCCAACGTTCACTACGCCGACCTGATGGAGGGCGATTTCCAGGTCGCCCGCGCCGCCTGGATCTCCAGCTACGACGACGCCCAAAACTTCCTGCAACTGCTGTCGGCGGAAACCAACAACTACGGCGGCTACCAGGATGATGACTACAATCAATTGGTCACCCGGTCGGAGGCCGAACAGGACCCGGCCAAGCGCGCCCAGCTGATGCAGCAGGCCGAAGCGCTGGCGCTGGCCGACTACCCGCTGACACCGATCTATACCTACAGCTCGCGCAGTCTGGTCAACCCGGCCATCGAAGGCTGGAACGACAACGCGCTGGACATGCACGCCTCGCGCTGGATCCATTTGCCGGAGTGACTAGACCAACGTCTAACTGTTACTGAAATCACAACCCGGGCGGCGCCCCAGCCGCCCTCACGCGGCCCTATGCGTGAAATGAAACGAACCATCGAGCATTTGTATTAGACGCCTCATGAGGTTCGCGCGAAGGTAGCGCATCGATACTAGGGCGCGCCGCCTGTCGGTTCAGACATGACGCGCCCGATTGGCCTACAGCGAAAGTTTCATAACAGATTTCCCAAATTTCCCAGAACAAAAAGTCGGAGTTCACAGATGTCGAAACTGCAACTTCCCCGCACCCTGTTTCCCCTCAGCGCCCTGGCGCTGGCCACCTCCCTGATGGCCTCGCCGGCGCTAGCCGAAACGCTCAACATCGGCGTTCAGGGCGAGCTCGCCTCGTTCGATACCTCACAGGTCTCCGGTGGCGTGTGGGAATCCCAGGTGTTGATGGACGTCTACGAAGGCCTGCTGAAGGAGTCTCCCGACGGCGAGCTGCTGCCAGGCATGGCAACCAAGTGGGAAGTCTCCGACGACGGCAAGACCTATACTTTTCATATGCGTGACGACGCCGAGTGGTCAGACGGCAAGCCGGTGACAGCCGAGGACTTCGTGTTCGGCTGGCAGCATCTGCTGGCGCCGGAAAACGCCTCCAAGTACGCCTACATGCTCTATCCGGTCGTCAACGCCGAGGCGGTCAATACGGGTGACAAACCGCTCGATGCGCTGGGCGTCGAGTCACTGGACGACGGCAAGACGTTCAAGGTTCACTTGGACCACCCCACGCCTTACTTCCTGCAGCTGCTGATCCACTACACCACCTATCCCGCGCCGAAACACCTGGTCGACAAGTACGGCAAGGATTGGGTCAAATTCGACCACATCGCCACCAACGGGGCGTTCAAGCCGGTGGACTGGGTATCGCAGTCGAAGATCAGCGTCGAGAAAAGCCCGACCTATTATGACGCCAAAGACGTCTCCCTGGACGGCGTCAACTATTTCACGGTGGAAGACCGCAATTCCGGCATCTCTCGCTTTCGTGCCGGCGAGCTGGATGTGCTGACTGACTACCCGTCCAGTCGCTATCAGTGGTTGACCGACAATCTGCCCGATGCCACCCACATGAGCCCGTATCTCGGCTCCTATTACTACGTGCTCAACAATCGCGACGGCAGCCCCACCGCCGACAAGCGCGTGCGCGAGGCGCTCAACCTGGCGGTTCGTCGCGAGGTGCTCTCCAAGCAGATCATGGCCGGCAGCTTCAAGGCTTCGACCGCCATGGTGCCGCCAGGCGTCAGCCACTACGACACCCAGCACATGGATCTCGGCAGCGACGACATGGACGATCGCATGGCACGCGCCAAGAAACTGCTGAAGGAAGCCGGCTACGGTCCCGATCATCCGCTCGACCTGCGCCTGCGCTACAACACCAGTGACGAGCACAAGAAGATCGCCATCGCCGTGGCTGCCATGTGGAAACCGCTGGGCGTGAACGTGCAGATGATCAATTCCGAAGCCACCGTTCACTACCAGACCATTCAGCAGGGCGACTTCGATGTGGCGCGTGCCGGCTGGATCGCCGACTACAACGATGCCGAGAATTTCCTCACCCTGCTGCATACCGGTGTCGGCAACAACTACGGCGCCTATTCCAATCCCGAGTACGACAAGCTGATGGATCAGGCGGCGCAGACCCAGGATCTCGACGAGCGCGAGAACGTGCTGGAGAAAGCGGAGAACGTGGCACTCGACGATTATGCGTTCATTCCCATGCTGACCTACGTCACCCGCAATCTGGTGAGCCCGAAACTCGAAGGCTGGGAAGACAACGTCAAAGACAACCATCCGTCGCGCTGGGTCCACTTCTCGGAGTGATGGCTTGAACTGTCGACCGGGAACCTTGGCATGAGCTGCGTCGCTGTCGCCGTCGCCGGATTGTGGGCCTCGCCCGAAGCGCCGCGGGCAATCGATGCCCCGGCGCTGGCCAATCCGGTTCTGCTCGAGCGCTGGTTGGCGGCACTGGATGACGACACGCGCCTCACCCTGTGCCAGGAAAAATTGCTCGCCACCCAAGTGCTGCTGGACACGCCGGTCGAGATCCTCGAGCGAACGGTCGATAGCCAGGGCCTCGAATGGTGCCGCGTGATGGTGCCCAGCCAGGCCTCCTCGCTAGACGATCGCGGCTATCCCGGTTGGCTGCCGGCGCGACAATTACACGATGACCCCGGCTGCCGCCCTGATCACGACGATAGAGCTTGCGTCATTGCGCCAATCACCTGGTTGAGAGGGTTGCCGTCGGGCGAGTCGCTGAAGTTGAGCTTTCTGACGCGGCTGCGCCTGGCCACGTCTCCCGACGGTGAAGATTCCTCCCGCGTCTGGGTGGAGACGTCGCTCGGCCGGGGTTGGTTGCCACGCGACAGCGTCCATCTGCCGGGCGAGGGTTTCCCGGCGACTGCCGCGACGCTGGAAACGCTGGGGCGGCGCTTCGACGGCCTGCGCTATCTGTGGGCCGGCAACTCGAGCTTCGGTTACGACTGCTCGGGGCTGGTTCACAGCCTGTTCGCCGCCGTGGATATCGCATTGCCGCGCGATGCTCACGATCAGGTCAAGACGGGGCAGCCGGTTGAGCCAGGCGATCGATGTGCGGGCGATCTGCTGTTTTTCGAGAAGCCCAACGACGAAGGCCGGCTGGTGGTCGATCACGTCGCGCTCTATCTCGGCGAGGACCGCATGCTGCATTCGCCGACCAACAACGCGCGGATCGAATGTCGTCGCCTCGGCGGCAGCGATTATGCAAGACAGTTGTGCGCCGTGCGCCGCTATTTATGACGGGCGCTGTCTTTGAAGGGCTATGTCTTAGACGGGCGCTGTCTTTGAAGGGCTATGTCTTAGACGGGCGATGTCTTTGAAGGGCAATGTCTTTGAAGGGCTACGTCTGACGAGAAAATCGGCGGCAGACGCAGGGTAGCGCTAGTATCGAGTCGGGAGCGGTTTTCCCAGTACGACCATCGACGACAACAAATCGGCGACAACAAGCGACGACAACAAGCGACGACAACGGACGAACTCGATCATGCCCGAATTCCATTACCGCGCCGGACGCCGGCGCCGCCTGTGGCTACCCCTGCTGCTGGGGACGCTCGCATTTGCCAACACCACCCTGGCAGCGACCCTGGAGATCGGCATCCAGGGCGAGCCGGCCTCGCTGGATACCGCGCGGATCGGCGGCACCACCTGGGAAAACGACGTCCTGGGAGATCTCTTCGAGGGCCTGGTCACGTTGGACCCGGGCGGTGACTACATTCCCGGCGCGGCCAGTAGTTGGGACATCAGTGGCGACGGCACCGTCTATACCTTCAAGCTGCGCGACGACGCCAACTGGTCGGACGGCGAACCCGTGGTCGCCAAGGACTTCGTGCTCGCTTTCCAGCGCCTGTTCGATCCGGCCAATGGCGCGGTCTACGCCAGCCTGTTCTACCCGATTCGCGGCGCCGAAGCGCACACCAAGGGTGAAAAAGACGCCCCGGCTCTCGGCGTCGAAGCCGTCGACGCCAAGACGCTGAAGATCACGCTCGATCAACCGACGCCCTACTTCCCGACGCTGCTGGCGCATATCGCGGCGTCGCCCGTGCCCTCGCATCTGGTCGAGCAATTCGGCAACGACTGGACCCAGATGGACCACATCGCCACCAATGGCGCCTTTACCCCGGCCAGCTGGGTTTCCCACGATCACATCGCCGCGCGCAAGAACCCCGAGTTCCATGCCGCCGGCGACGTGGCTCTCGACGGCGTCGACTACTATCCGGTCGAGGATCGCAGCGCCGGCCTCCAGCGCTTCCGCGCCGGAGGTCTGGATATCGTCCGCGACTTCTCGCCGGATCGATATCAGTGGTTGCAACAAAACCTGCCCGACGCCGTTCATCTCGCGCCGCAGCTGGCCAACTACTACTTCGCGCTCAACCAGCGCGATGGCCACCCGACTGCCGACAAGCGCGTGCGCGAAGCGCTCAACCTGGCCATCCGTCGCGATGTCATCGCCAAGCAGATCATGGGTGGCGTCGTTTCCCCCGCCAGCGGTTTCGTGCCCGACGGCGTCAGCCATTTCGAGGCCCAGACCATGCCTGGCCTGGATCAGTCGATGGACGACCGGGTCGCCAAGGCCATAGGCCTGCTCGAGGACGCCGGCTACGACGCCGACCATCCGCTGGAACTGACCCTGCGCTACTCCACCACCGAGGCCAACAAGCGCATCGCCGTGGCGCTGGCCGCGATGTGGCAGCCGCTGGGCGTCGAGACGCAGCTGATCAACGCCGAAGGCGCGGTTCACTACGCCGAGCTTGCCGCCGGCAACTTCGATGTCGGACGCGGTAGCTGGGTCGCCGATTTCGATGATGCCAGCAACTTCCTCGGCATTTTGCAGAGCGATTCGCCCAAGAACTACGGCGGCTACCAAAGCGATGCCTTCGATCAGCTGATGGATCAGGCCAGCCGCGAAACCGACATGGATGCGCGTCAACGACTGCTCGAGCAGGCCGAGCGCCAGGCGCTCTCCGACTATGCGGTGGCGCCGATCTACGTCGACGTCTCGCGCAATCTGGTCAATCCGGAGCTGGCCGGGTGGAAAGACAACGCGCTCAATCGACACCTGTCGCGCTGGTTCTCGCTCGAGGCCGATTGACGACATAACAACTCGAATCACCAGCCCGTCGAATCGCACAATGGCTGCGATCGGCGGCCGGGGGACGCATTACACGATGACTTCGAAACACCACAAGATGATTTCACCTCGAACATTGGCCGCGCTGGGAAGCCTCACGCTGGGCGCTTTGGCCGGCCCGGCACAGGCCTTTTCGGTCGATATCGCCAACGGCGCCGAGCCGGGCTCTCTCGATCCGCAGAAGACCAACGGCGTCTGGGAAACCCGTATCACCCGGGCGCTGTTCGAACGGCTGGTCAGTTACGCTGCCGATGGCAGCCTCGAGCCTGGCCTTGCCGAAAGCTGGGAGATCAGCGACGACGGCAAGACGTACACTTTCCATCTCCGCGATGCCGAATGGTCGGATGGCGAGCCGATCACCGCGGACGACGCCGTGTTCGCGCTGCGCCGTGTGCTGGAACCGACGATCGCCAACCAGAACGCCAATCTCTATTACCCCATCGTCAACGCTCGAGCGGTCAACACCGGCAAGAAGGACGGCAGCGCGCTCGGCGTCGAGACCATCGACACCCACACGCTGCGCATTCACCTCACCCAGCCCACCGCCTGGTTCCTGCAGGCGCTGGCGATGACCGAAGCGTCACCGCTGCCCGAGCACGTGCTGGCCAAGGCTGGCGATGGCTGGGTCGAGCCGGGCAACACCGTCTCCAGCGGCGCCTTTACGCTGAGCCAGTGGCAGCCGCAGTCGCAGATCGTGGTGACCCGGAATTCGCGCTACTACGACGTCGACGAGGTCGCCGTCGACAAGGCCGTGTTCTATCCGATCGATGATGCCAACGCCGCGCTGAATCGCTTCCGTACCGGGGAGATGGACATCGCCTATTCGAGCGTGCCCGCCTCGCGTTTCGACTGGGCTCGGGAAAACCTGGGTGAGGCGCTCCGGGTCGGGCCGCTGACCGCCGAATATTTCTACATGTTCAACCTCCACGACGGCCAGCCGCTGGCAGATAAACGCGTCCGCGAAGCCCTCAACCTGGCCGTCCGCCGCGACGTCATCACCGACCAGATTCTGGGTCAGGGCCAGACACCCTCGTTCTGGTACGTGCCGCGCAACACCGCCAATGCGCCGCAGGGCGAACTCGAGTTCGCCGACCTGTCGCTGGACGAGCGCATGACACGCGCCAGGAAGTTGATGCAGGAAGCGGGGTACGGTCCCGATCATCCGCTGCATCTTCGGCTCAATTACAACACCCTCGAGGATCACAAGAAGATCGCGGTGGCCGTGGCCGCGATGTGGAAGCCGCTGGGCGTGGAGGTCGAACTGATCAACGCCGAAGCCGCGGTGCACTACGCCACGATTCGAGAAGGCAACTTCGAAGTCGCGCGCTACGGCATGGTGGCGACCATCAACGATCCGTTCGATTTTCTCAATGCCTACGCCGACAACGGCTCGGCCAGCCAGAGCAGCGGCTATCACGATGCGGAGTACGACGCGCTGGTCGCCGCCAGCACAGCGGAGCTCGATCCTCAGAAACGCCGCCAGTTGATGACCCGTGCCCAGCAGCGACTGCTGGACGACTACGCGCTGCTGCCACTCTACGACTACGTCTCCGTTCACCTAGTCTCTCCCCGACTTCAGGGCTGGGAGAGCAATCCGATGGACGTTCACCCGCTGCGCTATCTCCAGGAGAGCGAGCAATGATTCTCTCTAATACGCCGCTGCGTTCCGGCTCAGGTGATTCCGCATGCTGATCTACACCCTCAAGCGCCTGTTGCAGGCGATCCCCACGTTGCTGATCGTGATCACGATCTCGTTCTTCCTGATGCGGGTGGCGCCGGGCGGGCCGTTCGACGGCGAGCGCCAGCTGCCGCCGGAGATCGAAGCCAACCTGATGGCGGCGTATCACCTCGACGAGCCGCTGCCGATGCAGTATCTGCGCTACATGGGCAATCTGCTGCAGGGCGATTTCGGGCCGTCGTTCAAATACAAGGACTTCTCGGTCACCGAACTGATCATGCAGGGGTTCCCGGTCAGTCTGGAAATCGGGGGGCTGGCGATTCTACTCGCACTGATTGTCGGGCTGCCGCTGGGCATCGCGGCGGCGATCAAACGCAACTCGACCGTCGATTACGTGGTCATGGGGACGGCGCTGACCGGTATCGCGGTGCCCAACTTCGTGCTGGCACCCATCTTCGCGCTGGTGTTCGGCGTGCTGCTGGGCTGGCTGCCGGCGGGCGGCTGGAACGGCGGCGCCCTGCCCAATCTGGTACTGCCGGTGGTAGCACTGTCGATCCAGCAGATCGCCTATATCGCCCGGATGATGCGCGCCAGCATGATCGAGGTGCTGGGTAGCCACTTCATCCGCACCGCCCGGGCCAAGGGTCTCAACGAGGGCGAGGTGCTCTGGCGCCATGCGATTCGTCCCGCCCTGCTGCCGGTGATGTCCTATCTCGGTCCGGCCATCGCCGGGATCATCACCGGCTCGGTGGTGATCGAGCAGATCTTCGGCATCCCCGGTATCGGCCGCTATTTCGTCCAGGGCGCCCTCAACCGCGATTACACCCTGGTGATGGGCACCGTGGTCTTCTACGGCGTGCTGATCGTGTTGATGAACCTGATCGTCGACCTGCTCTACTCCGCGCTCGATCCGCAGATTCGCTATGACGACTGATTCATTACAACAACGACGCCATGACAACGAATCGACCATGACAACTAAACGACCATGAAAAAGACCGATCCACAACTTCATTCATGCTTACAACCCGGGGAGGCCGCTGATGACCAGTGACACCAAGCCCTACAGCGGCGAACAGGCCCACGGTGCGCCGCTGCCCGCCGGCGGCCCCAATCCGCCCCGCTCTCCGGAGCCGGAAGCCGACGTCGCCCCGGTAGGCGCTGCCCCTATTGGTGAAAGCCTGGCCAAGGATGCCTGGCGACGGCTCTCTCAAAACCGGGCTGCCATGCTCAGCCTCGGTCTGCTGATCGCCATCATCGTGGTGTGTATCGTCGGTCCGTGGCTGCTGCCATGGGGACTCGCCGAGGTCGACTGGAATGCTTTCGGCACAGGCCCCACGCTGGAAAACGCGCATTATCTCGGCACCGACGCCAACGGTCGCGATCTGCTCACCCGCGTGCTCTACGGCGGACGCGTCTCGCTATCGGTGGCACTGGTCGCGTCGTTCGTCAGTCTGGTGATCGGCGTACTCTACGGCGCGATCTCGGGCTATCTGGGCGGCCGCGTCGACAACTACATGATGCGTTTCGTCGATATCATGTATTCGCTGCCGTTCATGTTCCTGGTGATCCTGTTGATGGTGGTGTTCGGGCGCAACATCTTCCTGATCTACGCCGCCATCGGGGCGGTGGAGTGGCTCGACATGGCACGCATCGTGCGCGGCCAGACGCTGGCACTGAAGCGGCGGGAATTCATCGAGGCCGCCCATGCGCTGGGCGTGCGCGACACCAAGATCGTCACCCGCCATCTGATTCCCAACGCCATCGGCCCGGTGATCATCTACGTCACCCTGACCGTGCCCAAGGTGATCCTGCTCGAGAGCTTCCTGTCGTTCCTGGGCCTCGGCGTGCAGGAACCGCTGACCAGTTGGGGCGTACTGATCTCCGAAGGCGTCGACATGATGGAGAGTGCGCCGTGGATGCTGCTGGTACCGTCGATCTTCCTCGCGCTCACGCTTTTCTGTCTCAACTTCCTGGGCGATGGGCTGCGAGATGCCCTCGACCCCCGCACGCGCTGAGGACATATCGATGACTCAATCTCTGCTCGAAATCGACAAGCTCAGCGTCACTTTCCAGCTGCCCAATGGCCCGGTGACGGCGGTCAAGGACGTCAGCTTCTCCATCGCCGAAGGCGAGACGCTGGCGCTGGTGGGCGAATCCGGCTCCGGCAAGTCGGTGACATCGACCGCCGCCATGCGTCTGCTGCCGGAGCTTGCCGAGACCAGCGGTGCGATCCGCTTCAACGGCGAGAACCTGCTGGAGGTTACGCCCAAGCGCATGCGCCGGGTTCGCGGCAACGATATCTCGATGATCTTTCAGGAGCCGATGACCTCGCTCAACCCGCTGCATCGCATCGGCCGCCAGATCGGTGAAGTGCTGATCCGTCACAAGCAGCTCAAGGGCAAGGCCAACCGCCAGCGCGTGCTCGAGCTGTTGAATCAGGTCGGCATTCCCGAGCCGGAACGACGCATCGACAGCTACCCCTACGAGCTCTCCGGCGGTCAGCGACAACGCGTGATGATCGCCATGGCCCTGGCCGGCGAGCCCAAGCTGTTGATCGCCGACGAACCGACCACGGCGCTGGACGTTACCGTACAGGCGCAGATTCTCGAGCTGCTCAAGTCGCTGCAGGCCAAATACGGCATGGCGATTCTGTTCATCACCCATGACTTGAGCATCGTTCGGCACTTCGCCGATCACGTCGCGGTGATGCGCTACGGCGAAGTGGTCGAGAGCGGCCGCACGCTCGATGTCTTCGACAACCCTCAGCACGAATACACCCGCATGCTGCTGGACGCGATTCCGCGCGGACGCAAGGAGCCCGCGCCGGCGGATTCGCCGGTACTGCTGAGCGGGCAAGACGTCAAGGTGCGCTTCGCGCTCAAGAAGCGTCTGTTCGGCAAGAACGAGTACTTCGAGGCCGTGCGGGGTATCGACCTGTCGATTCGCCGCGGGCAGACGCTGGGTATCGTCGGCGAGTCCGGTTCCGGCAAGTCCACGCTCGGCCGCGCCCTGCTGCGGCTGCTGAAATCCGAAGGTGAAATCCGCTTCGAAGAGGCCGACATCTCCGGGCTCGACAAATCCGGGATGCGCCCGCTGCGCTCGCGCCTGCAGGTGGTGTTCCAGGATCCCTTCGGCTCGCTCTCTCCGCGCATGACGGTAGGCGACATCATCAGCGAAGGCCTCAAGGTTCACCATCCCGAGCTGAATCGTCGCCAGCGCGAGGCCGAGGTCATCGCGGCACTCGAGGAGGTCGCGCTGGATCCGTCGATGCGTAATCGCTATCCGCACGAATTCTCCGGCGGCCAGCGCCAGCGCATTGCCATCGCCCGCGCGCTGATCCTCAAACCCGAGCTGCTGCTGCTCGACGAGCCGACCTCGGCGCTCGATCGCTCGGTGCAGGTGCGCGTCATCGATCTGCTGCGGGACCTGCAGAAGAAGCACGGCCTGACCTATCTGTTCATCAGCCACGATCTGTCGGTCGTTCGCGCGCTCTCCGATGATGTGCTGGTGATGAAAGAAGGTCGCGTCATCGAACAGGGCTCGACGGAGATGATCTTCAGTCAGCCCAAAGAGGCCTATACCCAGGCGCTGCTCAAGGCGGCGTTTCTGGAAAGCGAAGCGGCCTAGCGCCCTTCTCTATCCAATAATAATAGATTTGGCCGCAGGCGCCTCACGGCGTCTGCTTAGGGCGCTTGCGGCTAAAAAGCGGGGAATAGCCCCAAAACCCACTCCTGCAAGGGAGCTCAAGATGTTCTTGAACATGAAGTCCATAACAACAGGACTCTTCACCACCGCCGCCGTCGTGGCATTGGCAGGTTGTCAGAACTACACCCCGGCGGGTGACGGTGCTGGCAGTTTCGATCGTGGCAAGCTGGAAATGAGCTTACCGCCAGCGGTGGTCGAGCAATTCAACTCGCTCGACAGCAATGGCGACGGCGTCATCGATGTCAGCGAAGCGCGCTCGAATTCGGACCTGATGGGTGCCTTCGGTACCGCTGACGTCGATAGTGATCGGCAGCTGTCGCTCGAAGAGTTCGCCGATAGTCAGGCCACCGATAACAACTAATCGCTCGAGCGATCACGGATCATCAATCAAGTGGCGCTTTTATCAATCGAGTCGACCTTTTTATAAATCCCGTGGACCTTTTTATAAATCCAGTGGACTCCGGTTTATAAAACGAATGACCACTTTCTACAAAAACAGTCAGTAAGAGTCATTACCATGAATAAAACTTTCTTGGCGGGTATCGTCGCCACCGGGACGCTTGTGGCCAGTCAATCCGCACTGGCCTTGACGCTGTACGAAACCACCCAGGACAAAGTGACCTTCAGTGGCCGTATCGCGGCGGGAAGCAGCTTCGTCGATGACGTGCATGACGATCACGATCCGACCAATGCCGGGTCACGTATTCGTCTGATTCATGAACACAACTTCAAGGGCGGCTGGTCATCGATCGCCCGCGCCGAGTGGGGCTTCGATCCCTTCTACGAGAACGGCGAAGATGCACACTACAAGCGACTGCTCTATGCCGGCGTCAGCCATGACGATTACGGCACCATTCTGGTCGGCAAGCAGTACTCACTGTGGTACGACATGGTGGGCGTCTGGACCGACTGGTTCTGGTACAACGGGGCGACAGCGCAGGGTTCGTTCAGCGGCGCTTCCAGCGATGGCGGCTTCGATGGCAACGGCCGGCCCGATAATGCCATCTCCTACAAGAACAGCTGGGGAGACTGGACACTGGGTGTGCTCTATCAGACTTCGAGAGACGACGTTCCCAGCTCCGTGGGCTATAGCGGCAACCTCACCGGCCTGGATCGGAAATACACCGCCCAGGGTGCGGCGGTCTACCAACCGCGCGATGATCTGTCGCTGGGCTTGACCTACACCCATAGCGATATCGATGGCGAACTCCGTGATGGCGACAACACCGACGAAAATGTCGATGCCGCCCTGCTCGGCGCGCGCTGGACGCCCGGGAACTGGTATTTCGCGCTGACCGCCGGGGAATATCACAACCTGGTTCGTGACGGCGACTTCAGCGGAGTCGAAAACGGCGACGGGATCGTCGACGAGGCGCGGGGTTACGAGGGTGTCGCGCTCTACAACGTCAAGGGTCAGGTTCCCGGCACGGTGCAGCTCTATACCGGTCTCAACCGGCTGGAAGATCGCGACTCCGATGCCCGCAACGCGTTCTATCTCGCCGGCGCGGCGTGGATGCTGTTCGACGACAATCTGATCCTCGCGCTCGAACAGAAGTTCGACGACTCGAAAAACGTCGACGACAGTGACTACAGCAACGACGAGACCGACCTGCTGGTACGCTACAACTTCTGATCCCACGTACATGGAACACTCCGGCAGGAGTGCTCCATGGACACACTCTGCCGAAAAGAGGCCCGAAGGCATCTCGTAACATGGTTTCTTCGATCGATTGCCGTTGCCCTGCGCAGCGGCTTTTTTTATCCGCCTCGCCAATGGCTCATGGAGGCACGGCGGAGCTTCCACCTTCGATCGTTGTCAGGACATCCATTAGGCTCAGGCGATATCAAGAAACTTCTTGAGGTCGTCGAGATCGTTGTAATCGTCGGTACTTCCGAACAGCTCGTCGACCTGCGCCGCGAGACGCTTGTTCAGCACGCCATCATCGTGGGTGATGTCGTAAAGCTCCTTGAGGTAGCCGGTGAACTTGTCGAACTCGCCGTCGATCTTGCTGTTGGCGTTCGGCGTAAGCACGTACCAGGTTCCCGACTTCTTGAAGTAGACTTCGCCATTGTCGAACACCCGGATGGAGGCCACATCGACCTTGTCCATATCCTCCTTGAAATCTCCGAAATTACCCGGGCTCCCCTTGTCGCCGAAGATATTGACGACATCAGGCTTTTCGTCCCAGGCGGCGGGGTCTTCCGCCTCGATGTAATTGCCGATGGCATCGACATCGTTGTAGCGATCGGTCTGGGCGAACACGCTATCCATCTCGTCGATACGCTGCTGACTTCTCTCCCCGTCTGGATGCGCGAGATCGTAGAGCCCCTTGAGGTAGTCGATGATCTCGGTGCGAGTCTCCTTGTCCGAGTGACTGTCGCCGGCCTCGGGGTCGATAATCTGCCTGACGCCATCTTTCACGAACACGACGCGGCCATCGTCAACGAGCTCGATGGAACCAATATCGACCCGGTCGATATCCTCTCTGAAGTCGCTGAAGGTGCCCGCGCCGCCACTATCGCCATATCGGGGCAGACCGGATTCGTCCGCAGGATCCAGTATTTCCGTGTCCGTATCGCCCCAGGGACGCCAGTCATCGGTTTTGTAGTAGCTGTCCTTGCCGTTCTGTCGCGTGGTGCCGCCATCCAGATGTTTTTCCCAGAGATTTTTCTCGTCCGGGTCGCCGTCCTTGTGTAGATGAGGCGCCAGGCGCGGCAACGAGCTGCCCTTCTCGCCCTCGGTGTTCTGGAAGTGTTCCCATTCGTCGGCCTGATACTCGAAGATCGACTGATCGTCGGGCGAGTCGCGCCCGCCATACATGTAGGACTCGTAGCGGGCGAACTCGAGCTTGTCGCCCCAGTCCTCCTCGGTCACGCCGTACTCGGAGAGATCCTTGAAGAACTGCCCCTGGGAGTCGGTCAGCTTCTGTAGCTTCTTGTGGTTGATCGCCTCGGCGATCAGCGTCCCGGCGATACCGAAAATAGTGCCGACGACACCCAGTACCGGTCCAGCCACCCGCGCCCCCATGAACACACCGCTCATCACGCGGGTACCGATTCCGCCGATATTGGCGGCCAGATTGCTCCCGCTGGGGGCGAACATCGACACCGTATTGGCGATCGCCATGCCGGTGCCGGAAGCACCGAGCCCGATCTGAAGGCCGGCCCCTGCTCTTTCCAGCGCGGTGTCGGCATCCTTGAGCTTCTTGACGCCGCTGACGAGGTCCATGACGCCACCGGTGATATCCAGTCCGGCGCCCCCCATGAAGCGAAGGAACGAACGCCCGGCATTCTTGGCGATATCCCCGCCCGAGGTGCGAGACCCCGTGTCGATCATCTGATTGCCCAGGTTTTCCGCCAGCTTCTCGAAATTCTTGCGCCCGTTCTCGTCGAGATCATCCAGCGGGATCCCCTGATTGCCCAGATTCTCGGAGGCCTTGTTGACTCGGGTACTGATCGCCTCGGAGAACAGGTCAGCCTTGGCGTCGGCACCCGATCTCCAGATATCCGGGAAATTGTCGCCCAGAAGGCCCAGCCACGAGGTCGCCTGCGCTCGGGGGACTCCCCCCTCGACGCCGGGCACATCGACCTTGCCCGACAGTTGCTCGATGAGGTTCGAGCCGAATCGAGCGAAATCGTTGCCGAAACTCAGCGCACCGACCAGATCCCTGACCGCGGCGACGCGCTCGTCCGTGGACATGTCGTCCCAGCCGCCGTTGGAAATCTGCATGCCGCCACTGATCAGGCTCATCGTGCCACTCATCGCGCCCAACGTGCCGGTGGAGCTTGCCGAATCGAGCAGCTTCTTGAAGGTCCCTCTTTCCGCCTCGGGCAGCGATTTCAGGTTGTCATTGATGACCGACTGGAACAGTTTGTTCTTCTCGTTCTGGTTGATCCCAGGACGATTGGTGACTTCGGTCGCCAACTGCAGCGCCTTGGCCAGCTGTTTATGACCTTCCGGTGACAGATTGGGTAGTGACTGCTTGAAGGACTCCAGATCCTTGTTCAGCGTCTGATAGGCGTTATAGGACTTGTCGGACTTGTCGAGACTCTGAAGCGTGCTGTTAACGCCGGCCTGCACGATATCGATCGTATCCCGCAGACCAATGCTGGCGTTTTCGGCATCTACCGAGTCGGGGTTCTCCATGTAGGAGTCCAACTGGTGCGTCATCATGTTTTGATCGAAAGTCTGCTTCCGATCCTTATAGCTATCCGGCTCCAGCGCCTGT
Source organism: Salinicola sp. MH3R3-1 (assembly GCF_001937155.1). Taxonomy (NCBI): domain Bacteria; kingdom Pseudomonadati; phylum Pseudomonadota; class Gammaproteobacteria; order Oceanospirillales; family Halomonadaceae; genus Salinicola; species Salinicola sp. MH3R3-1. The sequence continues at coordinate 44,987 of NZ_MSDP01000002.1, read as the reverse complement.
AGCGCTTCGAAGTAGTTGTCGACCTCATCCTGGAGCTTATCTGTCAGTTCTTCATCGTCCGTTGCCTCCGCCTTCTCCTTCATGGCGATGACGTAGTCTTCGAAGCCCGGATTGGGGTCCTTGCTGTCGGGCTCGAATAGCGCCTTGTCCACCCTGTCGGCGATATCCGTCCTGGTATCCTCGGGGATGCTCTCGATCGCGCCTTGCAGGGCATCGTCGTAACGCTTGCTGATACCTTCCTTCTGCATCAGGCCGGAAATCTGTTTGGCCAACTCGTCTTCGTCGATGATCGCCTTGGCGTCATCGCCCGTAAGGTGCGTCGGGTCCGTCTGGGTTTGGCGGTAGGTCGAGCCGCCAGACTCCATCAGCTCGACGTAGCCGTAGAGATCGTAGCCGTTTTCGGTGGCGCCCTGAGCGTCGATCAGATCGACCAGTTTCGCTTCATCCGAATCCTCGGCGAGTTTTCCACTCTTCACGTCGTCGCGGATACCGTTGATGAAATCCTCGGCGGCTTTCTCGCCCACGGTCTTGTCGTCACCGACCTTGACCTCCAGCAGCCCGTCGTCGGAGAAATCGGGAATGTCGTACTTCTTGCGAATCTCGTCGACACTCAGATCCGAATCTCCCGAGACCTCTTCTGCGTCATCCTTGCCACCGGTTCCCTTGGCTTTGCCGCTCTCCTTGCCTTCCGACTTTCCTGCCGCGACGGCTTTCACCAGGGTGGCAAGCCACTCGGTGGCGCCAGCATTGGAACCCGTCTTTTCCAGCGACTTAACACCCTGGTCTGAGTTCACGGACGATGCCATCGATAGCCTCCTGAGCCATGGGATGGAAGAATCGGAAAGACAAGAGCCAAGATTGACCCGAAGTCAATTGAGTATCTCACCTTCTTATTCTTCAGGGAGGGCGGTCGAGTGGCTTATTACTTTATTGTGTAGTGATTTTGAAACAGCTATCGATATTTATGCATCTTTGTCGCAGCTCGCGACTTCTAGATTTCTATCAATCGACCACCAGTGCACCAAGCGCTATTCATGACTCGACCCTGACATAGCGCAGTAACGCCAAAACCCCGGCCTGGGCCGGGGTCGTATGATTGCCGAGACTGACGTGACATCAGAAGCGATAGGTCGCCTGTAGACCGAACAGATTAAGGGTATTGTCGTACTCGGCGCGGTAGGAAGTGCCGTTGGGGTCCTGCAGATCGACATCCGCCCGATCTTCCCAGATATAGCTGTAGGCCGCATCGATGGTCAGGTCGTCGATCGGCGTCCAGCCGGCACCGATGGAAACCAGCGTCCGATCTGCCGAGGGCACGCGCGGACTACGATGCTCGTCGTTGATCGGCGATTCGTCGTAGCCAATGCCTGTACGCAGGAGCCACTGCGGATTGACGCGGTAGGAAAGACCCGCGCGATACTGCCACACATCGTCGTAATCCTGCTCTTCCACGATGTCGCCTGTTGGCGCGCCGGGCCCGACATTCACCTTGATTTCGTCGAAACGACTCCAGCGGATGTAGCTCGCGCCGGCCATCAGCGTCCAGCGATCGTCGAGCTCGTGTGTCAGGGAAAGATCGATCGTTTCCGGCAGCGTGATCGCCAGACCCGCATCGGCACTGGTATTGATGGGCCCGGCCAGCGGATTGGCGCTATTGAAGATATTGTCGTAATCGACGTCACCGTCGAGATCGAAATCGACCTTCGAGTGATAGGTCAGACCGAGCGTCGTCGACTCGACTGGCTTGTAGATCATGCCAATATTGTATCCCCAGGCGTCGTCGTCACCCTCGACGTTGACGGTGCCGTCACCAGTGCCGCCCAGAGCGGCCGGCAGCGGATTGGGCGTCTTGCTCTCGAGTTCGCCGTTGATATGGTTCCAGGTCACGCCGACACCGATCGCGAATTGATCGTTGAAACGGTAGGAGAGCGTTGGCTGAACGGTGACGACTTCGACTTCACTATAGTTGCCGAAATAGCGGCCCTGAAAATCGTTGTCGTAATCGGTGACCAGACCGAACGGCACATAGGCGCCGAGGCCGAAGGTCCAGCGGTCATTGATCGGCTGTACGTAGTAACCGAACGGGATCGCCTTGTGCGGGATCATGTCGCCGTCGTTACTTCCGCTGGAAGGCACGGCGCCGATCACCGGCCCGCCCGGACCGACACCGGTTACCGCCGGCTGAGTGCCGCTGGCCTCGTCGATGTCGGCGCTGGCATCGATGAGGTTGGCACCAGCCGTAATCTGGGCACGATCGAGGAAGGACATCCCCGCCGGGTTACCGTAGACGATCGAAGCATCCTGTACGTTGGAAGCTCGCCCGGCCCAGGACGTGCCCTGACCGCTGACGCTCTGCTCCTGCAACTGGAACGACCCGGCGAAAACCTGTCCCGATGTCGCAATGCTCGCTAAGGCGATGGCCAATGTCAGACGGTGATAACGAATAATCATGATTGGTTCCCCTGGACCCAGGAAGCCGCCGCGGCGTCAGTTCGGCCTGATAATGCGGTCGGTCATTCCCTTATTCTCTGAGTCGTTTCCGGGATGGAAAGACCCGACTTTTTCGATATCCGTTTTGACGGAATGCCGGTTTAGCGTCAATGCGCAAACGGTCGTTTTAATCGCTTTTTAGAGATTTCTTTAGTCGTAAGACCAAACGCTATATCCCTGACAGGCCAAGCGAAACCGGTGACGGCGACGCTTGACCTTTGGGCAACACCTGGGTTTTAGACTGACGTTATCAGTGGATCAGCGAGGACATCAGATGAAGGTAACCGAACTGGCCAGGGCCGCCGGGGTCACCGCCGAGACGGTGCGTCACTACACCCGCCTAGCGCTGCTGAAGCCTCAGCGCGATCCGGACAACGGCTATCAGCTGTTCGATCAGCGGGACCTAGAGCGGCTGTGTTTCATTCAGCGCGCCAGAACGCTGGGCTTCAGTCTCAAGGAGATCGCCGACATTCTCGCGCAGGCCGATCAGGGCGACTCTCCCTGCCCGTTGGTGCGCGACCTGCTGGCCGCGCGTCTGCCGCAGATCCATGCCAGGATTCGCGAACTTCAGGCTCTGGCGGAGCGCATGGAGCGTGCCATGAACGACTGGTCGCGGCTGCCGGATGGCACCCCCGACGGCCATAGCATCTGCCGGCTGATCGAGCAGGCGCCGGAAAGTGGTGACGACTGCCGCGCCCCGGCAAGGAAGAGTTCATGAACCGCTACCAGTATCGCGTCGACGCCATGCACTGCCAGGGCTGCGTTAAACGCATGCGCGCGGCCATTCGAGCCGAGGATGCCCAGGCCGAAGTCAGCGGCGAACCGGATCAGCATCGCCTTCACGTCATCAGCACGCTGTCACAGGATCGGCTCGCCCAGGTTCTGGCCGAAGCCGGTTATCCCCCGGTCGAGAGGGCGCGCGAGGAAGACACCGGGACGGCAGACACGGCTCCGGTCGAGGCCGGAGTTGAGCCTGACGCCGAATCGGACGCGACGGGATCGGCTAGAGAGGTCGGTCAGCTGCAACGCCTGTCGATCAGCGGCATGACCTGTGCCGGCTGCGTCAACGCAGTACAAAAAGCGCTGTCGAACACGCCTGGCGTGCAGCATGCCCAGGTCAACTTCGCCAGCGAGACGGCCCAGGTCAGCGGCCAGGCAGGCACCGCCGATCTGATTGCCGCGGTCGAAAGCGCCGGCTACGGCGCCTCGCCAATCGAGGATCTGCGCGAGGCCTCCGCCAAGCGCCAGCAGAACGCTTCCCGCCTGGCCCGTCGCCACGCCATCGAATCCGCCATCAGCCTGGCGCTGGGCGTGCCGATGATGTTGGCGATGTTCGTGCATACCCCGCAGCTCGCCGGCGGGGAACGCTGGATCTGGCTGCTGCTGGGACTGGCCACGCTGGGCGTACTGGCGACGGCTGGCCGTCGTTTTTTCGGCGGCGCCTGGAAAGCGTTCCGCCACCATCAGGCCAACATGGACACGCTGATCGCCCTGGGTAGCGCCTCGGCGTGGCTCTACTCGATGGCCGTACTGCTCTTCCCGACCGCGATTCCCGAAGGCTCTCGCCATCTCTATTTCGAAGCCTCGCTGATGATCGTCGGTCTGATCGGCATCGGCCAGACGCTGGAGCTGCGGGCCCGAGGCCGTACCAGTCAGGCGCTCTCCCGGTTGCTCGATCTGCAGAGCAAGACGGCCCGGGTAATCCGTGGTGGACAAGAGCGCGACATCGAGATCGATCAGGTACAGGTGAACGATCGCATCCGCGTACGTCCCGGCGAGCGTCTGCCGGTCGACGGCGAAGTCGAAGACGGCGAAAGCTACGTGGACGAGTCGATGCTCACCGGCGAACCGGCGCCGATACGCAAGGCGGCCGGAAATCGGGTCAGCGCGGGTACCGTCAACGGCAAGGGAAGCCTCGTCTATCGAACGAGCCATGTCGGCGACGACACCCGGTTGGGGCGTATCGTCGATCAGGTCTCCCGCGCCCAGGAGTCGCGGCCGCCGATCGGCGCGCTGGCAGACCGGGTGTCGGCGATCTTCGTGCCCAGCGTGATGATCGCCGCTGTCGTCACCGCGCTGATCTGGTGGAACTTCGGCCCGGCGCCGCAACTCGTGCACATGCTGGTAGCGGCGACCACCGTGCTGATCGTCGCCTGCCCCTGCGCCCTGGGCCTGGCGACACCGATCTCGACCATGATCGGCATCGGCAAGGCCGCCGAGTACGGCATTCTGATTCGCGACGGCGAAGCGCTGCAGACCGCCAGCCAGTTGACTACCCTGGTGGTCGACAAGACCGGCACCCTGACCGAGGGCAAGCCGCGCGTTACCGACAGCCGCTACTGGCAGCAGGAAGCGCGTATCGGCGCGGTAGTAGCCGCCATGGAGCGCGGTTCGGAGCACCCGCTGGCCGATGCATTGATGGCGCACGTCGGCAATCCCCCGGATGATGTGACGATCCGTAATTTCCGAAGCCTGACCGGGCGAGGCGTCAGCGCCGCGCTGGATGACGGCAGCCAGGTGTTGCTGGGTAACGCTACGCTGATGAACGAGCACGACATCGACACCGCCCCCGCAGCAGCCGATGCCGATAAGTGGCAGGCGCAGGCCACCAGCGTGATCTATCTCGCCATCGGCGGCGAGCTGGCGGCCCTCTTCGGTGTTCGCGATGCGCTGCGCCCGGACAGCCGCGCGGCGATATCGCGCTTGCAGGCCGAAGGGCTAAAGGTGGTAATGCTGAGCGGCGACAATCGTGCCGCCGCCGAAGCCATCGCACGGGAAGCGGGCATCGACGAAGTCCGCGCCGAACTGAAGCCGGGCGACAAGCAACAGGCCATCATCGAGCTGCAAAACCGCGGCGAGCGGGTCGGGATGGCCGGCGACGGCATCAACGACGCCCCGGCGCTGGCTCAGGCCGACGTCGGCTTCGCCATCGGTCAGGGCACCGATATCGCCATCGAGAGTGCCGGCATGACGCTGATGCGCAACTCGCTGCACGGCGTCGGTGACGCCATCGCCATCAGTCGCGCCACACTAACCAACATCAAGCAGAATCTGTGGGGGGCCTTCGGCTACAACGCGTTGGGCATCCCGATTGCCGCCGGGATACTCTACCCGTTCACCGGCATGCTGCTGTCGCCGATGATCGCGGCGCTGGCGATGTCGCTCTCCTCGGTCACGGTGGTCAGCAATGCCAACCGGCTGCGCCTGTTTCGACCGGACAGCGGCCGCCACTCGAAATCCGAGATCCCAGCAGAGGAAGCACCGGCATGACACTCCTGCTCAACACCTTGGGCCTCGCCGTGATCGTGTTCATCGTTTGGTGGTTCTGGCTGCGCGGCTGATCGAACGGACGAGAGCGTCAAACCCCCAAGGAGCAACGATGGCATCATCAAACCAGGCGCCCCCGCTGGGCGGCGTCATTGAAAGCGTTCTGTATACCCGGGACATGTCCCGAACCCGCGAATTCTTCGCTCGCGTGCTGGGTCTGACCGCGCACCTCGAAGACGAGCGTTTCACCGCCTACCCCACCGGCAACACCATGCTGCTGGTATTTCAGCGGGGTCAGACCGACGAGACGGTATTCCTGCCGGATGACATGGGTACGATTCCACCCCATGACGGCGAGGGCCGTCAGCACCTGGCGCTGGCGATTCCCGCCGATAGCCTCGAAGCCTGGGAGACGCATCTCGCCGATCAAAGCGTCGAGATCGAAGGTCGAACCCGCTGGCCGAAAGGCAGCGTGAGCCTCTACTTCCGCGATCCGGACGGCCACTTGCTCGAACTGGTCTCGCCGGGTCTGTGGCCCAATTATTGAGCGGGGCGGCCCTGACGGGGCCAATCCGGCACCCTCTTCAACTCTGGCTGACCCCCGCGTAGAGCCCCGGGCGGTGATTGATGGTGAGAATCGCCCCCAGCACCACGGTGCCGATGATCGAATAGACCACGTTGGTTGCCGGCAGCACGAAAAATGCTGCCAGCATGATCAAGCCGTCCAGCCCCATCTGGACCTTGCCGGCCGGCCATCCGAAACGGTCCTGCAGATAGACGGCCAGAATGTTGAAACCGCCGAGGCTGCCGCGGTGGCGGAACAGGAACAGCACGCCCAGCCCGATCAGACTGCCCCCGGCCAGCGCCGCAAACAATGGATCGACTTCGCCGATCTCCAGCCAGCTCGGCAGCATCCAGGAAATCCACGACAGCAGCGCCACTGCACCGAAGGTCTTGAGCGTGAACTGGTGCCCGACGCGTCGCCAGGCGAGCCAGTAGAACGGCAGGTTGATGACGAAAAAGACTAGCCCGAAACTCCAGCCGGTGACATAGGTTACCAACAGCGCGATGCCGGCCGTGCTGCCGATCAGGATCTCGGCGTGATGGTAGAGCGCCAGGCCCAGGGCGGCACAGGACGCCCCCAGTAAAATGGCCAGCACATCCTCATAGGAACGGTGGCGGTGCGTCGTTTCCATCGGGCAATCCTTGTTGTCTTGTCACTGCCGGATAGGCAGCCGAATTCAGAGACGGCGCTTGTGGCGCCTGAACGAACGCCGCCTCGGAACTCCAGTGAGGCCGAGGGCGGCGTTCGTCGAAATTATATCGTCAACGCGACTCAGAAGAGAGCGTCGGCATCACGGGAAAGCACCGAGGTCGTCGCGGCAGGAATGCAGGGCAGGAACTGGGATTAAAAGCGAGCGGATCGAGAGTTTAGGAAGTCAGGCGCTCGGCGTGCTCGACCATAAGCTGCAGCGATTCGCGACCCTTCCAGCGATTGCGGGAAAGCTTGAAGGCGCAGCGCACCCGATCGCCCAGCGAAATTGGCGCGGCTTCGCCCGGGTTGAGCGCTCGGAACCAGATCGCTCGATTCACCACCGCTCCGCAGGAGAGTTCGAGCATCAGATGATTGCCCTCGGCACCGACCGGCCGCAGCTGCTCGATCAGGAATTCGGCCTCGAACAGCGGCGCCTCGAATTCGCGCCCGTAGGGCGCCAGCGTTTCGAGTTCATCCAGCGTTGTCAGCGTCAGCTGTGAAGCCGCCAATTCGCCATCGGTCCAAACCACCGGGAACAGCTCGCGCTCGCCAAGCTGCTCTTTGACGGCTTGCAGAAAGGCGCGGCGGAAGGCTTCCAGCTCGGCAACGGGAACGCCCACGCCGGCGGCCCCCCGGTGGCCGCCGAAACGCGGCAGACTCGATGGCGCGAGGTCATGAACCCGCTGCAGCGCGTCACGCAAGTGCAGCGCCTCGATCGAGCGGCCGGAGCCGGTCAGCATGTCCGGGGCGGTGGCCGGCGTCAGCACCAGCGCGGGGCGACCGTAGGACTGCACCAGCCGAGAGGCAACGATCCCCTGCACGCCGGCGTGCCCTTCCGGCAGATGGATCACCAGTGCCGGCAGGTCATCCGCCAGCTGCGGCTGGGCCAGTACGCGGGCGCTCTCGACCATGTCGGCCTCGAGCGCCTTGCGGGCCTGGTTGTCGTCGTCGAGTACCTGAAGATGCCGACGCGCGACGCCGTCCTCCACCGCCATCATGTAGTGCAGCGCGGCGTAGGGATCATCCAGTCGCGAACGGGCGTTGATGCGCGGGCCCATCTGAAAGGCCAGCGTCTCGGCGTTGAACGGCACGCTATCGGCGCCCAGACGCTCCGCCATGACCCGCCAGCAGGCCGACTCCATGCGGTTGATCAGGCGTAACCCATAGGTCACCACGGCGCGGTTGGCGGCACTCGCCCCCAGCGACACGCAGTCGGCCACCGTGCCCAGCGCCACGTAGGAGAGCCACGGCGAGAGTTTGGGCGTCGACGGCGACAGCACGCCCTGCTCGACCAGCACCGCACGAGTCAGCGACATCACGAGCCACGCCACCATGCAGCCGGCGATGGTCTTGTCGGGATAGCCGCAGTCCGAGCGGGTGGGATTGATGGTGGCATAGGCGGAAGCCGGCGGGCCTTCGATCGGCAGCGCGTGGTGATCGGTGACGACCACGTCGATCCCCGCTTCACGCAGGCGGGCGATACGCGGCTCGTCGGAAGAGCCGCAATCGGCGGTGATCACCAGACTCGGCTGCGGCTTCAGCGCCAGGGTGCGCTCGACCAGCGGCAGGCTGATGCCGTAACCGTCGTTGATACGATGGCCGATCAGGCTGTGCAGTTTCGCGGATGGCACGCCGAACAGCTCGGTCATTGAACGCAGCATCACCACGTGCGAGGTGATCCCGTCGACATCGTAGTCGGTGAGAATGCCGATGTGCTCGCCCTCGCTCACCGCCCGCGCGATGCGTTCGGCACCCCGACGAGCGTCGCAGAGCTGCTCGGGGTGGTTGAGGTAGCGCAGCGCCGGTGCGGTCAGCGCCTCGAGCGGGCCATCGTGGCCGTGAAGGCGGCCGGCGAGAATCCGCGCCTGAAGCTCGCTCAGCCCGCCGTCCAGCCCGCGCCGATAGACGTCTTCGTCGCGGGGGCGCGGCTGAATGCGACGGCGGGAATGGTCGCGAATCACATCGGGAGAAGTTGAAAAAACAGGCATCTAGAACTCAGGTGAGTGCGATCATGACGTGCTCGCGATAGGCCGGGCGCGACTGCAGGCGCGTGTACCACGCTGCCAGATGCGGCAGGTCAGGACGCGCGATATCCATCTTGAACCACGCGTAGACGAAGCAGCCCAGCGGGATATCCCCCATCCCCCACTCCGGCCCCGATAAAAAAGGCTGTCCAGACAATGTCCGGTCTGCCATGCCGAGTAGCGCGCCGCAGGCGGCAAGCCCTTTTTCGACAGCCTTGCCGTCCCGCTGCTCGACCGGCAGGCGCACCGTATTCCAGAACACATCCCTGAAGGGCGATGCCAGTGACGATGTCGTCCAGTCCATCCACTTGTCGGCTTCGGCACGTGCGGCGGGGTCCCCGGCATGCAGAGAGTCGCGACCATATTTGGCGCATAAATAGCGCACGATCGCGTTGGATTCCCAAAGCACGAAGTCGTCGTCCTGGATACAAGGGATCAGACCGTTAGGGTTCATGGCCCGATAGGCAGGTTCGTTGATCACGCCATAGGCGCCGCCCGCATCGATTCGTTCGAAGGGCAGCTCCAGCTCAGCGGCACACCACAACACCTTCTTGACGTTGGTGGAGTTCGCCCGTCCCCAGATCTTCAACATGACTCGTTCTCTCCCTGCCGTCCCATACGACGTGTCGCACCGTGCGCTTCGGCTCAGCGCCGGTTGTCGGCGACGAACGCCTGCACGGCTTTCAGCTCGGCAGGCAGTACACTGTAGCGCTCTTCGCGCTCGAGCAGGTCGGCCATGTGCGCTGGCAGCGGCACGCCGGAGAAGCCCGCCTTGACCACGGCTTCGGCAAACTTGGCCGGATGCGCCGTGGCCAGGGTGATCATCGGCGTGGTGGCGTCGGCTCGCGCGCGCTGTGCAGCCAGGTAGCCGGTGGAGGTATGCGGATCGAGCAGTTCCTTGGTGCGATGACGCGCATCGCGAATGGCTTCGAGAATGGTGTCGTCGTCGACACTGAAGCTCGAGAACTTTTCGCGCAGCTTAGCCAGCGGCGCTTCGGCCAGCACCGCTGGTTCGCTCTGGAAGCGTTCCAGCAGCTCCCGCACGGCGTCGCCATCGCGATCGTAGGCGTCGAACAGCAGCCGCTCGAAGTTCGACGACACCACGATATCCATCGACGGCGCCAGCGTCGCTGCCAGCTCGCGCTTGGAGAAGTCGTTGTCGGCCAGCGTGCGGTGCAGGATGTCGTTGGCATTGGTAGCAATGATGAACTGCTTGACCGGCAGTCCCATCTGGTACGCCATGTAGCCGGCGAAGAGATTACCGAAGTTGGCCGACGGCACGCAGAAGCTGACTTCGCGGTGCGGCGCGCCCAGCGCCACTCCAGCGGCGACGTAGTAGACGATCTGGGCCATGATGCGCGCCCAGTTGATCGAATTGACCGCCACCAGCCGCTCCCCGTTCAGGAAGCCCTGATTGGCGAAGCTCGCCTTGACCATCGCCTGGGCGTCATCGAAGTTGCCCTCGATGGCGATATTGAAGACGTTGTCCGCCAGCACCGTAGTCATCTGGCGCCGCTGCACTTCGGAAACCCGGTTATGCGGATGCAAGATGAAGATGTCGAGATGATCGCAGTGGCGACAGCCCTCGATCGCCGCCGACCCGGTATCGCCGGAGGTGGCACCCATGATCACCGCACGCTCGCCGCGCTTGGCCAGAAAATGATCGAGGATCCGACCCAGCAGCTGCAGCGCGACGTCCTTGAACGCCAGCGTCGGGCCGTGGAACAGCTCGAGCAGGAAGTGGTTGGCGTCGAGCTGATTGAGCGGCACGATGGCATCGTGACTGAAGGTGGCGTAGGCGTCGCGGACCAGCCCGCGGAACGTCTCGTCGTCGATCTCGCCGCCGACGAACGGCTTCATCACTCGAAAGGCGATCTCGGCGTAGGAGAGCCCGGCCATCGAGGCCAGCTCTTCATGCGACAGCTGCGGCACCGTCTCGGGGACGTAGAGCCCGCCGTCGGTGGCCATGCCGGTCAACACCACTTCCTCGAAATTCAGCGCCGGCGCCTGGCCGCGCGTACTGATATAACGCATATTTCACTCCGTGAGTGACGAGCTTCGAGCTGCGGGCTTCGAGCACAACCCGCTCGCGGCTTACGGCTCGGAACTGAAGTTATTCCTGTTCGTCCAGCGACTCCACCCGAATCCGCGTTACCGGACCGGCAATATCGGCCAGCGATTCCAGCTGACGGATCGCTTCGTTCATATGTTTCTCGCGCGTCCGATGGGTCAGCAGGATGATCGGCACCAGCTCACCCTCGGTGGCTTCCTTCTGGATGATCGCTTCGATCGAGATGCCCTGCTCGGCGAGAATCGTCGCGACCCGTGCCAGCACACCGGGGCGATCCACGGCCAGCAGACGCAGATAGTAGGCCGTGACGATCTCTTCCATCGGCAGGATCGGCAGCGCGTTGATCTCGTCGTTGACGCCGCTGAAGGCGAGATAGGGCACCCGATAACTATGCGCCGTGGCGATGTTCCGCGCCACGTCCAACAGATCGGCGACGACGGCCGACGCCGTGGGTTCGGCACCGGCGCCGGCGCCGTAATAAAGGGTCGGGCCGACGGCATCGCCCATCACGGCGATGGCGTTCTTGACCCCGTGTACATTGGCCAGCAGCCGCTCCTTGGGGATCAGCGTGGGATGGACCCGCAGCTCGATACCGTTTTCGCCGCGACGAGTGATGCCCAGATGCTTGATGGTATAGCCGAGATTGTCGGCCTGCTCGACGTCATCGGCGGTGATACGCGCAATGCCCTCGGTATAGGCGCGATCGAACTGCAGCGGCACGCCGTAGGCGATGGACGCCAGGATCGTCAGCTTGTGAGCGGCGTCGATGCCTTCGACGTCGAAGGTCGGGTCGGCCTCGGCATAGCCCAGCGCCTGCGCCTCGGCGAGCACGTCATCGAAAGCTCGCCCTTCGTCACGCATATGGGTCAGGATGTAGTTGCCGGTGCCGTTGATGATACCGGCCAGCCACTGGATCCGGTTGGCACCCAGGCCTTCGCGCAGCGACTTGATCACCGGAATGCCGCCGGCGACGGCAGCTTCGAAGGCGACGATGACGCCCTTCTTGTGGGCGGCGTGGAATATCTCGTTGCCGTGGACGGCGATCAGCGCCTTGTTGGCGGTGACCACGTGCTTGCCGTGCTCGATCGCCGTCATCACCAGTTCGCGGGCGACGTCGTAGCCCCCGATCAGTTCGACCAGCACATCGATATCGGGATTGCGCGCGACCTCGAAGATGTCGCGTGTCACCTTCACGCCGGACGTATCGCAGTCAGGGTTGTCACGCCGGGTACCGACCTGCTCGATGACGATGGGCCGGCCCGCACGCCGGGCGATTTCATCGGCGTTGCGCGTCAGAACGTCAAAGGTGCCACCGCCTACGGTACCAAGCCCGCAGATACCCACTCTCACCGGATCCAAGATGTCGCTCTCCCCTGCTGATATGTGCGTGCCGCATCACCCTCCGGGGCGGTGACCGCGGTTACGGCACCAGACGCCTTGCGGTATCCATCTCGACCCCATCGATCTCGACTTACAAAGTGCCCTGAAGGGCGGTCACGGTAGAAACCCCGGCGGCCCTTGTCAAGCTGGCGCGCGGGCCGTGCCATGGCCGGTATCAGCTATCGCCATCGGCATCCACGTTCAGCATCGTCGCCAGGCGTTTGGCCGGCAGGTAACCCGGCACCATCCTGCCGTCGGGGAAGATGATCGCGGGCGTACCCTGAATGCCCGATTCGACCCCCAACTGGTACTGGGAGGCGATCGGCGCTTCACAGCTGGCAGAGCTCTTCACGCTGTCGCCACGGAACGCCGCGCTCATCGCCTCGGACCGGTTGTCGGAACACCACACGTCGGCCAGCTGTCGCGCCGCATCCGAATTGGGGCCCATTCGCGGGAAGGCCAGATAGTCGACCTCGATGCCCATGTCATTGAGCTGGGCCATCTCGGCGTGCAGCTTGTGGCAGTAGGGGCAGGTCGGATCGGTGAACACGGTGAGCCGGGCCTTGACCTCGCCAGCCGGCTTGTAGACCACGCGCGCGTCCTCGGGTACGGCGTCGACCAGCGCCCGGCGGCGCTCGTTGGCCGCCTGCTCGGTGAGATTGACCATCCCGTCGTCGGCGTTCTGATAGAGATCGCCGACGATCATGTACTGGCCTTCGGCGTCGGAATAGAGTGTATTGCCGCCACGCAGACGCACTTCATACAGCCCCGGGACCGGCGAATCGTCGATAGCCTCGATCGGGAGCGGCTGTCCGCTATGCGCATTGAGCTTGTCGGCCAGATCGGCCGGAGGCTCGGCAAACGCGCTGGACGCCACGGCGGAGGCCAGGGAAAGGCCCGCCAGGGCAAGGGCGGACAGTAAACGACTTCTCATGTTCAACCTCTTGGATGATGTTGGGCGTGCAGCGCTTCCAGCCGCGCCTGGGCCACGTGGGTATAGATCTGCGTGGTCGATAGGTCACTGTGACCCAGCAGTAACTGTACGACACGCAAATTGGCCCCATGATTCAATAAATGCGTGGCGAAGGCGTGGCGCAGCGTATGCGGAGACAGCGGTTTGTCGATCGCCGCGAGCTGCGCGTAGTGCTTGAGACGATACCAGAACGTCTGGCGAGTCATGAAACCGTCATGCCGCCCCGGAAACAGCGGCGGCTGGCGGATGTCATGCATCAGCTCGTTACGACCCTGGCGCAGATAGCGCTCGACCCACGCCAGCGCCTCTTCGCCCAATGGGACCAGACGCTCCTTGTCGCCCTTGCCGCGCACCAGTACCACGCCCTGGCGCAGATTGACCGCGGCAACGGTCAGCTCCACCAGTTCCGTGACCCGCAGCCCGCAGGCATAAAGCACTTCCAGCATGGCGCGATCACGCAGGCCCAGCGCGGTCTCGACGTCCGGTGCCGTGAGCAGCCGATCGACATCCTCCTCTTCGAGCGTCGACGGCAACCCCGGCTGCACCCGCGGCGGCCGAATCTCCGCCAGCGGATCGTAATGCATCAGACTCTCTGCCAGCGCCCAGCGGTAGAAGCGACGCAGGCAGGAGAGCTGACGGGCGATGGAGCGTGCGTGGTAGCGCTCGCGACACGTCTCGACGAAGTCGCTCAGCGTAGTATCGCCGGGCGCCAGCAGTCGTTCGTTCTGCGCGTCGAGATAGGCAATCCACGCGGTCAGATCGCGGCGATAGGCACTTAGCGTATGCTCGCTGACACCCCGCTCCAGCCACAGCGCATCGAGGAAGGCATCGCGTCGGTCGTGATCGTTCATGCGGCTCCCGGACGGAAAGTGACTGAACAAGAAGGAGGATGACGATGACAGAAAGCGTACCATCATAACGCGAAAACCCCGCGAGCCGAGATGCTCGCGGGGTTTCCGTAGGTCCTGCCAGACACGCTCCGGCATCAGCAGGAGCGCGTGGATCAGCGGCGTGCGCTGATCAGCCCAGCTTTTCCTTGATCCGCGCAGACTTGCCGCTACGCTCACGCAGATAGTACAGCTTGGCCTGACGCACGTCACCGCGACGCTTGACTTCGATACCGGCCACCAGCGGGCTGTAGGTCTGGAAGGTACGCTCGACGCCGACACCGTGGGAAATCTTGCGCACGGTGAAAGCGGAGTTGAGGCCGCGGTTACGCTTGCCAATAACGACGCCTTCGAAAGCCTGCAGACGTTCACGAGTCCCTTCCACCACCTTGACCTGGACGATGATGGTATCGCCGGGCGCGAACGGCGGGATTTCCTTGCTCATCTGCTCGTTCTCGAGCGCCTGGATCACCTTGCTCTTGCTACTCATGTCTTGCTCCTCGTTTGAAAAACATCCCTGGAGGACGTTTCGTGATCCCGGCGCCCGCCAAAAGAGAGTCGGGGCGGAATCGGACTCGTGGGTGACGCATACAGGCCGATTCGATCGCGCCTCATGCACCGCCGTCGCGGGAGGCAGTGCTTTCCGCGACGTGTTCATCGATGAATTCATCGAGCAGCTGACGCTGTTCGCGATCCAACGTTCGGCTCTCCAACAGATCCGGACGCCTGAGCCAAGTGCGCCCGAGAGATTGCTTCAGTCGCCAGCGGCGAATCCACTCGTGATTGCCGCTGAGCAGCACGTCCGGCACCCGGTGACCATCGATCACTTCGGGCCGCGTATAGTGCGGGCAGTCCAGCAGGCCATCGGCGAACGAATCTTCGCTGGCCGACGCTTCATGCCCCAGCACGCCCGGCACTTCGCGGGCCAGCGCATCGATCATCACCATGGCCGGCAACTCGCCGCCGCTGAGCACGTAGTCGCCGATCGACCACTCTTCATCGATATCGGCCTCGACAACGCGCTCGTCGATCCCTTCGTAACGCCCCGCCACGACGATCAATCCGTCACGCGACGCCAGCTCGCGAGCCCCGGCCTGATCCAGCTTGCGCCCCTGAGGCGAGAGATAGATCACGCGAGGCCGATGACCGGCCGCTTCGGCGCCGGCACGCGCGTCGGCCAATGCACCGCGCAACGTATCGACCTTCATCAGCATGCCTGGGCCGCCGCCGTAAGGGCGATCGTCGACAGTGCGATGCCGATCCGAGGCGTAATCCCGAGGGTTCCAGAAAGCCATTTCCAGCAACCCGCGTTCCACGGCACGTCCGGTAACGCCATGCCGGGTAATGGCCTCGAACATCTCCGGAAACAGGGAGACGACACCAATCCACACGGTACGCTTCTCCTGGCCGCCGGCCGCCAACCCCTCGATTTCCGAGGTCAGAAGGACGGATCCCACTCCACGATCATGGACTGCGCGCCGAGGTCGACCTGAACGATCACATCGTCAGGCAAAAACGGCAGCAACCGTTCTCGATCATCGAGGCTACCCTCGGAGGGTTTGATCACCAGCACATCGTTGGCGCCGGTCTCGAACAGATGATCGACTCGCCCCAGCTTGACGCCATCACGGGTCGAAACCTCGAGGCCTTCCAACTGGTGCCAGTAATATTCGCCGCTATCCAGTTCAGGTAGCGCCGTCTTCTCCATCAACACCTCGGCACCGGCCCACTGCTCGGCCAGCTCTCGGGTGTCGATACCTTCCAGTCGTACCACCAGACCCTTGCCCTGGGGCCGCGCATCGAGCAGGCGCCGTGTCTGGCGCTCGCCGTGCATCGACAGCACCCATGTCGGGTAGTCGAAGATGCCCTCGGCCGGGCTGGAGTACGAATAGACCTTGAGCCAACCTTTCACACCGTGCGGACTGGTCAGACGCCCCAGCACCACATGCTGCGTCTCCTCGCCCTGCCTGGAGTCAGCCTGTTCGGCATTGCCCTGCGTGGACTTATCCTGCGTGGATTTGTCCAGACTGGGCTTGTCCTGATCGGGCTCGCGAGACGCTTGCGGCATGACGATCGAACTCAGGCCTGAGCCTTGCGAGCTTCTTTGACCAGCTCGGCGACGCGCTCGGAGACCTGCGCACCCTGAGACTGCCAGTGGGTGACGCGGTCCAGATCGACGCGCAGACGCTCTTCCTGGCCGCGAGCGACCGGGTTGAAGAAGCCGACGCGCTCGATGAAGCGGCCGTCGCGAGAAACGCGAGAGTCGCTGACGGTCAGGTGATAGAAGGGACGCTTCTTGGCGCCACCACGTGCCAGACGAATGGTTACCATTGCGTTGATAATCCTTCGGTTAAGTTAATCGTTACGCCACGAAATCAAGTCTTCTCGAACACTAGCCCGAGACGAAGACGCAGCATTCTACGGAAAAGGCCGCGTCTTGGGAACCTTTTGTTGAGATCGGCGAAAGCGTCGAACCCGAAGCGGGTGCCGGATCCAGCGCAAGCCTCAGCGGCGCGGAAAACCGCCGCCGCCCATGCCACCCATACCCCCGGGACCGCCCATGCCACCAGGACCGCCCGGGCCTCCGGAACCACCCCCGCCCATCATGCCGGACATCCCGCGCATCATCTTTTGCATGCCGCCCTTCTGCCCGGCTTTCTTCATCATCTTCTGCATCTGCTTGTGCTGTTTGAGCAGACGGTTGAGATCCGGCACCTGGAGGCCGGCGCCGGTGGCGATACGGCGCTTGCGCGAGCCATTGATGATCTCGGGCTTGCGACGTTCCTGAGGCGTCATCGAGTTGATCAGCGTCTCGAGCTTGCCGAACTCCTGCTCGGCGCCCTTGTTCTGAGCCATATCCGCCATCTGCCCCATGCCCGGCATCTTGGACATCAACCCACCCATGCCACCCATCTTCTTGAGCTGCTGGAGCTGATCGCGGAAGTCCTCGAGATCGAAGCCCTGGCCCTTCTTGACCTTCTTGGCAAGGCGTTCGGCCTTGCCCTTGTCGACGTTGCGCTCGGCTTCCTCGATCAGCGACAGCATGTCGCCCATGCCGAGAATGCGCGAGGCCACGCGATCGGGGTGGAAGGGTTCGAGAGCATCGACCTTCTCGCCCATGCCCATGAACTTGATCGGCTTGCCGGTGACATGACGGACCGACAGGGCGGCACCGCCACGCGCGTCACCGTCGGCCTTGGTCAGGATCACCCCGGTCAGCGGCAGGGCATCACTGAATGCCTTGGCGGTATTGGCGGCATCCTGACCGGTCATGGCGTCGACGACGAACAGCGTCTCCTGCGGCTGAATCGCCTGATTCAGCGCCTGGATTTCGGCCATCATCGCCTCGTCCACCGCGAGTCGGCCGGCGGTATCGACGATCACCACGTCATGGAACTGGATCTTGGCGTGCTTGATCGCCGCCTCGGCGATCGCCACCGGCTGTTGGGCGCTGGTCGACGGAAAGAAATCGACCTCGACTTCTTTCGCCAGCGTCTCGAGCTGATCGATGGCCGCGGGGCGGTAGACGTCGGCCGAGACCACCAACACCTTCTTGTTCTCGCGCTCGCGCAGATACTTGGCCAGCTTGGCCACGGACGTGGTCTTACCCGCGCCCTGGAGACCGGCCATCAGCACCACGGCGGGCGAACCGCGCAGCGTCAGCGATTCATTGGCCTGACCCATGATCGCTTCCAGCTCCTGCTGGACGATCTTGACGAACTGCTGACCCGGCGAGAGGCTTTTCGACACCTCCTGCCCGACCGCCCGTTCGCGAACGCGGTCGACGAAATCCTTGACCACCGGCAGCGCGACGTCCGCTTCCAGCAGCGCCCGGCGCACTTCACGCAGGGTGTCCTTGATGTTGTCTTCGGTCAGACGCGCCTGGCCGGTGATCGACTTGAGCGTCTGCGAGAGACGATTGGAGAGACTTTCGAACATGTAACGCTCCGGGCGACGATGCCTGGCGCCACCGTTGCTCGAAACAAGCTCGCGGCGCCGCTAGAAGGAATGTGGCAAGCATTATACGCATGGATGGCGCTTGGCTCCATGCAGCGAGATCGGGAGAGGCGATTACCGAACCGGCGGCTAACGAGTCCGCAAGGCAAAGCGCGAGGAGAGAGGCTATCGCTGGGCGAGGTGGCGGTGATTGGGTATAGTAGCCGCGAAACGCGACTGGCTATCATCTAGCCAACCCGCATCTTAAATTCTTTCATCGTCATGGCGGCTGCTAGCCACGATCCGCTAGTCAGAAGACCGCCCACGAGGCCAAAACACCGATGCCGGCGCTTCCTTTCGCCCTTGTCGCCATTATCTGTTATCTCGCCGCCGGGCTATGGCAAAGCCTGAGCCTCGCCCGCCGCGTGACCGAACGCCCGAACTGGGTTCGCGGGGCAGGGCTGATCGCCCTGGTCTGCCACAGCCTCATCGTTGGCCTGGCCATCATCGGCCCGCAAGGGCTGCACCTGGGGCTGACCCAGAGCGCCGCGCTGGTCGGCTGGCTGGTCGTGGCGCTGCTGCTGCTGGCCAGCCTGTTCAAGCCCGTGCTAAATGCCGGCGTATGCGTCTTTCCGCTGGCCGCGGTCACCATCGTCGGTGTCGTCGGCATGCCGAGCCGAATGATCGAATCCGGCGTTTCTCCCGGTCTCTACTTTCATATTCTGAGTTCGATCGCGGCGTTCTCGTTCCTCGCCATCGCCGCCGTTCAGGCGGCGCTGCTGGGCTTCCAGCACCACGCGCTCAAGCGCCGCCACACCGGCGGCATCGTTCAGGTCCTGCCACCGCTGACCCGCATGGAACAGCTGCTTTTCGAACTGATCTGGTGCGGCATGCTGCTGCTAACGGTCGCCATCGTCAGCGGCTTTTTGTTCGTCGACAACCTGTTCGCCCAGCATCTGGCCCACAAGACCATTCTGTCACTGCTGGCATGGCTGATCTTCGCCGGTCTGCTGGCAGGCCATCACTACTTGGGCTGGCGTGGCCAGAAGGCGGTGCGCTGGACGCTGGCCGGCGCCGCCGTGCTGGTGCTGGCCTTCTTCGGCACCAAGTTCGTGCTCGAATACATCTTCCATTACAACGCCTGATCGGCACTCCAAGCCGATAGGCGCAACCGGTTCGGCCATCGGCAACGTTGACAGCGTTCAGCCAACGCCCTACAACAATCTGACAACTCCACGAGGAATTCCCCGCCTTGAGCGATGACATGCCCTTGGGCCTCATGCTGGGCCTGCTCTTCATCCTGGTTTGCCTTTCAGCATTCTTCTCCAGTTCCGAAACCGGCATGATGTCGATCAACCGATATCGGCTGAACCATCGAGCCAATGCCGGCTCCCGCTCAGCCATTCGTGTCGTCGAACTGCTCAAGCGCCCCGACCGTCTGCTGGGCGTGATCCTGATCGGCAACAATCTGGTCAACAACCTCGCTGCCTCCATCGCCACCATCGTCGCCATTCACTTCTTCGGTGACGTCTCCGGTCCGGCGATCGCCACCCTGGTGCTGACGATCGTGGTGCTGATTTTTGGTGAAGTGACGCCCAAGACCTACGCGGCAATCAAGCCCGATCGAGTCGCGCTCCCCGCCTCGCTGATACTGGCTCCGCTGTTGCGGCTGTTCTATCCCGTCGTGTGGCTGGTCAATGCCGTCTCCAACGGGCTGCTGCGTCTGATGGGCGTGCGCCATCTGGATGCCGGCGCCGACAGCCTGACTCGCGACGAACTGCGCAGCGTGGTGCATGAAGCGGGATCGCTGATTCCCGGTCGTCACCAGGCGATGCTGCTGTCGATCCTCGATCTCGAAAACGTCACCGTCAACGACATCATGGTGCCGCGTCACGAGATCGTCGGCCTCGATCTCGACGACGACCTGGAAACCCTGCTGGCCCAGATGCGTCAGAGTCAGCACACCCGACTGCCGATCTTCAAAGGCGACATCAACAACATCATCGGCATTCTGCATCTGCGCAATGCCGCCCGCTTCCTCTCCAAGCCTGATCTGAACAAGGCCGCGATCGTGCAGGAGGCCCGCGAGCCCTACTTCATCCCCGAGTCGACGCCGCTGCATACGCAACTGCTCAATTTCCAGCGGCAGAAGCGCCGGATCGGCGTGGTCGTCGATGAGTACGGTGACGTGCAGGGCCTGGCCACGCTGGAAGATATTCTGGAAGAGATCGTCGGCGAGTTCACCACCGATGTCGCCGGCACCTATCGCGAGATTCACCCGCAGACGGACGGCGGCTACGTGATCGAAGGCACGGCCAACATTCGCGAGGTCAACAAGGCGCTGGGCTGGGAGCTGCCGACCGATGGCCCCAAGACCCTCAACGGCCTGATCCTGGAAGAGCTCGAGTCCTTCCCCGACGCCCAGGCCTGCCTGCAGATCGGCACTACGCGCCTCGAGATTCTCGAGATCGGCGACAACCTGATCACTTCAGTACGTTGCTGGCAGCAGGGCGTTCGCCGCCGCAGCACCGAGTAGACGGATTCTAGATCGGGCCGCCCGGATGCTTCGACAGGCTCTGGTCGGCCGCGCGCTTGAGCCCTCGAACGCGACGCTCCAGGATTCTCCGCGGTGATTGGCCGGCCGGAATCGCCTCCCCGAAGACCAACAGGACCCGGGCTCGCAGTCGTCGCGGCCGTTTGGTCAGCGCCTTGCCATCCTTGTTGGAGGTCCACGACCCCCACAAGCCCGACAGCGCCGCCGGCACCACCGGTACCGGGTCTCGCGCCAACATCAGATCCAGCCCCCGGCGGAAGGTGTGCACCTCGCCGTCCGGCGTCAGCCGCCCCTCCGGAAAGACCATCACCACTTCACCGTTGCGCAGTGCTCGACTGACCTCTTCCAGGGCACGACGGACGCCGCCCGGATCCCGTCGATCGGAGTCGACGGGAATAGCCCCGGCGATTCGGAAAAACCAATGAATCCAGGGATTTTCGTAGATCGGCCGATCCATCATGAAGCGCAGCGGGCGCGGGCAGGCGCCACCCAGTACCAGGGCATCCATGAAGCTGACGTGATTGCAGACCACTAGCGCCGGGCCGGTCGCTGGGATGTGTTGCCGACCGCGACAGCGGAGCCGATAGAGCACCTGAACCAGCACAAAGATCAACAGTCGCAGCGCGGATCGCGGGTTGCGCATCAGCAGCGCCACGCCCACCAGCAGCGATAGCCACCCGAGGCAGGCGAACAGCACGGTGAGCGACAGCCCCAGCACGCTCAGCATCACGATGCCGAAGACGGCGGACAGAATCATGAACAGCGCGTTGAGAATATTGTTGGCGGCGATCATGCGTGCGCGACGCTCTTCACGACTGGCCAGCTGCATCAGGGTATAGAGCGGCACGCTGTAGAGACCGCCCCCAAGCCCCACCAGTCCGAGCAGGGTGCTCATGCGCCAGAACTCGGTCAGCGCCAGCAGCTCCGGGAGCGCCAGCGTCTCGCCGCTGAAGTCCGTCTGCGAGGCCAGCTCGATACCGGAAACCCCGATCACCAGTGCCCCGATCGGTACCAGCCCCAGCTCCAGACGGCCGGCCGACAGTCGCGAGCAGAGCAAGGCGCCGAGCCCGACCCCTACCGCGAAAGCGCCTAGCAGAAAGCTGACGGCGCCCTCGCTGCCGTGAACGACATCACGCACCCAGGCCGGTAACTGGGTCAGATAGCAGGCCCCCAGAAACCAGAAGAAACTGATACCGATCAGCGCCGGGCGCACTCTTTTCTCGGCAAGCCCGTCGCGCATGACCTGCCAGGTTCCCGACAGCGGTCGCCAGGCAACACGACCGCTGACACTCGGCGGCGCCGGGGGAATCTTGAGGCTGGCAGCGACACCGATGATCGCGATGAGAACCAGGCTCCCGGCAATCGCGGCGCGCTCCAGCGAACCGTCCAGCGATGTCAGCACGCCCGCCAGCAGTGTGCCGAGCAAGATCGACACGAACGTGCCCAAGTTGACCCAGGCGTTGCCTTTGACCAACTCGGTGGCCGCCAGATGCTGCGGCAGAATCGCGTACTTTACCGGGCCGAAAAGCGCTGACTGCGTACCCATCATGAACAGCAGCGCCAGCAGCAAACCGAACAGTTCGAACCAGACCGCCACCGCGGCAGCGATCATCGTCACCAGCTCAAGCAACTTGAGTCGGCGTACGAGTCGTTGCTTGTCGAGGTGATCGGCGAGCGTCCCGCCCCAGGCGGAAAACAGAAAAAAAGGCAGAATGAACAGTCCCGCCGCCAGGTTGTTGAGCAGCCCGGTGTCCCAGCCATAACGGGGAACCGCGACGAAGGTCAGCAACAGCAGCAGGACGTTCTTGAATAGATTGTCGTTGAAAGCACCCAGCGCCTGGGTCCAGAAGAACGGAGCAAACCGGCGCTGGGCCAGCAACCCCCGAATCACGAAGGATCCGGCAGGTAGCGCAGGCCATTCAGGGTCATCGTCAGCAGCTGATCGAGCAGGTCGCCGGCTTCCATCGGTTGCCCCTGCCAGTAGCCAAGGCGATCGTTGAGCCCGAGCTGAACCAGACCATGCACGCTGCCCCACAGCGTGCGCGCCATGCGTTTGGCAGCAACGTCGTCGAGCGCGGGCTGGTATGCCTTGAGAGCGCTTTCGACGCGCAGGAACAGGGCATCGATGATATGGGTCTGGCGTTCGTCCAGCTCCCCTTCGTCCGCCAGTGGATATTCGAACAGCATCTGCCAACGATGGGGTTCATGCTGGGCGAACTGCCAGTAGGCCATCGCCAGGGCCTTGAGCTGGGGAGTCGGCTCGGCATCCTCGAGCCAGGAGACAGCAGCGCCCATACGATCGAGCGTCTCGATATTGACGTACTGGAGCAGGTTGCTGAAGCTGCCGTAGAGTTTGAGCAGCGTGCTCGGCGCGCAACCCACATCGCGAGCCAGCGAGCGCAGCGACAGCGTGTGCACAGGATTTTCACGTAGCCAGGCATCGCAGGCCGCCATGACCTGAGCATGGAGCGCCTCGGGGGCGTGCTGTCGCGGTCGAGCCATAACATCCCTCGCTCGGAATAGTGTCGAAGTGCTGCTGATGCTGCAAAAGCCGGGAAATCTTGTTGTCGACTTAAAATCGAACAGCGTTTCCCAGCATATCGCCATACCGTATAAACGCAAGCGCCATGCGCATTAAGGTGACGATTTCGTGAGACTTTTACGTCGAACACCAATAGCGGTGTCATGCCCTGGGGTCGTCGCGGCGAGCGCAATAACGTCTTGGCCCCGAACTCTCGGTGGCATACGCTGTGGCCCCTGCCATCCGATCACCTGTCATCGATCACCTGTCATCGATTACCAACGAGGAGAGACCATGGCCGGTCGACTGCACGTCGACGACTGGACACGACATCCGACGAGCCCCGCTTTTCGAGCTGTCGATTCGCCGATATTCAGCCCCAACCTGGCGCCCCGCCACTGGCTTTCGATCCTGCGCCAGGAAGCGGAGACGACGGTTCTGCGAGACGCGTTCTGGGGGCTGACGCCAACCTGGCTGAAAGTCCTGGATCAGGCGCCTCACTGCGCTCGTGCCGAGTCGCTCGACGAGCGCCCGATGTTTCGCGAGGCATTGGCCGAACGGCGCTGCCTGGTACCCGTGACCGGCATCTACGTGTGGCAGGCCGGGCTGCGCGGCAAGCAGCCGTTCCTGGTCACGCATACCGACCGTTCGCCGCTGCTGCTGGCCGGTATCTGGAGTCGCTACGCACCGGAGACCGGTGAATCCCGGGACTCGTTTGCGCTGATCACGGTGCCCGCCACAGAGATCGTCGCCCCCATGAGCGATCGTCTGCCGGCGATCATCGCCGCGTCCCAGGCCGAGACATGGCTATCGCCCGGAACACCGTCTGGCTCGGCCCGAGAGCTCCTCGGCGCGGCCGACAGGGAACTTCTGGGCGCATTCCCGGTATCTAGACGGGTGAACGATCCCGCCTATCAGGACTGGAACTGCGCCTACCCGGTCGGCGCCATGCGCGTGTGGACCGCCTGAAAGATCGCTGGACGTCTTGTATTTCTCTCTTCGTTGTCGCCCTTGTTCGTCATTGCTTTTGTTCAACATTGCCTTTGTTCAACATCGAGCCGATCTTATTCACTACCGAGACAACCATATGCAGGAATCCCGTTCTCGAGCGCTATCGCATGGCCCTCTCTCGCGCGCGTCAGACTTCTCTGACAGCGTTACATCGCCGCGGGCCGGTCTGCGCAGCTGGTTCATCGCCGGTTATCTGGCCATCAGCCTGGCGCTGGCATTCACGGCCATGCCGGGCGAAGCCGTCGCCAGCCCCGAATCCGCCCATCCAGCTCAGTTAATCCAAAGCCCGAATGACGACCGCCAGTACCGCGCGGTGACGCTCGACAACGGACTTCAGGTACTGCTGGTCAGCGACCCCGATGCCGACAAGGCGGCCGCCGCCATGGATGTCTCGGTGGGCAGCGACAACGATCCGGCCGACATGCCGGGGCTTGCGCACTTTCTCGAACACATGCTGTTTCTGGGAACCGAGGGCTATCCCGACCCGGATGGTTACCAGCGTTTCATCAGCCAGAACGGCGGTTCCCACAACGCCTTCACTGCGGATCAGGACACCAATTTCTATTTCGACGTCGATCCGAGCGCCTTTCCCGAAGCTCTCGACCGCTTCTCGCAGTTCTTCGTGTCGCCACAGTTCAACCCGGACTACGTCGATCGCGAGCGACATGCGGTGAATTCCGAGTACCAGGCACGCCGCGACGATGACGCCCGGCGGATCAACGAGGCGCTGAGCCAGGCGCTCAACCCCGATCATCCGATCAATCATTTCTCGGTCGGCAGCCTGGAGACGCTCAACAGCGACAAGCGCCCGCTGCGTCAGGCCCTGCTCGATTTCTACCAACAGCACTACGACGCCAACGTCATGCATCTGGCCGTGCTCGCGCCGGAGCCGCTGGACACGATCGAACAGCAGGTGCGTCAGCGCTTCGGCGCGGTGCCCGATCGCGACCTGGAAAAACCGGTCGTCGATCAACCGCTGGCCAGGGACGACGATCTGCCGGCGTCGCTGCGCATCAAGACCAACGAGGCACGGCGCCAGCTCGAATTCCTGTTCCCCATCGACGACCCGATCCTCGAGTACGCCGACAAGCCGGTCGATTATCTCGCCAACCTGCTGGGTCACGAAGGTGAAGGCAGCCTGCTGGCCGCTCTACGCAAGGCCGGCTGGGCCGACGGGCTCTCCGCCGGCACGACCCAGAGCGACGGTCAGCATGCGTTGTTCGATATTTCCATCAGCCTGACGCCGGAGGGCGAAAACCACCTCGATGACATCCAGGCGAGCCTGTTCGACCAGATCCGGCGGATCCGCGATCACGGTGTCGACGCCTGGCGCTACGACGAACAGGCCAAGCTGGCCGAACAGAGCTTCCGTTTTCAGCAGCGCAGCGAGCCGATCGATACCGTCAGTTCCATGGCGATGAGCCTGGCGCACTATCCGCTCGAGGACGTGCAGTACGCGCCCTACCGCATGGACCGGTTCGATGCCGCGGCGATCGACGAGATTCTCGACCGGCTGACAGCGGACAACCTGCTGCGGGCCTACAGCGGACCGGACGTCTCGGGTGACGAAACCACACAGTACTTCGCGACGCCCTACACCTTGACGCGTCGCGACGACTGGCCTCGCGGAACGTCACTCGA
Source organism: Salinicola sp. MH3R3-1 (assembly GCF_001937155.1). Taxonomy (NCBI): domain Bacteria; kingdom Pseudomonadati; phylum Pseudomonadota; class Gammaproteobacteria; order Oceanospirillales; family Halomonadaceae; genus Salinicola; species Salinicola sp. MH3R3-1. The sequence continues at coordinate 18,977 of NZ_MSDP01000002.1, read as the reverse complement.
CGGACTGGCGCTTCCCGAGCCCAACCCCTATATCGCCGAGGACCTGAGCGTCCAGCCGTTCGATAGCGCCGAACCCGCGCGCCTCGTCGAGTCACCTAGCGTCGAGATCTGGCACCAGCCCAGCAGCGAATTCGGCGCACCGCGGGTCGAGTGGCGCTTCAGTCTGCAGAACCCCGATGCCACGCAGGACGCCCGCCACGCCGCGCTGACACGCCTGCTGGCCGGATGGTTGAACGACGGCCTCAACGAGCGCTTCTATCCCGCGTCATTGGCGGGCCAGGATTTTGCCGCCTACGCTCACGGTCGCGGCATCACCCTGGCGTTTTCCGGCTGGCGCGACCATCAGGATCGACTGATGCAGACCGTCGTCGAGCAGCTCGAGCAGGGCGAGATCACCGCCGACAGCATTGCCCGAGTCAAGCAAGGGCTGAAACGTAGCTGGGAGAATGCCCCGCAGGACGCGCTCTACCAGCAGGCACAGAGAACGCTGGGCGAAGCCCTGATGCGACCCCAGATCAGCACCCGCAACATGCTGGCCGCCCTCGACGGCCTCGGCGTGGAGGATGTACGCGACTATCGTCAGCGATTCCTGAGTCAGCTCTATGTTCAGGCCATGGCGGTGGGCAACCTCGATGCCACGCTTGCCAGGCGCGAAGGGTTACTGGTCGCCAACGCGCTGGCGCCCCAACTTCACGCCGACGACATCCCGCCATTGAGCGTGCTCGATGTGCCGTCGAACGCTCCGGCGCTGCACCCCGCAACGACACGAAATGACGCCGCCGTGCTGCGCTATCTTCAGGGCCCCGATCTCTCGCTGCAGAGCCAGGCCAGTCTGGCCGTGATCGGGCAGCTGATCGGCCCCCCGTTCTTTGCCAAACTGCGTACCGACGAGCAGCTCGGGTATATCGTCAGCGCCGGCTACGCGCCGTTCATGGATGCCCCGGGGCTGATGATGCTGGTGCAGTCGCCAAGTGTCGCAAGCGATACCATCGGCCAGCGCATGGACGCTTTCCTGAAGACGTTCGATCAGCGCATCGAGACGCTGAGCGATGACGATCTAGCGCCTTATCGGCAGGCCGTGCGGCAGCAACTGCTGCAGCGCGATCAATCGCTGTCGGCGCGCGCCGACCGGCTATGGCAGACGCTTGCCTATCCGCAGGTCGAATTCGATCGCCGCCAGCAACTGGCTGCACAGGTCGACAAGCTGAGTGTCGAGGAGATCCGCAGCGCCTGGCAGATCCTGCGCCACAGCCCGGCGCTCGACATCACCGCCGACCCGGGCAATCAGCCCAGTGACGTCGATGCGCTGACCAGTGACTTCGAGCCTTTGACACAATAGGGCCCGCATCGTCACGGGTTCATCAATGCAAAACCCCAGCCGTCTGGCTGGGGTTTCGTCGTTAGCGCAGGCTCGGCGCGGTCGATTATTGGACGGTGCCTAGAAACGTATCTTCAGATTGGCGTCGACACTCTGGTCCCGTGCATCGCTGGCCAGTCTGCCCGTGTAGCCTACCCCCACCGAAGTTGCCGGCGAGAGTGCCATATCGATCCCGGTTTCGAGCGTGATCGCGTCCTCGCCCACCGGCACGGCGTCGACCGAAAAGGCGTCTCCGCCCCGGAATGCCTGGTCTGCCGTCGGCGTCCGCTCGCCAAAAGCATGCTGCCAACCGAGTGCCGCCTGCCAACCGGCGTTTACACTGCCGATCTCGAATGGCGTGGTCGACCGCAGCCCCAGCGTCGAAAAAGTGACATCCGCGTCCCCGTCCTGGCCCTGCAGGCCCGCCTCCCCGCTCTCCTGATAGCCGTCGCTATGCAGATCGACATAGGCGAGTCCGGCGTAGGGCTCCAGCCGGGTCCGGCCCGCCGTCAGAGAGATACCGATCTCGCCGAAGACCTGGGCGGTGCGCGCATCATAGGAAGCCTTGGCCGTATCGACGTCCGCAACGTCGATCGAGCGGCGCGTGTCGAGGTCGTGCCAGGATTGCGCCGCGCCCAGACGCAGTCCCAACGGCCCAAAGGATCGGCCGGCGTAGGCGGCCAGGGTAAAGCTGTCGATATCGGCGGACGAGTCGCGACGGTCGACATCGTAGTCCGAGCGGCTATAGCCACCCGCCAAGCCGAGTCGCCATGCGCTATCGCCAGCGGCACCCATCAGCGTATCGACGCCCACGAAAAGCCCGTGTGTCGAGCGCTCCAGCCCGGCCGCGTTATCGTCGCCGTCACTCTCGCCCCAGCCGCCGAAACCTTGCAGCCAGACCCCCGACCGGTCTTTGGATAGCGCTTTCGTCGCCGGTGAGGCGCCCGAGGCGATGGCGACGTGGGAGGAACCCGCGTCGGCACCACGCATCCGGTCGAACACGGCCTCGCGCACGAATCGGCTCTCCTCGATCAGCCCGGTGCGCGCGCTGGCATGAATCTCGCCGGAAAGCGCGTCGTAATCGTGGCGAAGCTTGGCGGTATCGGTCGTGCTGATGATCGTGTCATAGAGACCGTTGCCCGTGCCCAGACTCTCGAGCCCGGCCGCTGCCGCCCGCTGATTATCGCTCGCGGCAAGATCGGCGAAGCGGGTGTCGTTGCGCGTGACGTCGAGCACCACGGCGTTCGCCTGATAATCCAGATCGAGATCGAAAAACGGCGAATACGCCTCGGGATCGGTGTAGCGCCCGCTGACGCCCTCGGTCGCGGTGAGCAGGGTGTAGCTCGAGGCCGCATAAGCGGCATCCGACAGTGGCGTCACCACGAGATCTCCCGCCAGTGTCGCCGTGCCATCGACGCGGATCCGGTCGGCGCTGGTTGGATCGGCGCTGGTTGAATCGATAGTCGCGCCGCCATCGATTTCCGCCAGATAGGTGGAGCCGGCAGTCTGCTGGTATTCGCCGGCCACGTTCAGCTGGCCGACGGAGTGACCGGGCGAAATCGTGCCATTCATGGTCACGTCACCCAGCGTGCCGTTGCCCTCGAGCAGGCCATCGGTCGCGACCGTCAGCGCGCCATCCAGCGTGCCGTCGAGATCGAGCCGGCTGCCACTGGCGAGATCGATCCCGTCCGCATATCGCTGAGTGCCGGTGAGCCGCCAGTTACCGTTGACCGAGAGCGACTCGAAACTGTCGCCGCCGGCGAACTCACCGTCACCGTCGAGCACGATGCTATCGACGCCGTCCCCGCCGTCGATGCGACCGTCGAAACTCCCGCCAGTCTCGACGACCAGCGTGTCGTTGCCATCGCCGAGAGCCAACGCCAAGCCGTTACCGCCGGCGATCAGCCCCGAATTGACGACGGTGTCGTCGAAGTCGCCCACCAGCGAAATGCCGTAGCCGTCGATGCCTTCGATGGTGCCGCGGTTGACGATCGTGGTCTCGCCATAAGCGCCGCCGCTGCTGCCATCATCGATCAGAATGCCGTTGTCGGCGCCGCTGATCAGCGCACTCTCGTTGGCATTGACGATGGCGCCGCCGCCCATGGCGATCCCTTCGCTCTGATTGGGCGTATCGCCCGGCTTCTGGCCCTTGGCGCCGGTTCCCCGAATCGTGCCGCCGTTGGTGATCTCGCCGATGTAGTCGATATCCACGCCGTCGCCGTCGCCCAGCTCGGAGTCGCTATCGATATCACCGCTGATCAGACCCTCGTTGACGACCGTTCCATTGCCATCGGAGCCGACACCCGAACCATTGCGACCCCGGAGCGTCGCCCCGGCCGCGTTGTAGACGGTCACGTCGACGTCGGTGGTGATGCCGTGGCGCGCGCCGGAGATCATGCCGCCGGTCAGGTTATTGATCGTCGCGGCATGGCCTTGAAGATCGACGCCGTCGTTGGAGGCGTCAGGCTCGGCGCTGTTGGAAACGATGGTGCCGGCATTATTGACCGTGGCGCCCTCGCCGGGACGCACGCCATCGGCATCTTCGGCCCGGATTTCGCCGCCGGCGTAGTTGTTGATCGTGACGTCGACCTGGCCGGACTCGATGTGATCGAAATCGATCGCCTGCCCGGCATCGTCGCCGGTGCCGGAGGAGAGAATCAGGCCGTCGTTGTCGACCGTGACGACGCCATTGGCGCCCTGCTGGTCGTCATCGCCATCGATTCGCACGGCGTCGTCGATGGACTCGATGATCCCGGTACTGTCGTTGGTCAGATGAAATTCGGAGAGGTTGGCGACATCGGCGACATTGATCGCCCGATTGGCGGAGGCCGTCGACAGAATCCGGCCCGCGTTATCGATGGTGATCGTGCCGGCACCCGGGCGAATCGCATCATTGTCGTCGGCCTCGATCAAGCCACTTTCGGCATTGCTGATCGTGACGACGGCCGTCGGCGATTCGATCGAGTCGAAATCCAGAACCTGACCGCCGGCCGAGTGCAGGGTGCCTGCGTTATCGACGGTGATCTTGCCATCGGTGACGTCGGTGTCGACCCGAAAGGCGTCGTCACTAGTTTCAATGACCGCGCCGGCGGCGTTGTACAGCGTCAGCGAGCGCTCGCTCTCGTCGCCATCGGTATCAATGCCACGGTCCCGGCTGAGAATCGAGCCGGCGTTGGTGATGGATACGCCGGCATCGGGCGACGCCCCGGTCCATTCGATCGCCGTCTCCTCGGTCTCGAGCACGGCCCCGGCCTCGATGCTCAACGTATCCGTACCGGTCACGCTGCGAGGTGTCGCTACGGTGTTGCCACTAGCGAGGGTGTAGACGTCGGCAAGGCTCAGCGCCGGCACCAGTGCCGACAGCGCCGCGGCCGAAAATGACGCTGCCATCAGCGTCACGCCGCGACGCCGTCTGATCTCGATCCCCATGAAGCTCCCCTGATCCCTGCTTGTTGGTTGTCATCAAGGGAATGCAGGCTAGGCAGAGAGTGTGACAACGCGATGACCGACGATCGCGCTTCGGGTCATCACCTTGGACATCGCCCGGGAGTTATGACTTCGAGGATCGGGCCCGGAACGTCTCAGTAGGCGTCGAAGGCCTGTTCTGGCATGATCGATTCGACGTACATCACCAGTTCCTCGAGGACCTGGCGTTCGCGATCCTCGAGCGGGGTCTGATTGAGGCGTTCGATCTCGCGGGCGAAATCCTTGAGCGTCACCCCGCCGCTCTTGGCATCGTTCATCCGCGACCAGCGGAAGGCGTCCCACTGGGACTTCTCTTCACTGTCGAGCGTGTCCGGATAGCTTCGCGCCCGCAGCCGGAACAGCATCTCCTCGAGACGCGGATCCTGAAAGGCGAACGCGGTGGTCCCCAGGTCATCGGGGGACGTGGCGTGCACGCGCTCCATGACCTGTCTATCGTGCGGCGAGAAAAAGCCACCGGAATAAAGCATCAGATCGGGATCCGACGGCGGATCCGGTGGCGATTCGGCAAATGCCAGCGCGGCCTTGCTGGACGACTCGGGATTCTGCACCAGCGCCTGCCAGTGCTGTTCGCAGAGCGCCCGGTCGAGCCCCACACGCTTGGCAACGGCATCGTCGGCCGTGGCGATCGGCAACAGCACCGGGCTGCGGTTGAGGTGGACCACTTTCAGCGGGATGCGCGTCTCGCCCTCGGCCAGCTCGTTGTCGCTGACGAAAATACGCGCGCGAATCTCCTCTGGCGTCAGCGAGAACAGCGGCGCCGGGTCGACGGCAAGATCGTAGACAATGACGCCGTTGGGGTTGGAGGGATGCATGGCCAGCGGTACGACCAGAGCACTGCAACCGCGACTGGCGGGATATCGCCGGGAAATGTGCAGCATCGGCTTGCGCGCATCGACATCAAGCAGCCCGGCCACGCGTCGTTTGCTGCGCAGCGACAGCAGGTAATCGAAGAATTTGGCATTCCGCGCCCGTAGCAGTCTCGCCAGGCCGATGGTGGCACGCACGTCGGCAAGCGCATCGTGAGCGCCTTCGTGCTCGATGCCATTGGCCGCGGTCAGATGCTCGAGCTTGAAACTCGGTGCACCGTCTTCACGCTTTGGCCATTCAATACCGTCGGGGCGCACGGCGTGGAAAGCGCGCACGGCATCGATCAGATCCCAACGGGAATTGCCGTTCTGCCATTCACGTGCATAGGGGTCGAACAGGTTGCGATAGAACAGATGGCGGCTGACTTCATCATCGAAGCGCAGGCTGTTGTAGCCCAGCGAGCAGGTACCGGGAACGCTCATTTCCGCCTGGATGCGCGCGGCGAACTCGACTTCCGGGACGCCACGCCGTAACGCCGCCTGGGGGGTGATGCCGGTAATCAGACAGGCTTGAGGGCTGGGCAGGTCATCATCGGCCGGCCGAGCGTAGAGCGTCAGCGGCTCGCCGATCTCGTTGAAGTCGGCATCGGTACGGATCGCTGCGAACTGCGACGCCCGATGCCGGCGCGGATCGGCGCCGAAGGTTTCATAGTCGTGCCAGAGAAAGGTAGGCTCTGCCTGAGGCTGGACTTTTTGGCTCTGGAATTTGTTACTCTGGACCCTTCCGCTCTCGGCCATACCGCTCTCCGCCTGCGCAAAAGCCCAAGCCTAGCATAGCCGGCCACACGACTCATGTGCGGCTGCCATGCCAGACCCATTCCTCGACCGGCCGTCTGTTGGCGAGCCTGGGTCGAGAGCCATTGCAGGAAGCCGTCGCCATGAGTCACTGACACGATCATGGCCGACGCTGGCGGTCAGCTCTTGGCCGCCTCGCCTTCGTTGGGCAGCGTCACGTTGAGTTCGAGCACCGAGCAGTCGTTGTCGCTGTCGAGGCTGATATTGATGGCATCCTGGTCGACCTTGACGTACCGCCGAATGACCGCGAGCAGCTCCTGCTCCAGCATCGGCATGTAGTCGGGCTGCCCGCGATGCCCGCGCTGATGGGCGACGATGATCTGCAGCCGTTCCTTGGCAACGGATGCCGATTTCTTGCGTTCGCCCTTGAGAAAATCGAGTAGCCTCACCGGCGGCCTCCTCCTCCGAACATGCGTGCGATCAGTCCACGTTTCTGCACCGACTGAAAACGTAGCGGCACGTCTTCACCCATCAGACGCGACACGGTATCCGCGTACGCCTGGCCGGCGTCGCTCTTGTCGTCATGGATGACTGGCACCCCCTGGTTGGAGGCACGCAGTACGGCTTCCGATTCGGGTATCAGACCGACCAGATCGATGGCCAGAATCTCGCGAATGTCATCCAGGTTGAGCATGTCACCGTCATCGACCCGGTTCGGATTGTAGCGGGTGACCAGCAGATGCTCCTTGATCGGTTCACGACCCTGCTCCGCACGGCGCGATTTGGACGACAGCAGCCCGAGAATGCGATCGGAATCTCGAACCGACGAGACTTCCGGGTTGGTGACGACGACGGCCTCGTCGGCGAAGTAGAGCGCCAACTGGGCACCGCGTTCGATACCGGCGGGGGAATCGCAGATGATGTAATCAAACTCTTCGGAGAGATCCATCAGCACCTTCTCCACGCCTTCCAGTGTCAGCGCATCCTTGTCGCGCGTCTGGGAGGCGGGAAGGATATGCAGGTTCTCGGAGCGCTTGTCGCGAATCATGGCCTGCTTGAGGCCAGCCTCGCCCTGGATGACATTGACCAGGTCGTAGACGACTCGGCGCTCGCAACCCATGATCAGGTCGAGGTTACGCAGACCCACGTCGAAGTCGATGACCACGGTCTTGTTGCCGCGCAGAGCCAGCCCCGTGGCAATGGCCGCCGCACTAGTCGTTTTACCGACGCCACCCTTACCGGATGTTACAACGATGATCTTGGCCAAGATGAACTTCCTGTTGCCCGATAAATGTTGATCACTCTCGCGCCATTCAGGTCAGCGCCGAGATCCTTAACTGGTCTTCCTTGAGCCGCACCTGGACAGAACATCCCAGCATCTTGGGATCGATATCCTCGAGACGCTTGTAAGTCCCTGCCACGGAAAGCAACTCGGCATTCAGATCGTGGCAGAAGATACCGGCCTCACGATCGCCATGGATACCGGCCAGCGCCCGCCCGCGTAACGGTCCGTAGACGTGGACGCTGCCGGCAGCCAGCACTTCGGCACCGGGATTGACCGCGCCGATCACGACCAGGTCGCCTTCGGAGGCGGAAATCTGCTGGCCGGAGCGCACCGTGCCGCGATGAATACGCCCGCCGGCGTGCGCCGCCGCTTCTGGCACCGGCAGCTCGGCTTCGGCTTCCACCGGCGCCTCGACGAGCCGGGATTCGGCGGGCCGCATCTCGACCGCCCGCGGGCGGATTTCCTGAGGCGGAAACCATCCCAACCCCAATGCCCAGGCCGACTGTTTGACCGGATCCGACCCGCCGCGCACGGCCACCGGCAGCAGCTTGTGCGCGCGACATACCGCGCAGATGCGCTCGAGCGCGAGATGAGGCTCATCGATCTGCTCGACGCTCAACACCACCGGCGTGTGCTGGAAGAAGGCAGGAGCCTGGCTGACCTTGCCGGCCAGTTGCGCACGAATGCGCTCCGGGTCGCCACTGGCCAATTCCATGACTGTCATCGGCAACATGCCACCTTTGAAGGTAAAGGCAGTATCTGCCCGATCCCTGTTGAGACTCATGACCGAACTCCGCGGCGGGGGAATGGGGTTACGCTAAGCGAGGGCGGACGTCGCTGCAACCGATCATAAGGCTCCTCAGACATTTTGTCAGGTGTCTCCGCAGACCGACGCACCTGACGATCCCGGACCGATGCATTCATTGGTCGCAGACCGCCGCATCCATCAATACCAGACTTCATCGCAGACCGACGTCCATCAATCGGGCTTTTACCGCCGGCCGTCAGATGGTTAGATAGACAGTTGCCGTCGGCGCCGCCCAGTTGCGAGGCCGACCTTTGCCAGCCTCGTCGTTTTCAGGATGCCACACCGGCCATGCCAGGACTCTTTCAACGTTTTTTCTCTCCCCGCTGGCGGCACAAGGATCCCGCTGTCCGCGCCCAAGCCGCCTCTCAGCTGAGCCCGGACGATCTCGATACGCTGCGACAGCTCGCCCAGGACGAATCGCCCGAGGTTCGCAGGGCAGCCTTGGCGCGAGTGCAGGAACTCGATCCGCTCTTTAAATGGCACCGCCAGTCGCCGAGCGAGGAATCGTTCCAGCGTCTCGTCGACCTGCTCGGCGGTCGCGTATCGCCCAGCCCCGATCTCGATACGCGTCTGGCCAAGGTCGAGCAGCTAGAGGACTTTGCCCTGGTCGATGCCCTGATCGTTCACAGCGACAATCAGGCGTTACGCCTGGCGGCGCTGGCGCGTATCGACGATGAAGCCCGCCTGATCCACCACGCCAGTGACAACGGCATCACAGCCGTGCGTCACGCCGCCGCCGATCGAGTCACCACCGCCGAAGGGTTGACGCTTCTGGTCAAGCAGGCGCGCCGCGACAAGCAGGTCGCCCGACTCGCCCGTGAGCGTCTGGCACGCCTGCGCGCCGACGCCGAACAGCAGGCCCGGGAAGAGAGCGAGCGCGAACAGCTTCTGGTCACGCTGGAGGCCCAGGCCAATCGGTCCTGGGAACCTACCTTCGAGGCGCGCCTGAAGCACTGGATCAAGAACTGGGACGCGCTGACCAGCAGTGCCGACGAGGAACAGCGATCTCGGTTCGACGCTGCAGTGGCGCGCTGCCGCCAGCGAGTGGCCGAGCACGAACACCAGTCTCGAGAGATCGAGCGCGTCCAGCGCGAGAAAAGCGAGGCGCAGGCGACTCGCGAAGGCATTCTCGAAGCGCTGAGCCAGGCCTTGAGGATCGTGGCTGAAGCTGACCGCCTGACCCCGGAGGTCATGCAGGCGCTGCAAGGCAAATGGCGGCTGCAAGAGGAGCGCTGGCAGGACGTCTCGGATCGCTACGGCGTCAGCGAGTCTTTCCAGCAACGCTATCTGGCACTCGACCAGCAGGCTCAATCTATCTGGCAGGCCTGGGAGCGGCTGCAGGCGGAAACGCCGGCCCTGCGCGAGGGCCTCGAAAAGGACCAGCCGTTGCAGTCCGCGCTCGATCGTCTGGCCTGGCCGGCCGCGCTGCCACCGACCGAGCTGGTCCTCGATGCGCAACGTCAGGCCGCAGCCAGCGAGCGCTACGCCAGCGCGCAGAACGCCGCCAAGGTCGAAGAGCACTGGTCGGATGAGGAGCTCGGCCGCCATCTCGAAGCGCTGATCCAGGAGCTCGACCAGGGGCGCTATCGCCCCGCCTCCCAGCTACATCGTCGTCTGCGTCAGCATCTGGAGTCCAGCGAGCAGACGTTGTCTTCGACGCATGAGCAGATTTACAAGCAGCAGACCGCTCGCCTTGCCGAGCTGCGGGATTGGCGCGGCTTTGCGGCGGCGCCCAAGCGCGAGGCCTTGCTGGCAAATATCGAAGCGCTGGTCGAAGCCCGCGATCAACCGGATGCCGAGCGTCATCGTCGCCACCAGCAGTTGATCCGCGACTGGCGTCTACTCGGTGATGCCGCGGCGACCCGCGACCTGGCCCAGCGTTTCCGCGCCGCCTCCGACGCGCTGCATGCGCAGCTGGCAGACTGGGAAGCCGAGCTGAATTCGCGGGAGCAGGACAATCTGGCCTCCCGCCGAGCTCTCTGCGATCAACTGGAGGCGCTGCTCGCCAACCCTTCCGCGGCGGCCGACCCCGATGGCCTGCGCCGAGTGCGCGATGCCGCACAGGAACAGTGGGACCATCACTGGCCGATCCCGAAACGCCAGGCGGCTTCCACCGGGCGGCATTACGCCCGCCTTCGCCGCCAGCTACAGGCATTGATCGACGAGCGCGCCGGCGACGTCGCCAATCGCAAGCGGGCACTGGTCGAACAGGCCCGACAACTGGCCGACGACAGCGCACCCGCCACGCAGCGAGCCGAGCAGGCCAAGACGCTACAGCAGCGCTGGCGCGAGATGGGGCGCGCCCCCAAAGGGATCGAGCAGACGCTGTGGCAACAGTTCCGTACCCATTGCGATACCATTTTTGCCGCTCGCGACACCGTTCGTGACGAACAGCAGACGCGCCAGCAGCAACGGTTCGACGACATGCAGGCGTTGATCGACCGCCTGGATGCCTGGCAGCCGGAGTCCGGTGGTGAGCGCCACGTGCTCGACGCGGCGCTGGCAGAGGCTCAGCGCCTGATTCCGCTGCCACGTAGCCGACGCAGCGACGGCATGGAAAAGCGCTGGCAAGGCATCGTTCATGCCCGGGAAGTGACGCTGGACCGCCTCGCGCTGGTCGAAGAGGCAAGGCAGTGGCCCGATTACCGGCACTACCTGCGCCAGGCGATCGCAGGCGAGCTCGATACCGGACAGCTCGACGGCGACGTACGCCGCGCCTTCGAGATTCGTCGCACCCAGCAACAGACGCACTCCATGGAGCACGCCGAAGAGAGCCTGCAGAGATGTCTGGTTCAGCTGGCGCTGCTGGCAGGCGATGCGATTCCCGCCGAGCTGGAGCCGCTGCGCCTCGAAGTCCAAGTGGCAAGGCTCAACGATGGGCTGGGTCGCCCGCCCACGCCGCCCGAAGAACTGGAGCAGACGCTGCTGCGCCTGCTGTCGATCGCCCCGCTCTCACTGGAGATCTGGGAACGCTATGAACCGGCGTTCGACAACGTCATGCGTCATCTAGGGCGCGCGGGACATCATCATGGCGATGATGCTGTTGACATCGTCTAATCCATACGTATAATACGCCACAAGTTGATGCGGGGTGGAGCAGTCTGGTAGCTCGTCGGGCTCATAACCCGAAGGTCATCGGTTCAAATCCGGTCCCCGCTACCAAATTATTTAACCGGTGCCTTCCCCAGGCGCCGGTTTTTTTTGGTCTGAATCTTTATTCTATCGGAACAATCTTCTCTGGCAGATTCCAGCGAGTTCAATAGCGTTCGACTCCCTCGGCAATGCCTAACCTGGCGGACGGGCAACCAACGAAAAATGCCCCCGAAAGCGCAAGCTTTCAGAGGCATCGAAGCGTTTTTAGAGAAGCGCTTTTCGAGAAAGGCTTACCGAGTCGAGATCAGGTGATGACGGTAACGTCATCCGCCTGCAGACCTCGATCATTCTCGATCACGTGATAACGCACTTTCTGCCCCTCGGCGAGGGTACGATGCCCCTTGCCGCGAATCGCGCGGAAATGCACGAACACGTCTTCACCATCGGCGCGGGTGATGAACCCGTAGCCCTTGTTGACGTTGAACCACTTGACCTCGCCCAGCTCGCGATCGTCGTTTTCGACATCGGCGAGCATGGCAGCGGTGACCGCCCTGGGCGTGGCCGGCGACAGCAACGCCATGGCCAGGGTGCCAAGCCACAACACGATGAACACGGCGATCACCGTCGCACCGTACATGGCGGAGACCCCTTCCACATTCAGAAACCAGGTCAGGTCGGTCGCCAGCATGCTGCTGATCAGCGTGATCAGGAGACCGATCAGCAATGGCGAAGGTATCGAAAGGAGGAGACTGATCAGCGTACAACGCAGAATTACCTTGCTATTCATGGATTCTCATATCTCTGGACGTCGGGACACGGAAAAAGCCCGTTTTCATGGCGGGCAGGAACGGTTTTCATACTCATCATCACTCATCTACTATCACTAACTGACTGTCAATAATCTACTTTTACTGAAGGTGCCGTGAATGAAAGATGACACGCAATCAGGGAAGTCTAGCACGGTAGACTCACCCTCGCGCATGACCACGGACGCCCGTTTCGAGGCTCTCGAGAGCCGTCTGGCATTCCAGGACGATTGGCTGGAAACGCTGGATCGGCTGGTCAGAGAGCAGGCAACCGAACTCGAGCGATTGACCCGGGCCAATACCTTGCTGCGCACGAGACTCAGCGAACAACGCCAGGCCATCGACGAGCTGGGCGGAGAGACGCCGCAGCCGGAGGACGAACTCCCGCCTCACTATTGAGAGCCACCGCTGTTAAGAATCCAGAACCACCCCGGACACGATGAAGCCCGGCCGGAGCCGGGCTTCATTAGTGCGGCGACATCCCGTCCGGCTCAGTCGATACCATCCAGAAAACGCTCGGCATCCAGCGCCGCCATGCAGCCGCTGCCGGCGGAAGTGATCGCCTGCCGATAGATGTGATCCATGACGTCGCCGGCGGCGAAAACACCGGGAACGCTGGTCGCCGTGGCATTACCTTCCAGGCCGGAATGGACGCGGATATAGCCGTTGGCCATGTCGAGTTGGTCCTCGAAGATGCCGGTATTCGGTGTGTGACCGATCGCGATGAAGACGCCCATGGCATCGAGCTGCTTGGTCTCGCCGGTCAGCGTGGAGCGCAGCTGGGCGCCGGTCACACCGCTGCCGTCGCCCAGCACTTCGTCGAGGGTATGGTTCCACTCGATCGCCATGTTGCCGTTCTCGACCTTCTCCCGCAGGCGGTCCTGCAGGATCTTCTCGCCCCGGAGCCCGTCGCGGCGGTGAACCAGAGTCACCTTCGAAGCGATATTGGAACGATAGAGCGCCTCTTCCATCGCCGTGTTGCCGCCACCGACCACGACCACATGCTGATTGCGATAGAAGAAACCGTCACAGGTGGCGCAGGCGGAAACGCCCTGCCCCATGAACTGCTGTTCGGAAGGCAGTCCGAGATAACGGGCGCTGGCACCGGTGGCGATGATCAAGGCATCACAGGTATAGGTACCGTTTTCCCCCTTGAGGGTGAACGGCTTCTCGCGCAGTTCGACTTCGTTGATATGATCGAACAGCACTTCGGTTTGGAAGCGCTCGGCATGCTTGCGCATCCGCTCCATCAACTCGGGGCCCTGAACGCCTTCATCGTCGCCGGGCCAGTTGTCGACGTCGGTCGTCGTCGTCAGCTGGCCGCCCGCCTGCATCCCGGTGATCAGCAACGGCTTGAGATTCGCTCGCGCCGCATACACGGCAGCGGTATAACCGGCCGGCCCGGAGCCCAGAATGATCAAACGTTCGTGGCGCGCGTCGCTCATGGCTACCTCGGTTCAGATGTCGATTCGATTGGCGTGTCGATCCAAACGCCTTGTGGGATGCGTCGCGATACGAAGCATGCCGCAAGGCACTTATCAAATAGCCCAGGATGTCAAAATGACCCGGGATGATACCAGAAATGAATGGGGCGACCGTATCGGTCGCCCCAGGAACTCAGCGCGGCTTACAGACTGCCGGCATGAGTGCCGAGGTACTTGGCCACGCCTTCAGCGGTGTCCTTCATACCTTCCTGGCCTTCTTCCCAGCCAGCCGGGCAGACTTCGCCGTTCGTCTGGTGGTACTTGAGCGCCTTGACCATACGCAGCATCTCGTCGACGTTACGACCCAGCGGCAGGTTGTTGACGGTCTGGTGCTGAACGACACCGTCTTCGTCGATCAGGAAGGAGGCGCGCAGCGCGACACCGGCTTCCGGATGCTCGATCCCGTAGGCCTGACAGATATCGTGCTTGACGTCGGCCACGATCGGGAAACCGACTTCACCGATGCCACCGGCGTCCGGCGAGGTCTTGCGCCAGGCGTGGTGGGTGTACTGGGAATCGATGGAAGCACCGATCACTTCGACGCCGAGTTCCTTGAACTGCGCCAGACGATTGTCATGGGCGATGATCTCGGACGGGCAGACGAAGGTGAAATCCAGCGGCCAGAAGAACAGCACGCGCATCTTGCCGTTACTGTCGGACAGACGATAGTCGTCCTTGATGGAGCCATCAGGCATGACGGCTGCCGTTTCGAAATCCGGGGCCTGGCGACCTACGAGTACGCTCATGAGCATCTCCTATAGTGAGTTATCGAGGGGTTAGAATCTTGAGCGGTTAGACTAACGGCTAACCTCTCATGCTCCAATTTAATTGCCGCAATAGATCGTATAGCGCTTCACTATTGAAACAGTGCGATGTTCCTATCAATGCCTATTCATACCACGTCGTCGTCATCCGCCAGCGTGACGCTCTCCAGCTCGCCGGAAAGCGTCGTTCTCACGCCCACGTGAATTGGCTGACAACAGACCACGCAATCTTCCCAGGTGTCGTAACCGCCGGCGCTGAGGTCCAGCAGCAGTGAAAACGGCGCGTCGCAATACGGACAATTGACCGGCCATTCGATGATCGATTCATGCGACATGGGTCACCTCCCGCGATGCGGATCGTTTGCGTGGCCAGGCTGCTACAGAGCCAACGTCATGGCGCTCCTGGCGAGGCTGTTCATCAAAGTCGCTCAGCCAATGCCCTGAGCCCTGAGCCAGAGCCCGCCCTGAGCCAAGGTCCTTTCGGCAGAGTCCATGACCACGAACTACGCTGAAACTGGTGGCGGTGGGATGCGCTTTCAAGGCCGCACCGGACGATAGTCGCGGAGCATCCGATTGAAAATCCATGTTATTGTACCCATGATTATTGTCGACAACCTGTTTCGTCCGGCCGCCGTGCTCGATGTTATTTGCCGGACCGCTGGAGAATCTCGAGCAATTTCATCCGACAGGGCAAAGCGTATCAGCCGAAACCAGGCTCGAAACCAGACCCGAAACTAGACATAAGAGCGGTGCAAAGACACCCCTTCGACAGACGATCGGCAGTGATTGAATGCTGGCGAATCGTAGTTCAGGAACCGGACAGGCGAGTTGGCACCGCATCTCGATGCCAGGCGCCGCCATGAGGAGGATCACTGAGATGGCTACAGCCCCAAGTCATACGCTAGCGACGCTCGACGTCAAAGGTACGACCTTTCACTATTACAGCCTGCCCAAGGCGGCCGAGACCCTCGGCAACATCGACAAGTTGCCGATGACGCTCAAGGTGCTGCTGGAAAACCAGCTGCGCTACGCCGACGACCCTACCGTGTCGGAAGACGATATCCAGGCGCTGGCCGACTGGCTCAAGGAAGGCAAGTCGACTCGCGAGATCGGCTATCGTCCGGCACGCGTATTGATGCAGGACTTCACCGGCGTTCCCGGCGTCGTCGATCTGGCTGCCATGCGGGATGCGGTCAAGAAGCTGGGCGCCAAGGCCGAGCGCATCAATCCTCTGTCCCCGGTGGATCTGGTCATCGACCACTCGGTGATGGTCGACCATTTTGGCGACGCGTCCGCGTTCAAGGACAACGTCGCGATGGAGATGGAACGTAACCTCGAGCGCTACGAATTTCTGCGCTGGGGCCAGGACGCCTTCGACAACTTCCGCGTCGTACCGCCGGGCACCGGCATCTGCCACCAGGTCAACCTCGAGTATCTCGGCAAGACGGTGTGGACCAAGGAAGTCGACGGCAAGACCTACGCGTTCCCGGACACCCTGGTCGGTACCGATTCCCACACCACCATGATCAACGGCCTGGGCATTCTCGGCTGGGGCGTGGGCGGTATCGAAGCCGAAGCGGCGATGCTGGGTCAGCCGGTGTCGATGCTGATTCCGGAAGTGGTCGGCTTCAAGCTGACCGGCAAGCTCAACGAGGGCATCACCGCCACCGATCTGGTGCTGACCGTCACCCAGATGCTGCGCAAGAAAGGCGTCGTGGGCAAGTTCGTCGAATTCTATGGCGACGGCCTCGACGATCTGCCGCTGGCCGACCGTGCCACCATCGCCAACATGGCACCGGAATACGGCGCCACCTGCGGTTTCTTCCCGGTCGACGAGGAAACGCTCAACTACCTGCGCCTGACCGGTCGCGAAGAAGAGCAGATCGAACTGGTCAAGGCCTACACCCAGGCCCAGGGCCTGTGGCGTCAGCCGGGAGCCGAGCCGACCTTCACCGACGCCCTCGAACTCGACATGGGCAAGGTCGAGGCGTCTCTGGCCGGCCCCAAGCGTCCGCAGGACCGTGTCGCCCTGACCGACCTGAAGTCCACTTTCGAAGGGCTGATGAACGGCGATAAGCCGGACGCCTCGAAGGAAGAGCAAGGCAAGTGGATGTCCGAAGGCGGCGATACCGCGGTCGGCGCTCCGCCTGCCGACGGCGAGAGCTATCGGACCGGCAGCGATTACCGCACCGGCGACAGTCAGCAAGTCGAGTACGAGGGCGAATCGTTCTCTCTCAACCATGGCGCCGTGGTGATCGCCGCCATCACCTCCTGCACCAACACGTCCAACCCCAGCGTGATGATGGCTGCCGGCCTGCTGGCGCGGAAGGCGCACGAGAAAGGGCTGACCACCAAGCCTTGGGTCAAGACCTCGCTGGCACCTGGTTCCAAGGTCGTCACCGACTACCTGGCCGCCGGCGGCGTGCAGGACGATCTCAACGCGCTGGGTTTCAATCTGGTCGGTTACGGCTGCACGACCTGCATCGGCAACTCCGGCCCGCTGCCCGAACCGATCGAGAAAGCCGTCAACAACGGCGATCTGACCGTTGCCTCGGTGCTTTCCGGTAACCGCAACTTCGAAGGTCGCGTGCATCCGCTGGTCAAGACCAACTGGCTGGCGTCGCCGCCCCTGGTCGTCGCCTATGCCCTGGCCGGCAACGTGCGCAAGGATTTGACCAAGGAGCCGCTGGGCAAGGATCAACAGGGTAACGACGTTTACCTGAAGGATATCTGGCCGTCCCAGGCCGAGATCGCCGAGGCGGTCGAGAAGGTCAAGACCGAGATGTATCGCAAGGAGTACGCCGAAGTCTTCGACGGCGACGAGATCTGGCAGTCGATCGAGTTTCCGGAAAGCGAGGTCTACGCCTGGTCCAAGGATTCGACCTATATCCAGCATCCGCCGTTCTTCGAGGGCATGGAGAAAGAGCCGAAACCGGTCGAGGACGTCAAGAATGCCCGCGTGCTGGCCAAGCTCGGCGACTCCGTCACCACTGACCACATCTCGCCGGCGGGATCGATCAAGCCGGACAGCCCTGCAGGCAAATATCTGCAGGAGCACGGTGTGGCGGTGAAGGATTTCAACTCCTACGGCTCGCGTCGCGGCAACCACGAAGTGATGATGCGCGGCACCTTCGCCAACGTGCGTATCCGCAACGAGATGCTGGAAAACGTCGAAGGCGGCTACACGCGCCACGTGCCCAGCGGCGAACAGATGTCGATCTACGACGCGGCGATGAAGTACGCCGAAGACGACACGCCGCTGGTGGTCATCGCCGGCAAGGAGTACGGCACCGGCTCCTCGCGTGACTGGGCGGCCAAGGGTACGCGTCTGCTTGGCGTGCGCGCCGTCATCACCGAATCCTACGAGCGTATCCACCGCTCCAATCTGATCGGCATGGGCGTGCTGCCGCTGCAGTTCCCTGAAGGCGAGAGCCGCGAGACGCTGGGTCTGACTGGCGACGAAACCGTCTCCATCGAAGGCCTGAAGGATCTCGCGCCGGGCAGCACCGTCAAGGTGACCATTGCGTCCGACAAGGGCGAGAAGAAGATCGACGCCCTGTGCCGCATCGATACCGCCAACGAGCTGGAGTACTACCGTCACGGCGGTATTCTCCACTACGTACTGCGCAGCATGCTGTAAACGCATATCGCGTAGTTTGAATGGCGTTGCACGGCAGTCAGCGAAGCCCCACCGATTGGTGGGGCTTTTTTGTGGATCCTGCGCCAACCGAACGAGGAGACTCATTTCATGTCCTCGTGGTTACCACTGATCCGGCATTAACCTACTTTCCGCTCATGGTCGTGAGGGGCAAGCCCCTCACACTCCCCTTTTTGACGCCGCACAATAGCGAAACCCTGAACGCTGTCACGCCGAATTCGGGTCGGCGCAAAAGGGCATCCTGCCCAACGCGC
The DNA here is from genome assembly GCF_001937155.1 of Salinicola sp. MH3R3-1. Lineage (NCBI taxonomy): Bacteria > Pseudomonadati > Pseudomonadota > Gammaproteobacteria > Oceanospirillales > Halomonadaceae > Salinicola > Salinicola sp. MH3R3-1. The sequence goes on along the minus strand of NZ_MSDP01000002.1, from coordinate 381 downwards.
CTTTTGCGACATCCATGTCGCAAAACCCGATTCGTCGTTCCTGCGTTCAGCGCTATTGCGGAGGCGTCGAAGGGTGGCAATTTTCGAGCGTGGAGAGAAACACCCATTAACGAACAAGCCCCGCTCTCGGGCGGGGCTTGTTCGTAGCTCGTAGCTCGTAGCTCGTAGCTCGTAGCTCGTAGCTCGTAGCTCGTAGCTCGTAGCTCGTAGCTCGTAGTTCGTAGCTCGTAGCTCACGACATCAGATCGAACGCCGACGATACTGGCGGTAACGCGGATACCAGAAGTGACCGTGGATCGCGTCCCACAACACTTCGTCGCTGGACGAGAGCGCGACACCGTCGGTCTGGGCCTGCTTGCCGACAGCGAAGGCGATCAACTG